>JAEWHT010000247.1 GCA_023387695.1 Pseudomonadota bacterium | reverse complement strand
ATCGAGGACTGGCTGCGCGATCCCTACACGATCTACGCCAAGTACATTTTGCGGCTCGATGCGCTTGATCCCGTCGACATGCCGCTGTCCGCCGCCGATCGCGGCTCGGCGATCCATGATGCACTCGGCGAGTTCACCGAAACCTTCGCCGCGCATCTGCCCGACGATCCCGCGCGCGTGCTGCGCGCGATCGGCGAGAAATATTTCGCGCCGCTGATGGAGCGGCCCGAGGCGCGCGCGCTGTGGTGGCCGCGCTTCCAACGCATCGCCCGCTGGTTCGGCGAATGGGAGACGGTGCGCCGCGACGCGATCGAGGCCATCACGGCGGAGACGCGTGGCGAGATCTCGATCCGGCTCGACAACGAGCGCAGCTTCAAGCTCTCCGCACGCGCCGACCGCATCGAGCGGCGCCAGGGCGGCGGCTATGCCATCCTCGATTACAAGACCGGCCAGCCGCCGACCGGCAAGCAGGTTCGCATGGGCCTGTCGCCGCAGCTCACGCTTGAGGCCGCGATCCTGCGCGAAGGCGGCTTCCCCGACATCGACGCCGGCGCGTCGGTGAGCCAGCTCGTCTATGTCCGCCTCAGCGGCAACAATCCGCCCGGCGAGGAACGCATCCTCGAGCTCAAATACAAGCAAAGCGATGAGCCGCAGCCGCCGGATACGGCAGCCGCCGAAGCAAGCGCCAAGCTGGAGGCGCTGATCCGCGCCTTCGACGACGAGAACCAGCCCTACACCTCGCTCAATCTGCCGATGTGGACCAACCGCTACGGCGCCTATGACGATCTCGCCCGGATCAAGGAGTGGTCCGCGGCCGGCGGTCTGGGGATCGAGGAATGGTAAAGGTGCCGCGCACCATCCCGGATGAAGTGCGCGCGCGGCAAGCGCGTGCATCGGATCCGACTGCATCGGCGTTCGTGTCGGCCAATGCCGGCTCGGGCAAGACGCATGTGCTGGTGCAGCGCGTGATCCGCCTGCTGCTGTCGGGCGTGCCGCCGGAAAAAATCCTCTGCATCACCTTCACCAAGGCCGCGGCTGCCAACATGGCCGAGCGCGTGTTCACAACGCTTGGACATTGGGTGACGCTTGATGATGCCGGGCTCGACGCCGCGATCCGCGCCGTCGGCATCCTCCATCCCGATCGAAAACTGCGCCGCGAGGCGCGGAAACTCTTCGCTTGCGCGCTGGAGACGCCGGGCGGTTTGAAGGTGCAGACCATCCACGCGCTCTGCACGCGCCTGCTCCAGCAATTCCCGTTCGAGGCCAACGTGCCGGCGCGCTTCGCCGTGATGGACGATCGCGACCAGACCGACATGATGGAGCGCGCCAATCTGAAGGTGTTTTTGGAGGCCGCGCGCGATCCAGACAGCGTCACCGGCCGTGCGCTGCTGACCGCGATGGCGAGTGCCGCCGACGTCACCTTCAAGGAGGTGGTACGCGAGGCTTGCCTCAGCCGCGATCACTTCATGGCCTGGACCGATGAGGCCGGAAATGCCGGAACGGCGGCTGATCAAATGGCGAGCGTGCTTGGCGTAGGCGCAAACGACCGCATTGAGGATGTCGAGACTGAAATTCTCGACGGCCCCTACCTCCCACGATCGCGGTGGGATGAGATTGCCTTTGCCCTAGATGATGGAAACAAGACCGAAAAGGACCAAGCCGATTGCTTACGGTCGGCAAAAGCGTTCTCGGGGGGCGCGCAAGTCGATGCCTATCTTGGCGCCTTCCTGACCGATGATAAGAAGCAACCGCGCAAGACGTTGTTGACCAAACAATTTTGTAAGGATCATCCATCCGTCGCTCATCTGTTCGACAATGAGGCACGACGGCTCGACGCTTTGATCGAGAAACGCCGCGCGCTGACCGTACGCGACCGCACCGCGGCTCTCCTGCACATTGCCACCGCCGCCGCGGCACACTACCGCCGTGAGAAGCAGGAGCGCGGCCTGCTCGACTACGACGATCTCATCGACAAGACGCTGGCGATGCTCAATCGCATCTCCGCGGGCTGGGTGCATTACAAGCTCGACCGCGGCGTCGACCATGTTCTGATCGACGAAGCCCAGGATACCAGCCCGCGGCAATGGGACATCGTCGCGCACATCATCTCGGAATTCACGGCCGGCGAAGGCGCGCGCGAGGGGCTGAAGCGCACCGTCTTCGCCGTTGGCGACGAGAAGCAGTCGATCTTTTCGTTCCAGGGCGCCGACCCCCACGAATTCGACAAGCGCAAGCGCGAACTGGATCGCAAGTTCACCTCCGCGGGGCTGAAATTCGATCCGGTCGCCTTCACCTATTCGTTCAGGTCCGGCGCGGAAATCCTGCATTCCGTCGACCATGTGTTTCGCGAACCGGCGATCTACAAGAGCATCCATTCGATCGACATCGGCCATCCCCTGCACAATGCGCTGAGCGATGCCGGCCCGAGCGTCGTCGAACTCTGGGATCTCGCGGTCGCCGACGACCGGCAGGAAATCGAGGGCTGGCGCGCGCCGTTCGACGGCGTCGCCGTGACCAGTCCCGAGGTCAAGCTCGCGCGCCGCATCCAGACCGAGATCAAGCGGCTAGTCGAGAGCGGCACGATGACCGGACATGAAGGCGAGCGGCGGCCGCTGCGCTATGGCGACATGCTGATCCTGGTCCGCCGGCGCGGCAACGCGTTCGACGCGGTGATCCAGGCGCTGAAGCACGCCAACGTGCCCGTCGCCGGTGCCGACCGGCTGAAGCTGACCGAGCACATCGCGATCATCGATCTGATGAACCTTGCGGACGCGCTGCTGCTGCCGCAGGACGATCTTGCGTTGGCTGTGGCGCTGAAGAGCCCGCTGTTCGGCCTCGATGACGACGATCTGTTCACGCTTGCTCATGGCCGCAAGGGCTCGCTGCGCCGCGCGCTCGGCGAGCATGCCGCGGACAACGAGACATTCGCGACCGTCTTGCGGCGCCTTGAAGCCTGCGAGATTCGCGCGCGCGAGGAGACGCCGTTTGCCTTCTACGCCTGGCTGCTCGGCGGCGACGGCGGCCGCGCGCGCATCCTGCGCCGGCTCGGCCACGAGGCCAACGATGCGCTCGATGAATTCCTGGAGCTGGCGCTGAACTGCGAGCGCAAGGCCCCGGCTTCGCTGCAGGGATTCATGGCGTGGCTTCGTTCCGCCGATACCGAGGTGAAGCGCGACATGGAGATCACGCGCGACGAGGTGCGGGTGATGACCGTGCACGGCGCCAAGGGCCTCGAGGCGTCCGTCGTGTTCATGGTCGACACCACATCTTCCCCAGCCGAGTCTCAGCGGCTGCAACTAATTCATGTGCCGCGCGGTAATGGCGGCGAGGTGGTGGTCTGGGCCGGACGCAAGGCGGATGATCCCAAGCCAGTCGCCGACGCTCGCGACGCAATGATCGAGGAGACCGAGGACGAATATCGCCGTCTGCTCTATGTCGCGATGACGCGCGCGGCTGACCGATTAATCGTTGGTGGCTGCCTACCAGGCAACAGAAAAACGGTGCGAAAGCTGAGCTGGTACGATTTGATCGACACCGGGCTCACGGGCTCTGGGCTGGAAAAAGAAACGATCGAGACGCCGCTCGGCAAGGTGACCCGATTCGCCCGACCGCAGGACATCGCGGCGCTCGGCACGCCGGCGGCCTCCGTGGACCAAACGATCGCTTTGCCGGACTGGCTGCGGACGCCCGCACCGCGCGAGATCATCGAGGACGATGCGGTGCGCCCTTCCGGCCAGTCGGCCGAGGAAGGCCGCAGCGTGCGATCAGGCGAATCACTGAAGTCGCGCGCTCTGGCGCTCCAGCGCGGCACGTTGGTGCACCGTCTCCTGCAATCCCTCCCCGACATCGTCAGCGAGCGCCGGCGCGAGGCCGCGCTCGGCTTCATGACCCGCAATGCCGCGGACTGGACCGAGGCCGACCGCGCCATGCTGGCCGAAAAAGTGCTCGCATTGATCGCCGAACCGCGATTCGCGACCGTCTTTGCCGCCGGCAGCCGGGCGGAGGTCGCGATCGTCGGCAAGCTCGACCGACCGGGCCGCCCGCCGGCGCTCGTGTCGGGGCAGATCGACCGGCTGGTGGTGACGCCGGACGAGGTTTTGATCGTCGATTTCAAGACCAACCAGACGGCGCCCAAGAGCGCCGCCGAGGCACCGGCCACCTATGTCCGCCAGCTGGCGCTGTACCGGGCGGTGCTTTCCAGGCTTTATCCCCAAAAGCCGATCCGGGCCGTCCTGCTCTGGACCGAAGCCCTTGAATATATGGAGGTTTCAGCCCCCGCGCTGGACGCGGCGCTGGCATCCCTTCATCTCAGTGTGAGCCTCCTTGACCCGGCAAGGGGCCGTTCATAGGTTGACGCCATGATCCGCGGCGCGATTCCAGGTCGCGCCGATTCTCTTTGAACCGAGTGAGGTACTCCAATGGCCGTTAGCAAAGTTTCCGACGCCGATTTCGAAGCCGAAGTGCTCAAGGCGAACGGCCCCGTGGTCGTCGATTTCTGGGCCGAGTGGTGCGGCCCCTGCCGCATGATCGCACCCGCGCTCGACGAGATCGCCGGCGCAATGGGCGACAAGGTCAAGATCGTGAAGCTCAACGTCGACGAGAGCCCGAAGACCGCGTCGAAGTATGGCGTGATGTCGATCCCGACCCTGATGATCTTCAAGGGTGGCGAGATGGCCTCCCGCCAAGTCGGCGCAGCGCCGAAGGCGAAACTTCAGCAGTGGATCACCTCCGCGGTTTGATCCACCTCGCGACGAAGTGTTTTGCAACGGCCGGCATCACGCCGGCCGTTTTGTTTTTGGACCGTGCTGGTTGTCATTCCGGGGCACGCGAAGCGTGAGCCCGGAATGACAAGCGCGGCTACTTGATCCACCCCGTCGCCAACGCGTTCGCGAGCTCCGGCTGATTGTTGCGGCGGGCAAGCGCGGCCATCGTTTCATGGTCATAGGCGATCTGACGGAACGTCACCTGCCAGGCATCGTGAACAAGTTCGAGGATCGCATAGCGCGCGTGCGGCGTGCCGGCTTCGACCAGATGCGGGAACGGATGCACGTCGCGATAGCCGGGGCTGCCGACGCTGCCGGGATTGACGATCAGCCTGTTGTCGCGAAGCCGCACCGCGCGCGCCAGGTGGGTGTGGGCGCAGAGGATCAGGGATTGCGTCACGCCCTGCGCGAGCTGCTCAATGCGATCGAGTGGCGATAGCGCGACCGTGCCGTCGGGGAGCACGGTATCGAGCCAGTAGATCTCGTCATTCTCGGGCGTCGCATGGCAGAGGAAGACCTGATCGTGAAACACGCGCGTCATCGGCTGCGTGCGCAGCCAGTCGAGTTGCGCGGCATTGAGCTGCGCGTGCGCGGGGCGATCCCACGAGCCCATCTTCTCTGGCGGACGATCGAGCAAATAGCGGTCGTGATTGCCGAGTACGTGCACGGCGTCGAGCGGCATCAGCATCTCGATGGTGCGCTTTGCATCGAGCGGGCCGCTCAGCATGTCGCCGAGATTGACGATGTCGGAGACGCCTTGGGCGCGGATGTCGGCGAGCACCGCCTCCAGCGCGAGATAGTTTCCGTGGACGTCGGCAATCGCGGCAAAACGCATTGTTGGTCTCTCCTGCCCCGGACACAGCGCAGCGCGTCTTCAGCGGTGCGCTGCAGAGCCGGGGCCCATGTTGCGGCATTCTGGGTCCCGGATCTGCGCTTCGCTTGTCCGGGACACGAGACAGTCTATGCAGGAGGCGTGCCGTTGAGACCGAGCACATGGCCGGCGAGATACAGCGAACCTGTGATCAGGATGCGCGGTGGCACCTCGTAGGCGAGCTTCGACAGGGAACGCAGCGCGGCTTCGACGCCTGCGGCGATCTCGACGCGCATGCCGAGGCTGCGGACGGCATCGGCAAGGCGATCGACCGGCATCGCGTTCTCGGTATCGGGGATCGGCACCGCGATGATGTGACGGGTCAAGCCGGAGAAATTGGCGAGAAACGCCTGCGCATTCTTGTTGGCCATCATGCCGGCAATCACGACCAGCGGCCGCGACACCCGCTCTTCGAGGTCCCCGAGCGCGGCAGCCGCCACACGACCGCCTTCGGCATTGTGTCCGCCATCGAGCCAGATCTCGCTGCCTTGCGGCCCCCAGGCCAGCAACTCGCCGGAGGTGAGACGCTGCATCCGTGCCGGCCATTCGGCGCCGACGATGCCGGCCTCGAACGCAGTCTGATTGACCTTGAAAGTCTGGATCGCGCGCAGCGTCGCGATCGCAAGGCCGGCATTGTCGAACTGATGGCGCCCGAACAGGCGTGGCGCGGCGAGGTCCATCAGGCCACGTTCGTCGGAATAGACCAGACGGCCGTGCTCGACATTGACGTGCCAGCTCTCGTTCGCGGCAAACAGCGGCGCGCGCATGCGCTTGGCCTGGGCTTCGATGACAGCCATCGCCTCGCCCGTCTGCTCGGCACAAATCACGGGCACGCCACGCTTGATGATCGCGGCTTTCTCTCCGGCGATCAAGGCCAGGGTGTCGCCGAGAAAATCCATGTGGTCCATGCTGACGGGCGTGATCACGCAGGCCGCAGGCGTATCGACGACATTGGTCGAATCGAGCCGGCCGCCGAGGCCGACTTCGAGCAGCACGGCATCGGCAGGATTTTGCGCAAACAGAAGAAAGGCGGCCGCGGTCTTCAGCTCAAACACGGTCGCAGGTTCGCCGGCATTGACGCGCTCGACCTCTTCGAGTGCCGCCTGCAACTCATCGTCGGAAACCAGCACGCCGCCACCGACGCGACCAATGCGAAAACATTCGTTGATGCGGACGAGATACGGCGAGGTGTAGGCGTGGACGCGCAGGCCGGCGGCCTCCAGCGTCGCGCGCAGATAGGCGACCGTCGAACCCTTGCCGTTGGTGCCGGCGACGTGGATCACCGGCGGCAGCTTGCGCTCGGGATGGTCGAGCCGCTCGAGCAGGCGGTGCATCCGCTCCAGCCCGAGATCGATGCGCTTCTGATGCAGGGCCGACAACCGCCCGATCAATTGATCGAGCGACGGCTTTGCACTGTCAGACGACGCGTTCACGCGTGGGGCGCAGCCGGGGCCGTCTCAGCGGCCGATACGATCTGCGCCGGGCTGACGACAGGCTGCGTCGGCTTGGACGCGTTCTCCTGCGCCGGCGCCCTGGTCAGCAGACGGCAGAGCCGCGCCAGGGTCGGACGCAATTCGTGACGATGCACGACCATGTCGACCATGCCGTGCTCTTTCAGATATTCAGCGCGCTGGAAGCCCTCGGGGAGCTTTTCGCGGATGGTCTGCTCGATCACGCGCGCGCCAGCAAAGCCGATCAGCGCGCCGGGCTCGGCGATCTGCACGTCGCCCAGCATCGCGTAGGACGCGGTGACGCCGCCAGTGGTCGGGTTGGTCAGCACGACGATATAGGGCTGCTTGGCTTCACGCAGCATCTGCACCGCCACTGTGGTGCGCGGCATCTGCATCAGCGACAGGATGCCTTCCTGCATGCGCGCGCCGCCCGATGCGGCGAACACGATGAACGGCGACTTCTTCTCGACCGCGAGCTCAAGCCCGCGCACGAGGGCTTCGCCTGCGGCCATGCCGAGCGAGCCGCCCATGAAATCGAAATCCTGCACGGCGACGACGACACCGGCACCTTCGAGCTTGCCGTAGCCGACCTTGACCGCGTCGTTGAGGTTAGTTCGCGCGCGGGCATCCTTGATGCGGTCGACATATTTCTTCTCGTCGCGAAACTTCAGCGGATCGGGCGTGACGTCGGGCAGGGCCACGTCGAACCAGGTCTCGTTGTCGAAGATCGACTTCAGACGCGCCACCGCGCCCATGCGCATGTGGTAGTTCGAGCCGGGGATGACGAACTGGTTGGCCTCGACGTCCTTGTAGAACACGAGCTGTCCGGAATCCGGGCACTTGATCCACAAATTCTCCGGCGTCTCCCGCCGCAGCATGTTGCGGATCTTCGGCCGGACCACATTGGTAAGCCAGTTCATGGTTTGCTCCGATGTGCGATCCCGCTGGGGGATCGCCTGAAGGGATATATGGCGGCCGGGCCTTTGCCCGGCAAGTCGCCGTGTCGTCTACCCAAGAAGCGGAATTATGGCCTATTGGGCCGCTTGTTTCGCAGCCTTAACACCCTGGGCCAGAGCCGCCGTCAGCTCAGCCACGGCGTTAACGGTTTTGGCGGTGGCCCGACCTTCGGAGTCGAGGCTGTTCTTGAGCGCGTCGACCAACGCGGTGCCGACCACAGAACCATCGGCCTTTTCGGCAATGGCGCGCGCCGCCTCGGGCGTGCGGATGCCAAAACCAACGCAGATCGGTAGCTTGGTGTGCCGCTTGATGCGCGCGACAGCGTCCCCGACGACATTCGCGTCCGCTGCCGCTGCACCGGTGATGCCGGCGATGGAAACGTAATAGACAAAGCCTGACGTGTTCGCGAGCACCGCAGGCAGGCGCTTGTCGTCGGTGGTCGGGGTCGCCAAGCGAATGAAGTTCAGTCCCGCCTTCAACGCGGGAATGCAGAGCTCGTCGTCTTCCTCGGGCGGCAAATCGACGATGATCAGGCCATCAACGCCGGCCGCCTTGGCATCAGCCAAAAACTTGTCGACGCCGTAAATGTAGATCGGATTGTAATAGCCCATCAGCACCAGCGGCGTGGCGTTGTCGCCCTTGCGGAAGTCGCGCACGAGACCGAGCGTCTTCTTCAGCGTCATGCCGACCTTGAGCGCACGGAGCCCAGCGGCCTGGATCGACGGCCCATCCGCCATCGGATCGGTGAAGGGAATGCCGAGCTCGATGACGTCGGAGCCTGATGTCGAGAGCGCCTTGACGATCTCGAGCGACGTCGCCGGATCGGGATCGCCGGCCATCACATAGGTGACGAAGGCCGCGCGGCCAGCTTTTTTTAGCTCAGCGAAACGGGTGTCGATACGCGTGGTCATGATTTGGCGGTCGCCGTGCTATACCTCTCCCCGACGGGGAGAGGTCGGCTGCGAAGCAGCCGGGTGAGGGGGATGGAGAGGTTCAAGTCGAGAGCGCGAAAGCTCCGCGAGTCGCAGACAAGTGCCGAAGCGAAGCTTTGGCAGGCGCTGCGCAACAGGCAGCTCGCGCGCTGGAAGTTTCGCCGCCAGCATCCGGTCGACCGGTACGTCGTCGATTTCGTGACTCTGGACGGAAAGCTGATCATTGAAGTCGATGGCGTCACGCATTCCAGCCCGGCGGAAATTGAGCGCGACAAAGCCAGGACCGAAGTCCTTGAAGGCTGCGGATTCTTCGTCCTTCGTGTCTCGAATACGGACGTGTACGAAAACATCGAGGGCGTCCTCGAGCTCATCGAGACCTCATTAAGGTTCGAGTGAGCGGAGAGGCCCCTCACCCGACTGCTTCGCAGCCGACCTCTCCCCGACGGGGAGAGGTGAAGAGAGTGCGACACTCGCCTCACTTGGTCTTGCCCTTCAGGATTTCGCCGACTTGCGGGACGTCCTTGTCGCCGCGGCCGGAGAGATTGACGACCATCAGATGATCCTTCGGTCGCTTCGGCGCGAGCTCCATCACCCTGGCGATGGCATGTGCCGGCTCGAGCGCGGGGATGATGCCTTCGAGCCGCGTCAGCAATTGCAATGCGGCCAACGCCTCATCGTCGGTCGCCGACAGATAGTTCACGCGACCGATCTCGTGCAGCCAGGAATGCTCGGGACCGATGCCGGGATAGTCGAGGCCGGCCGAGATCGAATGCGCGTCCTGGATCTGGCCGTCCTCGTTCATCAGGAGATAGGTGCGGTTGCCGTGCAACACGCCCGGACGGCCGCCGGCGATCGAGGCCGCATGCAGCTGCGTCAGGCCATGGCCCGCCGCCTCGACGCCGAAGATCTCGACCGAGGGATCATCGAGGAAGGGATGGAACAGGCCCATTGCGTTGGAGCCACCACCGATGCAGGCAACCAGCGAATCCGGCAGGCGCCCCTCGACCTCTTGCATCTGAGTCTTCGTTTCGTTGCCGATGATCGACTGGAAGTCGCGCACCAGCGTCGGATATGGATGCGGGCCCGCGACCGTGCCGATGCAGTAGAAGGTGTTGTGCACGTTGGTGACCCAGTCGCGCAGCGCCTCGTTCATCGCATCCTTCAGCGTCCGCGTGCCCGACTGCACCGGAACCACCGTTGCGCCCAGCAGCTCCATGCGGAGCACGTTGGGCTGCTGCCGCTCGACGTCGACGGCACCCATATAGACCACGCATTCGAGCCCGAACCGCGCGCACAGCGTTGCGGTGGCGACGCCGTGCTGACCGGCGCCGGTCTCGGCGATGATGCGCTTCTTGCCCATGCGCCGCGCCAGCATGATCTGGCCGAGCACGTTGTTCACCTTGTGCGAACCGGTGTGGTTCAGCTCTTCGCGCTTGAGGTAAATCTTGGCGCCGCCGAGATGCTCGGTGAGACGCTCGGCGAAATACAGCGGCGAAGGCCGGCCGACATAGGTCTTGAGATAGCCGTTCATCTCGGTCTGGAAGCCGGGATCGGCCTTGGCCGCTGTGTAGGCCTTCTCCAGATCGAGGATCAGCGGCATCAGCGTTTCGGCGACGAAACGTCCGCCGAAAATGCCGAAATGACCGCGCTCGTCGGGCCCGCTGCGATAGGAATTTGGTTTGGCGATGTTCATCGAACGCTCAACTCTTGAGTGGCGCGCGCGGCGCGAATGAAGGCCTTGATCAGCTCCGGATCTTTCACGCCAGGAGCGCTTTCGATTCCGGAGGACACGTCGACGCCACCGGCACGGGTGATGCGCAGGGCTTCGGCGACGTTGTCGGCGTGAAGTCCGCCCGAGACCATGTACGGGAGATCGAGCTGCAGGTTTTGCAGCAATTGCCAGTCGAACGGCGCGCCGAGACCACCGGGCCGGGTTGCATCCTTCGGCGCGCGCGCATCGAACAGGATGCGGTCGGCGATCGCGGCATAGCCGGGCAGCACGGCGAGATCGGCCGCGGTCGCGACCGGCACCGCCTTCATCACCGGGCGGCCGAACCGCTGCTTGATATCGCGCAGCCGCGCCACGCTCTCCTTGCCGTGGAGCTGGAAGATGTCCGGCGACAGCGCGTCCATGATGTTGTCCAGCGTGGCATCGTCGGCATCCACCGTGAGCGCCACCTTGAGTGCGCGCCGTTTCACCTGCCGGCCGAGCTCGTGCCCCGTCTCCAGCGAGACATGCCGGGGCGATGGCGGGAAGAACACGAACCCCACCATGTCGGCGCCCGCATCGAGCGCTGTTTCCAGCGTCTCGTGCGTCGACAGGCCGCAGATTTTGACGAGCAGGGACATGGTCTCAAAGCGGGTGAAGGCCGCACGTCAGCGGCCGGAAAACAGGGTTTTCAGTCGGGCCGCTTCTACAACGTCGCGCGCTGCTTGTCTCGCCCGACGGGCCCATAAAGGCCCACCCCAGAGGGCACAGGGAGGCGCTGGGCCTCGGGTCTGGCTGCGGCCGCCTGAGCCCGGAGGCCGGCCAATTCGACCTGGGCGGCCCGCGCATCCGCCTCATTCCGGCGTGCAGCGCGCCGCCAGTGCCGCTGGCCGAACCAGACGGCGCATCCGCCGGCGACGACGCCCACGGCACCCACGAGGATGAGCAACAGGAACAATGGCAGCGTCACGGAGAGTGCCGGATCGGCCGCCATGAAGGGATCGAATGAGACGGTGACGAAATGCCGGTTGGCCACCGCAAAGGTCACCAGGACCAGAGCCAGCGGAATCACGATCAGCGCGGTCAGGAACTTTCGCATCGCGATCGCTCGTTTTGAATCAAGCTTGCTGCCGCATCATGCGGCTATCAGGTAAAGCCCGGACGACAGACTTAATCGGGCGCGCCAGGATCCGGATGATCGCGGTTGAGCCGCTCGCGCATTTCCTTGCCGGTCTTGAAGAACGGTACGCTCTTCTGATCGACAGGGACATGGGCGCCGGTGCGCGGATTGCGGCCGGCGCGCGCGGGGCGATGCTTGACCGAGAAGGCACCAAAACCGCGCAGCTCGACGCGGTCACCGCGTGCGAGGGCTGCTACGATTTCCTCGAGAATCGCATTCACAATGTTCTCGACATCCCGCTGGTACAGATGCGGGTTGTGCTCGGCGATACGCTGAACAAGTTCGGATTTGATCATCGAGGAATAGGACCCGGAAGCGTGCGGATGACCATTTCCGTGAAAATACCGTGATCTGTCAAGACGCTAAATCAAGATTGAGCGTCGTGAAATTACGTGACATTTGCCGAAAAAGCGGGCTGCACGGCTACCCGCCAGACGGGAAAAAGGTCTGAGCCTCGCCTGGTTCCCGCCTTTTCAGGTCAATTCGACGCAGCCGGCTGCCAGAGAGCCAGCATTCCGTCCAACCCGGCGCGATCAACCGCCTGCGCAACGCCGGTTTGTGCGATTTGATGCGCAATCGCGCTGAATCCAAGCGCTTCCAGCGTCACTGAGGCCGCCGTCTTAAGGAACGTCAGGTCGCCAAAACGCGGTTCGAGCTTGTAGTCGCGCACGTTGAGACCCTTCTTGACGCCCTTCTGCTCCTCGAGCCAGGTCACGGCAGTTTTCTCGTCACCGAGCTGATCGATCAGCTTGAGATCGATCGCCTGGCGTCCGGTGAAGACGCGGCCATCGACGACTTTTTCGAGCTGCGTGTCATCCATGCCACGGCGCTGCTTCACCAGATCCTTGAACCAGGCGTAGGAATCCTTGACCAGCGCATCCAGCGCGGCGCGCGCCTCGGGGCTGGTCGGCTCAAAACCGTTGGGCGCGGCCTTCAGCGGCGTGGACTTCACTTCCTCGACCTTGACGCCGATAGTCTTCAACAGCTCACTGAAATTGGGAAACTGGAACAGCACACCGATCGAGCCGACCAGCGAGCTCTGCTGGGCGATGATGTGGTCGCTGGCGATCGCGGTGATGTAACCGCCGGAGGCCGCAAGACCCTCGACCACGACAACCAGCGGCTTCTTCGCCTTCAGGCGCGTCAATGAATCATAGAGCTGCTCGGAGCCGGCGGTGGTGCCGCCGGGCGAGTTGATGTGCACGATGACGGCTGCGGCCTGAGAATTCTCCAGCCGCTCCAGCGCCTGTGTACGCTCAGAATCGCTCCGGATCAGGCCGTCGATCTGCACCCGCGCGATTGCGCCGGCGGAGGCGAAGGTGCCGCGCGCGCCCGGCGTCGCGATCAGCGCAAAACCTG
The DNA here is from genome assembly GCA_023387695.1 of Pseudomonadota bacterium. Taxonomy (GTDB): domain Bacteria; phylum Pseudomonadota; class Alphaproteobacteria; order Rhizobiales; family Xanthobacteraceae; genus Bradyrhizobium. Next base: position 1,431 of record JAEWHT010000247.1, on the reverse strand, counting down.
CGATCGCGGCGATCGCGATCAGCGCAGCGACGACGCGCCAGAACGTCAGCTTGCGGCGGATCCTGCGGCGATCGACGATGATGTCAGAATCGAGCGACATCGGAATATCTCCAAATAAAGGCCGCTGGCGTTGTGCCGTCACAACGTGACCAATGGCTTGTCTGGATACATCAATTGCGGCGCAATTTGAAGAAAACAAGGCCTCATGACGGTCGAGGAAGTCGCCACGAACTCATTCGTCATCCCCGCGAAGGCGGGGATCCATAACCACAGGGAGAAGTTGTCGCACAGACAGACAACTCCGAGTCTTCGCCAAATCACTTCCTGTGGTTATGGGTCCCGGGCTCGCGCTTCGCGCGCCCCGGGACGACAGCGGAGGATGCCGCAACAAACAAAAAAGCCCCGGCTTGCGCCGGGGCTTTGATGTCAGCAAAACCTTGGTTTCGCTTACTTGCTGTCGCGGTTCTTGAGCGCGGTGCCGAGAATGTCGCCCAGCGTCGCTCCCGAATCGGAGGAGCCGTACTGCGCGATGGCTTCCTTCTCTTCGGCAACTTCGAGCGCCTTGATCGACACCTGGACCTTGCGGGCCTTCTTGTCGAACTGGATCACGCGGGCATCGACCTTCTCACCGACGGCGAAGCGTTCGGCGCGCTGGTCGTTGCGGTCACGCGCGAGCTCCGAGCGCTTGACGAAGGTGGTGAAGTCGGTACCGGCAATCTTCACTTCGATGCCGCTTTCCTTCACTTCGAGCACTTCGCAGGTCACGACCGCGCCCTTCTTGACATCGCCCGGCTCGGCGAAGGGGTCGCCTTCGAGCTGCTTGATGCCGAGCGAGATGCGCTCCTTCTCGACGTCCACATCGAGCACCACGGCCTTGACCATGTCGCCCTTCTTGTAGTTGTCGATCACCTGCTCGCCCGGAAGCTTCCAGTCGAGGTCGGAGAGATGAACCATGCCGTCGACGTCGCCTTCGAGGCCCAGGAACAGACCGAACTCGGTCTTGTTCTTGACTTCGCCTTCGACGGTCGAACCGGTCGGGTGACCTTCAACGAAGACCTCCCACGGGTTGCGCATGGTCTGCTTGAGGCCGAGCGAGATACGGCGCTTGACGGAATCGACTTCCAGCACCTGCACGTCGACTTCCTGCGAGGTCGACACGATCTTGCCGGGGTGCATGTTCTTCTTGGTCCACGACATCTCGGAGACGTGGATCAGGCCTTCGATGCCCGGCTCGAGCTCGACGAACGCACCGTAGTCGGTGATGTTGGTGACGCGGCCGGTGAAGCGGGCACCCAGCGGGTACTTGGCTTCGATGCCCTGCCACGGATCGTCCAGCAGCTGCTTCATGCCCAGCGAGATGCGGTGCGTCTCGTGGTTGATCTTGATGATCTTGACCTTCACGGTCTGGCCGATCGAGAGCACCTCGGTCGG
>JAEWHT010000197.1 GCA_023387695.1 Pseudomonadota bacterium | reverse complement strand
GGCATGGCGAACGAGGGCATTTTTCGCGAAGCAGCACTCGAGAGGTTGTCGGCGCCGGAGCGGCTCGACCAGGGGCTCCGTATTGTCGGACGTCCGACCTGGGTCGCGCTGCTGGCGCTTGCGGGTCTCGTCGTCGGTGGCCTGATCTGGAGCATCGTCCTGACGGTGCCGGTCACGGTGCCGGGTCAGGGCATTTTGCTATCGCCGGGCGGCCTGCTCGACGTCACCGCCGACAATCCCGGGCGTCTGTTGAGCTTCAGCGTGGCGGTCGGCGACAAGATCAAGGCCGGCGCGGCGGTGGCGCGGCTCGATCAGCCGGAGATTCGCGAAGACCTGATCAACGCGGAAGCCGAATACCGCGACGCCGTAGGTGAACGCGACCAGATCGTGAAATTCCAGGAGCGCCGCGGGCCAACGCTCGCCGCCTCGATCGCGCAGCGCCGGCAGGGCTACAAGGACGATATCGCGTTTCTTGAAAAGCAGCTCGGCTGGCTCGACGATATCGCCAAGGGCGACGCCGTGCTGATGGACAAGCAGATCCTCACGCGCAAGAGCGCGCTCGAGACCCGTGTCGAGATCGGCAAGGCGGAAGCGCAGCGCGCGCAGGCGCAGGACGGCATTCGCAACCTCGATTTCGAGGCCACCAAGGCGCAGACCGACGACGAGCGCGAACGCCTCAATGTCGAACTGAAGGTTGCGGCCGCCGAGCGGAAGATCCGCACGCTACGCGAGAAGCTCGCTCGCCAGAGCGTGGTGCTGAGCCCATACGACGGCACTGTCATCGAACTCAAGGTCAATCCGGGCGAAATCGTCGATCGCAACGCCGCCTTGTTCTCGCTGATTCCCGACAAGGTCGCCGAGGCGTTGCCGAAGGATGGCAAGGACCCGATCGGGCCACTCTATGCGGTTGTCTATGTGCCGTCGAACGACGGCAAGAAGGTCCGTCCCGGCATGAACGTGCGCCTGTCGCCCTCGACGGTGCGGCGCGAAGAGTTCGGCTTCATCGAAGGCCGCGTCCGCACCGTGGCGGAGGTGCCGGCGACCGCGGAAGGCATGTACCGCACGCTGAAGAACCGGCAACTCGGACAGTCGCTCGCCAAGGACGGCGCGCCTTACGAAGTCGTAGTGGATTTGTTCGCCGCGAGGGACACGCCGAGCGGCTATCGCTGGTCGTCGTCGCGCGGCCCTGATCTCAGCATCAATGCCGGCACGACGGTTGGCAGCGACATCGAGACCATGTCGTTGCCGGTTCTGAGCCTGTTGATCCCGCCGCTGCGACAGGTTCTGGGAAGCGGTTCGTGACGACGCTGCCTCAACGGAAGAACTGGATCATCGGCGCGGCAGGGCGCGTGGTGCAGGCGGCGTGCGCGACGCTTCTGGTCGCATACGCCTTGCAGGTGCTGCGCAACAAGGTTGCGGCCGTACGCTACAGGGTTGCCGGCGCCTCTGAGCACACCACGCCCACCATCCTGCAATACGAGGCGGCCGAGTGCGGTGTCGCGTGTCTCGCGGTTCTGCTGGGCTACTACGGCCGATGGGTGCCGATCGAAGAGTTGCGCGAGGTCGCGGGCGTCAATCGCGACGGGACCAGCGCCAACAACCTGCTGCTCACCGCGGCGCGCTATGGCCTCGAGGGCAGCGGCTACACGGTTGCTCCCGGCGATCTCGTCGAGGCAGTTCTGCCCTGCATCGTGTTCTGGGAGTTCAACCACTTCGTCGTGGTGGAGCGCCGCACCAGCGAGAAGGTTTGGATCAACGATCCGGCGACCGGGCCATGCGTGATCACCGCGCAAGACTTCGAGCGGGCCTTCACCGGTGTGATCCTCGTGCTCAAGCCGGGCGCGGATTTCGTGCCGGGCGGTGCCGCGCCAGATTTTGTGCGCAGCATTCGCCAGACCCTGCCGGGCGTCAAGGCACCGATCCTGGCCGCCGTGCTCGGCGGCTTCCTGCTGGTGGTGCCGGGCCTGTTGATCCCCGGCCTGCAGCGTGCGTTCGTCGACTACTACATGATTGCGGGATTGTCGCGCTGGCTGTGGTGGTTGATCGGCGGCATTGCGGCGATCGCGCTGACGAAGGGACTGCTGACCTTCCTGCAACAGCGCACGCTGGCGCGGTTCCAGGTCAAGCTCGGCGTTGACACCAGTGGCCGCGTATTGTGGCACATCCTTCGCTTGCCGATGGCGTTCTTCGCCCAGCGCAACAGCGGCGAAATCACCAACCGCCTCATGGTCAGCGACCGCCTGACCGGCCTGCTGTCGGGCAGTCTCGCGGTCACGTTCATCGGCCTGCTGTCGATCGTGATCTACGCGCTGGTCATGCTGGCCTACAACGTGCCGCTGGCGCTGGTGGTGATCGCATTCGCGGCTCTCAATCTGGGGCTGCTGGTCTGGTTGCAGCGAAGACTGTCGGACGCAAATCGACGCATGCTGCAGGACGAAGCCCGCATGCAATCGACTATGATCCACGGCTTCGCCAATCTCGACACCTACCGCGCCAGCGGCGCCGACAACCTGTTCTTCCGGCGCTGGGCCGGCGAGCACGCCAAAGTGGTCAGCGCCGAGCAGGCCATGGCGTTCTGGCAGAAGCTGCTGGCTGGCTTGCCAATCCTGCTCGGCACGATCGCCGGTGCCTGCATCGTGTTCATCGGCGGCGTGGGCGTGATGCAAGGCACCGTCAGCATCGGCATGCTGGTGGCGTTCCAGGCGCTGATGGCCAATTTCAACGCGCCCGTCACCAGCGTGATGGGACTGACCGCGCAATTGCAGCAGGCGAGGGGCCATATCGACCGGCTCGGCGACGTCGGCCGGCAGCGCGTCGATCCTATTCTCGAGGCGCCTGAAGAGTCGGGCGTCATCCCGGCGCTGCATGGCGCCCTCGATCTCAAGGGCCTGAGCTTCGGCTACACGACGGTGACGGCGCCGTTCCTGTGCGACATTTCATTGAAAGTGCCGGCCGGCGGTCGCGTCGCCATCACGGGCGCCACGGGCAGCGGAAAGTCCACGCTCGCCCGGCTGATGGTTGGCCTGATGACTCCGCGCGACGGCGTGATCCGGATCGATGGGATCGATCTCGCCCGGCTGTCGGCGCCGGTGTTGCGCTCGGCGGTGGCCTATGTGGACCAGACCACCACGCTGTTCGGCGGTACGGTGCGCGAGAACCTCACCATGTGGGATCTGACCATCAGCGAGGATCGCGTGGTGGCGGCGGCCCAGGACGCGATGGTGCACGAAATGATCGCGTCGCGTCCGATGGCCTACGAGACGCGCGTCGACGACAATGGCCGCAATTTCAGCGCGGGCGAACGTCAGCGCCTTGCCATCGCCCGGGCGCTTGCGGTCGATCCGGTGCTGATCGTGTTCGATGAAGCGATGAGTTCGCTGGATTCCATCGCCGAACAGGGGATCATCGACAACATCCGCCGCCGTGGCTGCACCTGCGTCCTGATCTCGCACCGCATTTCGACCCTGCGCGATTGCGATGAAATCATCGTTCTGGACGAGGGCCGCATTGTCGAGCGTGGCCGCCACACCGCCCTGATGGCGGCGCATCGCCATTACCAGAAGCAGGTCGAGGCATGATGACGCCCCGCTCGCCTGTGCTGACCCTGGCGTCGAGTGACGGGATGCTGGCCGCGCCGTTCGCGGCCGCGCCCAGTATCAATCTCGAGCCCGGCGAGGCCCTGGCGCTCAGCGAAACCCGGCAAGGCCACGTCATTGCCGCCGGACGGGTCGAGATCTATCTCACCGTGAAGAGCGGCGACGAACTGTCGGGGCGCATGTTCCTGTGCGAACTCGGCAGCGGCGAGTACATCGCGCCGATCGTGGTGGCGGACGATCTGCTGGTGACGGCGGTGGCGGTCGAGACCAGCGCGATCGCCGCCATCCGCACCGACACGCTGGCCATCCAGGCCAAAGGCTCCGAGCAGCAGCACAACGCGGTGGCCGCATCCATCGACGGGTGGCTTAGTCATCTGAGCGCCGCCGTGAGCCGCATGGTCGGCCCGGCGCCGCTCGATATCGTCACGTACGCGCCCGGCGAACAGGCGAGGGCCGCCGGCGAAGCCGCGCTCATGACCCGTGGCGGCGTGGTCTGGTTGACGGCGCTGGGCGCCGACCTGTCGTGCTGTGGCGGCGTGCCGGTCGCCGGCATGAACCGCCGGCAGGTGGCAGCCGTGGCCGGCGGCATCTGGATCTCGCCGGCGAGGCCCTGCGACGTTCATGCGGTCGGCACCGCCGATATTCTTCGCCTGTCGGAATGGCAGCGCCTGCTGGAGTTCACCCACGCCACCTTGTTTTCGCTTGTCCGGCGCGCGCACGACACTCGCCAGGACGCGTTGCGCCATGCGGTCGAGGGCCGGATGGCCCGCACCACCCGCACCGTCAATCGCGCCTTCACGCGGTTCGACGCGGTGCTGGGCAAGATCGCGCCGCAAGCGGCCGCCGAGCCTCTCGGCGACGAGCCGTTCGTCGCGCCGTTCGTCACCATTGCGAGCAAGCTCGGGCTCGACTTCACCAACCGGCAGCGCGAGCAGCTGTCGCGGGCGCGCAATGTCGACGACGCGGCGCGCGCGGTGCGGTTGCGCAACCGGCAGGTGCTGCTGAGCGGCGACTGGCTGCAGCAGGATCTCGGCCCGCTGATCGGTTTCCTCGACGACGCGCGGCGCCCGGTGGCGCTGATCCCGACCGACGCGAAGCGCTGGGTGATGATCGAGGCGGAGCACGCCAGGCCGAAGCCGGTCGACGCCAAGCTGGCGGCGCGGCTGGCGCCGCAGGCGCACATGCTCTATCCGCCATTCCCTGATCGGCCGATCGGGTTTCGGCAATTCATCGGCTTCGGCTGGCTGCGCAACCGGTGGGATGCGGCGCTCGCCGCCTCCATGGGGCTGGCCTCCGCGCTGCTCGGCCTCGCGACGCCGATGGCGATGCAGCTGGCGTTCGATCGCTTCATTCCGGGCCACCAGACGCTGTCGCTGTTCACCCTCGGCATGGGCCTCGTGCTGGCCGCGTTCATCGCCGCCGGCTTTCGTTTCGTGTTCGACATCGCAAGTCTGCGGCTCGACGGGCGCGGGGCGGGTGCGTTGCAGGCCGCCTTCATGGATCGGCTTTTGCGTCTGCCCGACAGCGCGCTGCGCATGAGCCCTGGCAATATCGCCAGTCGCATCGTCGCGGCGGATCAATTGCGCCGCGGCGCCTATTCGCTGATGCTCGGCTCGATTTCCGCACTGTTCTTTTTCGTCAGCAATATCGGCCTGATGTTCTACTACTCGCCGACGGCAGCCGGGGCGGCGATCGGGCTGTTCGCGCTGATTGCTGCGATTGCGGCGTTCTGCGGCTATCATCAGCTCGATGCGCTGACGCGCGGTGAGGAGATCCTCTCCGATATCTACGGCATCGTGTTCCAGCTCGTGAATGGCATCACGACCCTGCGCGCTACCGGATCCGAGCAGCGCGGCTTTGCGCGCTGGGCCATGGACTTCGCCGAGTTGCGCTCGCGCATGTACCGGGCGCGGACCTTCGGCACCCTGTTCGAAACCGCGCTGGTGGCCTTCGAGCTGCTGGCGCTGGCTGTCATCCTGTTGATCCTGTCGCAGCTGTCGCGCGACGATCTCTCGACCGGCGCGTTCGTGTCCTTCATCGCCGCCTATGGCGCCTACATGGGCGCCTCGCTGCAATTGGCGCGCAGCGTCGTCGCCGCCTGGAATTCGCAACCCTCCTGGGGGCGTGTCGCGCCCTTGCTGCGCATCGCGCCTGATGTCGCCGGATCGAAGCGCGATCCGGGCGTGCTGACCGGCAACATCGATGTCACCAACGTCTATTTCCGTTACGGCCCCGATGCGCCGTTCGCGCTCCAGGGCGTCTCGCTGTCGCTGGCGCCGGGCGAGCATGTCGCGCTGGTCGGCCCCTCTGGATCCGGCAAGTCGACCCTGATGCGGCTGCTGCTCGGGTTCGAGATGCCGGCGAGTGGCACCGTGCAATACGACCGGCAGGATCTGCGCTATCTCGACATCGAGATGGTGCGGCGGCAGATCGGCGGCGTGTTGCAGAACACCGCGCTGTTTCCCGGCACGCTCTACGAAAACATCATGGGCACCCACGAGGGCACGCTCGACCAGGCGTGGGAGGCCGCGCGGCAGGCCAATGTCGACCAGGACATCCACGCCATGCCGATGGGCATGCACACCATCGTGACCGAGGCAGCAGCAGCGTTTTCCGGCGGCCAGATCCAGCGCTTTGCGCTCGCCCGCGCGCTCGTCGGCAAGCCGCGCATCCTGCTGCTCGACGAGGCCATGAGCGCCGTCGACAATGTGACGCAAGCCCGCCTGACCGACAGCCTGCACCGGCTGGCGGTGACGCGCCTCGTCATCGCGCACCGCCTCACCACCGTGAAGAACGCCGACCGCATCATCGTTCTCGATCGCGGTAAAGTGGTGCAAACCGGCCGTTACGACGAACTGATGGCGGTCAAGGGCTTGTTCGCCGATCTGGTCGCACGGCAGCTCGTTTGAAATTCACCACGGCTTCCTGACTGCAGGATATGCGGCGGTGCATGCGAATGATGTATGGTTGGCCCAGCTCGCTAGGAATGCGGTCGCAGCCAACCCGATCCATTGCCTTGGAACTTGAGTGGTGCCAATAGTCGGCGTAGGGCCGCCCCGGCAATGAGAACAGGCCGTGATCCGGTATCAGATTGGTATCAAAAAACCCCTGAAAAGGCGGCAACGGAATGAGAACAGGCGACACAGTTTACGTTGAAATTGCAGCCTTTTTCGATTGCGACGCAAACCCGCCGTATTCGCCGTGTTAACCGGAGGGCCTGCGAGCGGCGGTATCCTCTGTAGAATGTCCAACAAGCCCGATTCGCTGTTGAAGCCGCGCGAGATGTTCAAAGCCATTACCCTTTCAGGTCCCGCGCTTGCAGGCCTTGCGGCGCTGCTGGCCGCCACCGCGCTGACGGTTGCGACGCCGGCCCATGCGCAGATCGGCACGATCTTCTCCGATCCGCCGCCGCGGCCGCCGGGGACGATTCCTCGTGGCGGGCAGCCGATGCCGCAGCCGACCCCGGATGACGACGAAGAGGTGCCTGAGCTGCCGCAGCAGGGCCGCGTGCTGCCGTCGCGCCCGATGCCGCGCCAGGGCAATGCCTTGCCGGGACCGGTCGAGACCCAGCCGCTGGCGCCGCCACCGGGCTCTCCCGTCGCTCCGCAGAACCAGCCGCCTGCCGTCGCCGTTGCGCCGCCCGGTGCGCCCGCTCAGCCGGGCGCCGCGCCCGGTCAGCGCCAGCCGCAGCAGAAGGGCGGGACGCAGCAGGGCGCCGTGCCACAGGCCCCGGCGAGCCTCCAGCCCGGCGACGAGGTCGTCACCGAGCCGCCGGCCCAGAAGATCGTGAACAAGAAGGCGACATTCTCCGGCCTCGACAAGATCACCGGGCGCATCATCAATTTCGACGAGGACATCGGCGAGACCGTGCAGTTCGGCGCGCTGCGCGTGAAGACCGACGCCTGCTACACAAGGCCCGCGACGGAAGCCGCCAACACCGACGCCTTCGTCGAGGTCGACGAGATCACCTTGCAGGGCGAGGTGAAGCGGATCTTCTCCGGCTGGATGTATGCCGCAAGCCCGGGACTGCATGGCGTCGAGCACCCGATCTACGACATCTGGCTGACCGACTGCAAAGAGCCGCAGCAGACGATTGCGACCGCAGCGCCGGATCCCGCGACCAAGCCGGCCGCGCCGCCACCGCCGCCTCCGGCACAAAAGAAAGCCGCGCCCAAGCAGGCCGTGCAGCAGCGTCCACCGCAGCCTTATCCGCAGCCGCAGCAGCAACCGGCGCCGCCACCACCGCCTCCGCCGCCCCAGCAGCAGCCGGGTCTGTTCGGTATTCCCGGGTTTGGCCGCTAGGCCAAATCCCCCCGGTTCGGCCGATCATCCGATCTATTGTCGTGAGGCGATGATCTCGAGCGCGCGTGCACCCGGGATCGCGTCGCCCTTGGACAGCCGCAGGAAATCACCTGGCTCGCCGGCGAGGGCCTTGTCGAGCAGGCCGGTGTAGCGCCGCCGCGAGATCTCGGCCGCACCAAAACTCTTCAGATGCTCGGTGACATATTGCGTGTCGAGCAGCTCGAAGCCGCCATGGATGAGACGCGCGACCAGGTGGACCAGCGCGACCTTGGATGCATCGCGCGCGGTGTGGAACATGCTCTCGCCGAAGAAGGCGCGACCGAGGCTCACGCCATAGAGGCCACCGACGAGGTCGTCGCCCTGCCAGGCTTCGACGCTGTGGCAATGGCCGAGCTCGTAGAGACCGCCATAGAGGTCGCGGATGCGCTTGTTGATCCAGGTGTCTTCGCGTCCGGCTTGCGGCGCGGCACAACCGGCGATCGTCGCCTTGAATGCGGTGTTGACGGTGACGCGAAACGCATCCGAGCGCACGGTGCGCGCAAGGCGCGAGGCGATGCGAAAACCATCGAGCGGGATCACGCCGCGCATTTCCGGCTCGACCCAGAACAATGTCGGGTCGTCGGCGCTCTCGGCCATCGGAAAGATGCCGCAGGCATAGGCGCGCAGCAGCACGGCCGGCGTGATGTCAGACGAGGCGGAGTCGCGCGAAGTCATAGTTCCCGATCATAGCAGGATCGCGTCACGCGTGCGATGGGGGCAATTGCGGACGGGCGATCAACCCGCCGCAGCAGTGCTCGCGTTGCCGGCCGCGGCGGGGACGCGGCGGAACCGCAGGATGATGCGGGTTCCGGAATGCGTGGGATCGCGCTCGACGGTGGCATCGAGCTTGGTGGCCATGGCTGCGACGATGCGCTGGCCCATGCCGGTGGAGCGCGGATCGGCCTTGACCTTGTCGCCGACGCCGTCGTCGGTGATCGATAGCAGCAGATCGTCACCCTGCGACGTCAGGTCGACATGAATGGGGCCGGCGCCATCCGGATAGGCGTATTTTACCGCGTTCATCACCAGCTCGTTGACGATGATACCGACGGCCACTGCGCGGTCCGGGTCGATCTCGATCGGCTCGGCCTTCACCGTCAGCCGCGACATCCGGTTACCTTCTGCCGAACGGCGCAAGTCCTCGAGCAGCGAGTCCAGGTACTGGTTGAGCATCACGCTCTTCAGGTCTTGCGACGTGTAGAGGCGGCGGTGAACTTGGGCGACGGCGGCGACGCGGCCCATTGCGTTGGTGAGGGCGGCCTTGACCTCGTCCTGCCCGGCGGAGCTCGCCTGCAGATGCAGCAGCGACGCAATGATTTGGAGCGAATTGCCGACGCGGTGATTAACCTCGCGCAGCAGCAGTTCGCGCTCGGCCGCAAGCGCAGCGTAACGGT
>JAEWHT010000185.1 GCA_023387695.1 Pseudomonadota bacterium | reverse complement strand
TGATGATATGACTATCGTCATCCCCAAAGCGTCGCCAGTCTGGATTGCTTCGCTGCGCTCGCAATGACGACGGGGTCGGCATCGAGGACCACTATGCACGCCAAGCTCCCGCATCCCTTCGACGACGCCACTCGCATCACCGCCGGTGACTCGCATTGGCAGGGGCACACCAGCGACGACTACTGGGCCTTTGTCGGCCCGTTCGGCGGCATTACCGCCGCGACCATTCTGCGCGCGCTGATCGAGCATCCGCAAGCCGCCGGCGATCCGCTGGCGCTGACCGTCAATTACTGCGCGCCGATCGCCAAGGGTCCGTTCGATCTCGACATCCGCCTGGTGAAGGCCAACCGCTCCAGCCAGCATTGGAGCGTCGAACTGTCGCAGGGCGGCGGCGAGGTTGCGACACTCGCCACCTCCGTATTCGCGGAGCGCCGGCCGTCCTGGGAGCACAAGGTCGCGCGATATCCTGAAGCGAAGCCATTCGAAGCGACGTTGCCGTTCCCGAACATCAAGGCGTCCTGGGCCAACCAGTATGAATTCCGCTTCGTCGAGGGCGAGATGCGTATCGGCCCGCCGCAGGCCGAGCTAGACGACACCTATTCGAAGCTTTGGATCAGCGACCGCGAGCCGCGCAGGGTCGACATGCCGTCACTGATGTCGATGTCGGACGCCTTCTTCGGCCGCATCTTCCATGCGCGCCGCGAACTGGTGCCGTTCGGCACGGTGTCGCTGACGACCTATTTCCACACCGACACGGAAGAGCTCGCAGCCGAAAACGTCACGCGCGTGCTCGCAACGGTCGACTCCAAGGTCATGCACAAGAGCTACGCCGACCAGAACGCGGAATTGTGGTCGCCGAACGGACGGCTGCTCGCGACCACGACGCAGATTGCGTATTTCAAGGCCTGAGGCGTCTCCACAAGCTCGTCATTGCGAGGAGCGTAGCGACGAAGCAATCCAGAATCCCGCGGCGGAAAGACTCTGGATTGCTTCGCTGCGCTCGCAATGACGAGAGAGGAGATCGGAGCAACAAAAAGGGCGGCCTCTCGGCCGCCCTAGTGCATTCCATCTAAACGGAAATTACTCCGCCGCGAGCTTCACGTCCGGCGCGGCGGCGCGCACTTCGGCGTCGACCTGGGCTTCAAACTTGGCAAAGTTTTTCTGGAACATGCCGACGAGGCTTCGCGCGGTCTTGTCGAACTCGTCCTTGTCCTTCCAGGTGTTGACCGGATTGAGGATCTCGCTGGGCACGCCCGGCAGCGCGGTCGGGACCGCGAAGCCGAAATATTTGTCGGTGCGGAATTCGACGTTGCGAAGCGAGCCATCAAGCGCGGCGGTCAACAGAGCGCGCGTCACCTTGATCGGCATGCGCGAGCCGGTGCCATACTTGCCGCCGGTCCAGCCGGTGTTGACCAGCCAGCAGTCGACATTGTGCTGGGCGATCAGGTCACGCAGCATGTTGCCGTAAACGCTGGGGTCGAGCGGCAGGAAGGGCGAACCGAAACAGGTCGAGAACTCCGGCTGCGGCTCGTTGCCGAGGCCACGCTCGGTGCCGGCGACCTTGGCGGTGTAGCCGGACAGGAAGTGATACATCGCCTGCGCCGGCGAGAGTTTTGCGATCGGCGGCAGCACGCCGAAGGCGTCGGCGGCGAGCATCACCACGTTCTTCGGCTGCGGCGCGCGGCCAGTGCGCGAGGCGTTCGGGATGAAGTCGAGCGGATAGGCCGAGCGCGTGTTCTCGGTCTTGGAGCCGTTGTCGAAATCGACCACGCGGGTGTCTTCGTCGAGCACGCAGTTCTCGAGCACCGCGCCGAAGCGGGTCGAGGCCGCATAGATCTCGGGCTCGGCTTCCTGCGAGAGCTTGATGCACTTGGCGTAGCAGCCGCCTTCGAAGTTGAAGACACCGTTCGGGCCCCAGCCGTGCTCGTCGTCGCCGATCAGCGTGCGGTTGGGATCGGCCGAGAGCGTGGTCTTGCCGGTGCCTGAGAGGCCAAAGAAGATTGCCGTGTCGCCGTTGGCGCCCACGTTCGCCGAGCAATGCATCGGCATCACGCCGCGCTCGGGCAGGTAATAGTTCAGCGTGGTGAAGACCGACTTCTTCATCTCGCCGGCGTAATAGGAGCCGCCGATCAGCACGATCTTGCGGGCGAAGTCGATGGCGACGACGTTCTCGGACTTGCAGCCATGGCGCTTGGGATCAGCGCGGAAGCTTGGCATGTCGATGATGGTGAGCTCGGGCGTGAAGCTCGACAGCTCGACCGCCTCGGGGCGAATCAGCAGCGTGCGGATGAAGAGCGAGTGCCAGGCGAGCTCGGTGAAGACGCGGGTCTTGATGCGATAGGACGGATCGGCGCCACCATAGAGGTCCTGCGCGAACAGGCTCTTGCCTTCGGCGTGCTTGAGGAAGTCCTGATACAGCGTCTCGAACTGTTCTGCGGTGATCGACTGATTGCCGGCCCACCACATCTTCTTGTCGGTGGTGGCGTCGCGCACCGTGAACTTGTCCTTCGGGCTGCGGCCGGTGAATTCACCGGTATCGGCGCACAGCGAACCGTCGGCCGACAACACCGCCTCGCCCGCTGAGAGCGAGTATTGATAGAGCTGTGGCGCGCCGAGATTCCAATGAACCTGTTTGAGATTCTTTAAGCCGAATTTGTCGGCGCCGAAGGCACCGTTGCGCACGCCCGTCTCTTGCACGAAGAATCCTCCTAGAACCCGCGACATCAAGCACAGCTAAGCTTTGGTGCCATCGCGGCCACCGTTATCAATAGGCCGACCGGCCTCGGTTGGACGACCTAATATCGGTGAACGCCGACGTTGCCAAGCTGATCCCTTCGGATTTGGTTTATTCAAGGACCGCGCCAAACGTCGCGCATGTCAGCTCAGATCACGCGCATCGAAAATTGCTAATGATCGCGCAACCAAACGGCTGTTTCAGCGTTGTCTGATGTTTTGCGACGCACAAATCCTGCGTGGCGGTTTATCGTACCGCTCCTTCGCCGATCAGTGCGAACGGTCCCCACATCGCGGGGTACGCATTGCGCGGCGATGTCGTGTCGTCAACATACGTTAACATCGCGCGCCGGAGAGCTTCGGCTCTACCGATTTGTGGTTCGTTTTTGAGCAAATCGAAAGTCGAAGTGGTCAAGCGGGTGGCAGCTTCCGAATCGACTGCCCAATGCGAGACCAGCAGCGCGCGTGCGCCCGCATAAAAGAAGGCGCGCGCCAATCCAGATAAGGCCTCTGCGCCCGGCTTGTCGCCGGCAATCGTATTGCAGGCCGAGAGCACGACCCAATCCGCATTGAGCTTGAGCTGCGCGACTTCACTTGCCGTAAGCAGACCATCGTCGATCTCGGAAGGCTGATCAGGAATCGAGAGCGCAAGCGATGGCTCGCCCACGCCTTTGATATCGCCGGCAACGAGGCCGTGGGTTGCAAAGTAGATGATGCTGTATTGAGCAAGCGGTGCACGCTTGAGCGTCGCCTCGCTCGCGTCGCGCCCAAGATGGATGTCGCTGTTGGTTGCGCCGACATCTTTCGCCACGGCGTTCAGTTCGTCCGCAGTATCGGGAAGCTGCGGCAGCGCCTGCGCAAGCCGCGCACGATCGACGCCGGCGCCGCGCCAGAAGTCGGTATAGGCTGACGTCACGATGCTGCGCGCGGCAACCTTGCCGCCCGCTGCGCGACGGTCGGACGGGCCTTCCTGCGCGGGATTGAACACGGGATCGCCAAAGCCGGTCATCGGCTTGATGCCGTCATCCCTGCGCGCAAAGGCGCGCAGCGATTTCAGGCTGACCACAGACGGCAACACCGAGACCGCCTGGCGCCGCAACAGCCAGGCCGCGCTGCGATATCCGTCGAGCGTATCCGGAATTGCAGCCTGCGGAGTCTCCGTGACGAGCAGATGGAACGGCAGCGCGGTCAATGCGCCCGACGGCACGGTGAGCAGGCTGCGCTTGTCCTTGGTCAATGCCTCGACCGGTCCAAGCAGCGTGACATAGAGCTCGTTGGCGAGTGCAAGGTCGAACAAGCCTGATTTGCCGGAGCCATCGCGCGCCTTGCCGACATCAAGTCCTTTGCGGAACGACGTGACCTTCTGCGCCAGTGCGTCTGCACCAAGTGGAATCTCCTTCCAGTCGGCGCTCTCGCGCGTGATCGCGATGACATAGCTACGCTCGTCGACGACGGAATAGAGCACCATCGCCTCATCGGCCGACAGCAAAGGCTGGACGTCCTTGACCGTCAGCGGCAACGGGTTCGAGAGCGAGGCGTAGTCGGGAAACTCGACAGCGAGCGTTTTCTGCAGGCCGGTGCGCTCGCTCGCGATGGAAGCGATCCTGGCGCGGCTGCGCTGTTCGGAGGCGGCATCGCGCTGCGCCGATGTCTTCGACACAGCCGCGATGATTGCCTTGTCGAGCGCCTCGGATTCAGCCGCGAGATCCTGGTCCTTGCGCACGAGCTCTGCGAGCCGGTCGCTGCCGGCGGCGAGCCGCACCGCGAGTTTGTTTACCGCCGACGCTGCAGACGATTGCGTACCGCGCTGGATCGCGGCGAGCGCCTCATCCAGCGCCTTGTCGCCCGGCAACAGGGATTGCTGGCGTGCGGCAAACAAAATCGGCAGCACCACGTGCAGTTGCGCGCGATCACCCGCAAGCGTCTTTTCCGCGAGCGGCAACGCATCCGCCGTTCGCCCGGATACGAAGAGAAAATAAGCGAGATTGCTGGTGGATGTCGCAACGTCCGGATGATCAGGTCCGAGCGCGCGTTCGCGGATGGCAAGCGCGCGGCGATAGAGCGGCTCGGCATCGGCATAGCGCTGCTGGTGCTCGTAGAGCCCGGCGAGATTGTTGAGGGAACGCGCGACGTCGGGATGGTCCGCGCCCAATACTTTCTCGCGGATCGCGAGCGAGCGCTTAATCGGAGCTTCCGCATCCGCATCGCGATTGAGGTCGCGATCAAGCTGGCCAATATTGTTCAGCAGCGTCGCGACCGCAGGATGCTCAGGGCCGCCGACTTTCTGGAAGATCGCGAGGGCGCGCTGGAACAGCGGCTCGGCATCCGCAAAATGCTCCTGCTTCACATAGAGCGTCGCGAGATTGTTGAGGGACTGGCCCACATCAGGATGCTCGCGCGACAGCGCCTTTTCGCGGATCGCCAGCGCACGCTTGAACAAGGGCTCGGCCTCGCCAAAGCGGCCTTGCCGCTGATCGAGCGCGGCGAGATTGTTCAACAGGGGCGCGATTTCGACACTATCGAGGCCAGTGCCCTTCTCCATCAGCGCGATGGCGCGCTTGTAGATCGGCTCGGCCTGATCGTCATGCCCCTGGTCGGCATAGATCTGCGCGAGGTTGTTGAGCGCGGCGGCGAGATCACGATTGTTGGTGGTCTTCTCGAGCGACGCCACCATAGCCTGCGCGAGCGGCAGTGCTTCGGAATATTTGCCGGCGGTTCTGAGCGCGTTGATCCGCGCGCTCTGTGATGAGAGATCCACCTTCTGGGCAAGACTCGGCGTGGCAATCGATGCGGTGATCACGAGCACCAGGCCTGCGGCCAATGCCAAACGACGACGTGCCATAGACCCTCGCTGCCAACCTCAGACCGATTACGATCTTGGGTCGCAGCGATGGGCGACGACGTTCAATTTGTTGCGTTCAGCCTGGCTCCTGGTCCGTCTTGGCGCGCGCCTCGCCGACCAGCCGGACCAGCATCTTGCGCAGCGCCGTACCGCTGGTCACTTGTTCGGGAAAATCCAGCCGCAGCGCGATCTGGCCGTCTTGCATGTCGAGGCCTTCAGGATCGCAGCCGGTGCAGCGCCAATCGCCTGCGGCCGCGCCGAGCAGCTTCGTTGCATAAAGGCCCATGGCGTCGCGGTGGTCGGCATTCATGTGCTCGACTGCCCCCTCCTCCGCCGCCAACAGGTCCTCGGCGCCGCCGAGGTCGGTGAGAAACTGCTCCGGCTTGAGATCGACGATCCGGCCGAAGCCAGCGACCAGATGGGTTCCCGTAGGGCGGATCCGGAAGAACGAAAAATCCTTAAATGAGACAAAGGCTTCCGCCGACGGATGGGCATTAAGATACCGCCGCTGGAGCAAATCCTTGTCATCCGTGGCCTCTTCAGCCCGGCCGGACAGCATGATCCGGGCGCCCTCCAGCGGATCGCCGGCGGCGCGCTCGTCCAGCATCAGGGAAACCCTGTCATCAGCGAGGATATTCTTGGTGTGAACGGCAAGGCGCGAGATCAGCAGGATCGGCGATCCATCAGGGTGGCTCGCCAGATTGACCAGGGAACAATAGGGATCGCCGCTGCCAGCCATGAGCGTCGCGAGCGCCCCCTGCCGCGACCGCCTGAGCAGCGATTTGGCGAGCTTTCCGGGGTCGAAATCAGAGGTCGATTGCATGGGCTTTCTCGGCTCGGGTGGTTGCAAGGCGGGCCTTCTTTCGGGTAAACGGGGGCCCGGTTATGGGTCGATATGCGGCGAATCCGCCGTGTTTCGTGGAACTTGGTCACACTTCAGCCCAGCTTGCATTGCTCGGTGACAAGGTTCGAACGCCAAATTCGGCACCCATGTATGCGGCGCATCACTGGATTGCTCGCCGTTTAAGCCACGACCCAAACGGAAAGCAGAAAGCAGAGGCTCATGCCCACAATCGCTTTGGTCGACGACGACCGCAACATTCTCACATCCGTCTCGATCGCGCTGGAAGCCGAAGGCTACCGCATCAT
>JAEWHT010000163.1 GCA_023387695.1 Pseudomonadota bacterium | reverse complement strand
TGACAGATTCATGACAGTCAAAGCCCTCATCGCCTCTTTCACCCAGCAGGAAGACCTCAACTTCCTGTTGACCAACCGCATCCCCCGCGCGGCGCTGACCCGCTTCATGGGCTGGTTCTCCAAGATCAGGAATCCGCTGGTGCGGGATTTCTCGATCGCGCTGTGGAAGCTGTTCTCCGACCTCGATTTGTCGGAGGCGCGCAAGACACATTTTACGAGCTTGCATGATTGCTTCACGCGTGAACTGAAGCCGGGCCTACGTCCGTTTGATCCCGATCCTTCGGTCGTTGCGAGCCCGTCCGACGGCATCGTCGGCGCTCATGGGAAGATTGCGGATACCGAGCTGTTCCAGGTCAAGGGCGCGCCCTATTCGCTGCTTGACTTGCTTGGCGATCCCGCGCTGGTCGAACAGCATCGCAATGGCAGCTTCGTGACGCTGCGGCTGACCTCGAGCATGTATCACCGCTTCCACGCGCCTTTTGATGCGCATATCGAGCGCGTGACGCTGATCCATGGCGATGTCTGGAACGTCAACCCGATCGCGCTGAAGCGGGTCGAGCGGCTATTCTGCAAGAACGAGCGCGCGGTGATCCGTACGCATCTGTCGACCGGCGAGGCGGTGACGCTGGTGCCGGTGGCGGCGATTTTGGTTGCCAGTATCCGGCTGCACTTCCTCGACATGGTGCTGAACGCGCAGACGCGGGGGCCGGTCAACTTCCCCTGCGATGTCAACGTGACCAAGGGCGAGGAACTCGGCTGGTTCGAGCATGGCTCGACCATCATCATTCTTGCGCCGGGCGATTTTTCGTTCTGTGACGGGATCGGCGAGGGGACGCGCATTCGCGCCGGCCAAGCGCTGTTGAAGCGAAACTAGCCTTCAAACCGCCGTCCCCGCCGTCTATATCGTCGGCGGGGACGGTTCTACGACTGCGGATTTGGTGATGGCGCGAGCGCCGGTGATGGCGGCGGGTGGTATCGTGCTTCGGCGTGGCGACACGCCGCTGTTTGCGGTCGTGCGTCAGCGCAAGCGCAATGAATGGGTGCTGCCCAAGGGCAAGCTCGACGATGGCGAGACGCCGAAGGAGGCCGCGCATCGCGAGGTGCTGGAGGAAACCGGCCACGAGGTCGCCATGCACGAATTCCTGGGCACGCTCGCTTACCAGTCAGGCGGGCGCACGAAGGTCGTGCATTTTTGGCGAATGGAAGTCGAGGGCGGCCCGGTTCGCAAGTTGATGAACGACATCAAGGCCGTCGACTGGCTGACGCTGGATGATGCGCTTGCGCGCTTGTCGCGCGAGTATGAGCGCGCGTTCCTGACGCAAGTTGGCCCGATCGCGATCGCCGCGGCCGGATTCACGCCGTCACCCGAGCGCGAGCCGACGCAATCCGCCGACGACATCGATGCCGCCTTGCAGACGCTGACACCGGCCGAAGCTGCTTCCGTCGACGAACTGCGGCATGGCTTGTTGCAGAAGGTGCGAGCATGGCTGCGCGGCGAGGCGTGAGTTTTTCGTTCGGTCCTCTCCACATCGTCATTGCGAGGAGCTCTTGCGACGAAGCAATCCAGACTACGTCCGCGTAGGGACTCTGGATTGCTTCGCTGCGCTCGCAATGACGAGGAGAGGCCGGTGGCCTTCGCTACCGCCGCTTCTTTTCCTTTGGAGCCGGCACGGGTTTGCGCGGCGCGGCTGGACGTTGCGCGCCGGGCAGGCGTTGCTGGAAGCCGGGCTGGCGCGGGGCTGCGCCTTGTTGCGGTTGGACGGCCGGCTGTGGTGCGCCGGGCTGACCGGGCTGCGATCCGGTGCGCGGCGCAGGCGGCGTGGTCGCGTTCGGTTGCGCCGGTGGGGCGCTGCCGGGCTGCTGCAGAGTCTGTCCGTTGCGCTGTGGCTGCGTCTGCGGCGTGGCGCCGGGCTGCGTGCCTTGTCCGGCGCGTGGCGTGGTGGCCGGCTGACCTGTGCCCTGCTGTTGACCGGGTTGCTGCTGAGGCTGTTGCTGACCTTGGCCCGCGCGCGGCGTGCCCGGCTGGGTCGCGCCGCCTTGTCCCTGGCGCTGCGGTTGCTGCGTGCCGGGTTGCGTTCCTTGACGGTTCGGTGCCCCCGGCTGCGGCGGCTGACCCGGACGGTTGTTCTGACCGGGCTGCCCCGGCTGGCCGTTCGGCCGCTGCGGCTGCTGCTGCTGGTTCGGCGCGGTGTTCGGACGCAATTGCTGTTGCTGCGGCGGCTGGGCCGGTCGCGGAATGCGGCTGACCGCGGTCGGGTTGGCGCGGCGGAAGTCGCGCTGCTCGGTGACGATCTGGCGGCCGGTGGTTTGCGCCGCATGAACCTGGCTGACGATACCGCGGTCGCGCGCGATCTGCTGCGGCGGAATCGTGATCGGCACCGCGGCGAAGCGCGCGCCGCCCGGTCCGGCCGTACCCGGCCGGATTGCAAAGCCGCTCGACCCTTGCGTCAGCGAACCAAGCCGCGAGCCGCTGGCGCGGTCGTTGACGTCGATATGGCCGACGCGGCCGTCGGCGTCCGGATAGAGCTTGATGTTGACGTTGTTGGCGTTGGTCGCGGCCGCGCCGCCCTCGGGCACGTCGACGACGCCGGTGGTGCCGCGGATGCCGAGCGTTGCCGTCGGGGTCGCGATCTTCATGTCGCCGGTTTTCGCCACCGCCGCCGCGACGAAGGCGACCGTGCCCTTGCCGATGTCGTAGATCGCTGAATTCTGCTTGCCGCCGTCCTCATAGACATAAGTGTCGATGGTGATCTTGGCGCTGGCGGAGAGATTGAACGTGGTCGCGTCGTTGAAGGTAATGCCGAGCGAGGAGTTCGAGGACGTCTGCACGACGTCGTTGAGATAGATGTCGTCGCGCACCTTCAGCGGATAGGAATTCCTGTCGCGGATCACGGTCGCGATTCCTGTCACGGTCGCGACGTTGCCGATCGGCTCCACGGAAGCAGGCTGGGCGTCAGCGGCCGGCGCGGGCGTCGCCGATGGCGTGGGGGAGGGGGCGGCAGGACTTGGTTGTGCCTGGGGCTGCGCCTGTGCGAGCTCGATCGTGTCGGACGCGCGCGCAATGTCTGCACCGGCCAGCGGCAGCGCCAGCAGCGGCAAAGCGAACATGAAGCGGCGCCAAGCCACCATCAAAGCCACGGATGAGGTCCCGGTGAGAACGCGAGGCGAGATCGGCCGATATCAGCTGCAGATTGCTGAATGGCGGATGAACATCTGTCGCACGGGACCGGAGAACGTGCAAACGCCACGTCCCTGTTTCGGGGACGTGGCGCCATCTTGAGAACAAGAACCTTTGCCAGCGGCGCTGGCTTCTCGCGTTAGCTCACGCGCTTCCAGGTCTCGCCGCCGCAGATCAGGCCGCCGAAAGCGCAGCCCTGCACGCGCAGCGCGTTCGGACTCTTCAGCGCGATCGTCGAGTCGTAGTTCTTGCCGTTCCTGGGATCGCGGATGCTACCGCTCCAGTTGGTGCCGTTGGGCTTCATGTTGACCAGGATCTGATCATTGGTCTTCTCGGCATAGCCGCAGAGATTGGTGCCGCATTGTTCGACGCGCACGTTGCCCTTGTTGTCCTCGGTCGCCCACACACCGACCGGCGTGTTCGCGGCTTGCGCCGCAACTGCTGGCGCCGCGGCCGGAGCGGGCGCGGCTGCGACCGGTGCGGGAGGAGCCGGAGCCGCGGGCGGCGCGATCGTAGCGGCGGCCGGCGCGGCGGCGACGGTCACAGGTGCTGCCGGAGCTGCGGGAGCGGCAGGTGCTGCCGGAGCGGTGGCCTGCACCGGCGCCTGCGGCGCGGGCTGCTGCTGCACCGGAGCTGGCGCTGAAGGGGCCGTCGTCGTGGCCGGCTTGGCCGAATTGTTCGACGGGTCCTGAGTCACGATGTTGAGGCAATCTAGAGAAGAGCAGTTGCGCGGCCGCTCGATGCGGACGCGCTGGCCGTCGATCTTGAACGAGATCGCATTGCCGGCGTGCGCGACGGCGGTCGACGCGAGGAACATTGCAGTGAAGGCGATGGCGAGCTTGTTCATGACAACCTCCGAAAGGGTTTGTGTGCGGTATGGCGTGAAGTCGGCCGTGGACTGGATGTAGTTCGACCCTATGCCGGCGCTGCCGAGCCTTCCGTGATGGACGTCACAACAGCCGCGCTGTGGCCTGGGTGAGCCAGCGCACATTCAGGCGGCGCTCATCTGCATAAGGTCGCTGCGACAGAGAGGGAGATTTCGATGACGCGACTTGCAGCGACTT
>JAEWHT010000154.1 GCA_023387695.1 Pseudomonadota bacterium | reverse complement strand
GCCTGTTGCGGCGGGGGCGGGAAGGCGGCGGCCTGCGGCGCGGGCGCTGCGGCTGGGGCCGCGGCTGCCGGAGCAGCAGCAGCCGGCGCGGCGGCGGGTGCCGCTTGAGTGGCGGCAGCGGGTTTTGCAGCCGGGGTTTGCGACCATGCCGCGCCTGTCAGCGCAACAGAGATCGCGCTTGCCAAAATCAGTTTTGCCGCCACACGCATGGTGATGTCCTCGAGATTGATCCCGTTGTTCCGCCGTGGCTTTTCGCCTCCGGCAAAACCTGTCCTGCCCAGAATATCTTGGCGCTCATCCTAGCCTAGATGGTGCTCCATCGCCATGGCAACGGCTGTTTGGCGCTTCGCCACAATTGTGCCCAACCGCGTTGCCGCGGATCTGTCAGCTGTGGGCCAGGGCCCGGGCAATCGCGGTCTTGATACGTGTGTCGGCGGGCTCGACGGCGGACGGAAATACCTCGGCAATGTAGCCGTCGCGGCCGATCAGGTATTTGTGGAAGTTCCACTTCGGAACATCCCGCGGCCGCGCCTCGGCGGCCCATTTGTAAAACGGATGGGCCTTGGCGCCGATCACGACGGCTTTCGCCGCGATCGGGAAGGTAACGCCGTATTGGTGGTGCGCGGTCTCCGAGATCTCGCTGGTGCCGCCGGGCTCCTGGCCGCCGAAATCGTTGGAGGGCACGCCGATCACGGTGAACCCGCGCTCGCGAAACTCGCTCCAGATCTCCTGCAGGCCGGCATATTGCGGCGTGTAGCCACACAGAGAAGCCGTGTTCACGACCAGCACCGGCTTGCCGGTGAAGGCAGCGAGGCGAATGTCATCGCCGGAGAGAGCAGGGAATGAGAACGCATAAGCGGGCAACCGACTCATGCCAGTCTCTGCCTGCGCACGCGTGGCCGATGCGGCGGCTGCAAGAAGCGCCGTGGTGAGTAAGGTTCTGCGGTTCAGCATGACGGCGTCCCCCCGGATGTGATCCGGGCGGGAGTGTACTCCGGCTAAAGCGGCCGGCCCGCTCAACACCGCGTTATCTGATGAAGGCAGGCTCTTATTTTAACGCGTTTTCTTAACGCGAACCGGCATCCACTTCGCTCGAAAACGCTTTAGTACAGCCGGACGATGAAGTCGGTGCCTTCGCCGGTCTCGCCCTGGTTGATGCCCTGATCGGACACGATCAGCGAGCCGCCGGTGGTGAGCATCTCGTTGATCTTCGCCATGGCGTCGGCAGGGATCGTGATGCGGTCCAGCGCCTCGGCCGGGCTGTCCGGTGTCACGACCGGCTTTGCGGCCACGGGAATCACGGCCGCGCCACGCTGGCGGCGCACCACGTGACCATCGTCATCGCGCGCCGCGGCACGAACGGCGACGGGCAGCGACACCACCGACCAATGCAGCGCATTGGAATCGGCCTTGTCGATCTCGGCGGTGAACACGTGCGTGCCGAGCGGCCGGTCGCTGGTCGCGATCGTCACGGGCACATCGAACAGCGGCGCAAAGTTCTGCCGCACATAGAGCTTGGAATCCTTGCGGCTGATGAACACCGCGATCTGGCCGGTCCGCTTCGGCAGGTCCGGCTTGACGGACGGTGCGGGATCGGCGACGCGGGTCTGATCTTTCTTCGCGTCGGGCGACGCAGGTTGCGCGGGTGCCGCAGCCGTTACCGGCGCGTCCGACTTCTTCTCGGTCGCCGCAGCATCAGCCTTGACCGGCTCGGACTTGGTCGGTTCGGACTTGGCAGGCTCGGAAGCTGCTTCCGCCTTTGGAGCGTCGGCCTTCGGAGTATCTGAAGCTTCCGACTTCGCGGCCTCGACCTTGTCGGCCGGCTTTTCCTCAGAAGTCGCCTTGGGAGCCTCCGCAGCTTCGATGGGCTTCGCTTCGGCGCTCCCCGCATCGGCGGGCTTGGCGGGCTCGTCGGTCTTCGCGGCCGTGTCGGGCTGCTTGGCCGGCTCGGAGGCCTCGGCGGACTTCGTATCGGTTGTGGCCTCTGTCTTTGCAGCTTCCTCGCGGACCGGTGCATTGCCCGTGGTCACGTCAGACATCACGGTGTGGCCGACGCTGGAGCGCAGTTCGAGCACGCCGTCAGCACTCGCGGTCTTCGTTTCAAACGATTTGGTCTCGGCAGGCTTTGCATCCGTGACCTTGGTGTCAGGAGCGCCCTTGTCCGCCTTGTCGCCGACACTGGTCGCAGGCTCGGCGCTTGCCGCGGGCTGCGGAGGGACGCGCAGCGAGGCGAGCATCGGGTGCGAGAAGCTTTGCGGCGTCATCTGGCCGGGCGAGACGATCACGCGCGCGCCCATCTTGGTCCAGTTCCACATCTTCACCGCGAACGCCATCGGCATGCGGATGCAGCCGTGCGAGGCCGGATAGCCCGGCAGCACGCCGGCATGCATCGCGACGCCGGACCATGTGATCCGCTGCATGTACGGCATCGGCGCGCCGCTATAGATGTTGGAGTGGTGGAATTTGTGCTTCTGGATGACACTGAACACGCCCATCGGCGTCGAGTGGCCTTTCATGCCGGTCGACACCGGGGATTCCGCGAACACGCCGTTGGAATCGTAGACCGTGACCTTCTGCCGGTCGATCGAGACGACAATGACGAGCGGGCCTTGCGGTTTCCCGCCGGTCTCTTTCTCGACCACGTCTTCCTTTTTCTTGTTCTTTGCGGCTGCCGCGCCGCGCTTCTGCGGCTTCAGTCGCGGCTCCTCGATACGGCGCTCCTGCCGTCCGTAGGATCCGTCGGAGTAGTCCGAATAATAATAGAACGCTGCTTCCGCCTGGCTCGCCGTACCGATCGCACCTGCAGCCGTCAAAATCGCGACTTGCCACAGCCTGACCGGCGCAGCTGAAAAACGGGACCCGTTCACGCTATTCATTCCTCGAATCCACAATCCAAATCAGACTTTAGTGTCGCAGAGGGGATACGCGTTCACCAGCACGGCAGTTCGGCCGTCCGCTACTTTTGTTCAAGACGTAGCAAAAAAGCCTCACAGACCGGTAAACGGCGGCCGCGTCAGCCTGCCGTCATCTTCCTGATGGCACCTTTCTGACAGGGCCTGCCATCCCTACATTGCGGGAACTTGTTACCGGAGAACTTCATGTCATCTCGTTTCCCCGGTCTTTCCGGCATCCGCTTGAAAGGCTTCGCTTTATTCCTTCTGGCTCTGGTCCTGCCGGCGACGTCCGCGCAAGCCGCTGACGAGCCGGATCTGATCTTTCGCCGCTCGACCGTGTTCAAATGGATGAGCCCGAACGACAAGCTCGCGACCTATGGCCTCGACGATCCCGAGGTCGAGGGCGTGGCCTGTCATTTCACGGTGCCCGAGAAGGGCGGCTTCAAGGGATGGCTCGGCCTTGCCGAGGAGGTGTCGGACGTCTCGCTGGCCTGCCGTCAGATCGGTCCGATCAAGTTCAAGGACAAGATGGAGCAGGGCGACGACATGTTCCGCAAGCGCCGCTCGCTCTTCTTCAAGAAGATGCAGATCGTGCGTGGCTGCGATACCAAGCGCAACGTGCTGGTCTACATGGTCTATTCGGACAAGCTGATCGAGGGATCGCCGAAGAACTCGACCTCGTCGGTGCCGATCATGCCGTGGGGACAGGCTGACGCGAACGTCCAGAAGTGCGGCGACTTCTTCACTCAGTGACGCTCTTGTTCACTCAGTGATGGCTTTGCGCGAGCTGCGCGGTTTCGCAAGATGCGAGCCGCTCAGACGCACGAATGCCTGCGGCGCGGCCTCGTAGCCGCGACCCGATTGCAGCGCCATGGCGCCGGCTGAACCGGTGCGGTGTTCGGCGCGGTCCGTTGGCTCGGCCGCGTCGCGCGCCGTTGCGCGATCTTGCGCCATCATGATGGCCATTCCTCAAATGTGAGCCCGGTTGACGGGCATCGGTTTTCGAAGGCTTCGGTCGTGCCCGACGTGTCCTGGGTTCAACTCCCGGGCTCAGCGCCGTGACCGGCCTTCGTTTGCGGTTCTCTTCAGCAGAAAACCGTAAAATGCATGTGAAGCGCTGACGTCGCGGATGTGACTGCATTCCTTCAAGTTGCGCGGACGGTCGCTTCCATGGCGGTTCAAACCATCAGTCGCGCTATCTGAAATGATTGATGTTTTCCCGGAATTGTTTCGTCGCGCGACGGACGACGAAACAATTCTCGCCGGGAATGAAACCATTTTGGGCTTTGGGCGCATCACGGGAGAAACCGCGAATGGTTATCACGCTGACAACGACGACGGCGCACCGCCGCCCACGCAATACAGGGACAAGTCCATGCGCACGCTCAGCTTCATCCTTGCTTTCGGTTTCGTGCTCGCCGGTTCCTCGTTTGCCGGTGCGCCGGACGGCGATCTGCCCGGCATCGGCACCTTCCAGTACAGCGGCTCGCCCATCACCAGCCCGGCGCCGCAGCCGATGGTCATGGCGGCGCGCTTCTGATCACCAATAAGAAAATCAGCTGGTAAATCCGATCATGTACCTTCGTCTCTGTGCCGCGGCGTTCCTGTCTCTCGTGACGATCAGCTCCGTTCAGGCGCAGGTTCGCTCACCGAGCCGCTTGCCGGATCCGCGCACGGAGTTCGTGAGGCAATGTGCTCCGCGCATGATCGGGCGATGGGAGCATCCGGAAGAGGTCTGCGGTTGCCTGCATGATCACGCCGCGGCCATGGTCGAGGATCGTGACCTCCGCGAGGCGCTGCTACGCGGCATCAGCGAGACCGGTGTTCCCACCATCGAAACCGATTGGGTACCGGCGGCAAAGCAAGCCGAAATCGGCGCGACCTTCACGAAGATCGCCAAGCCGACCCTGCAGTGCATGTTCGACCCGGCGAAATCCTAGATCTTCATCTTCACTTCGTCTTCGGACCGAACCGTGCCACGCAGGATGCCGTTCGCGTGACGCCCTTGTCCGTCATCTTGGCGCCGCGCACTTCCTTGATTTGCCCGGCGGGACAAGTTCCGTCGTCCACCATCACGCGTTGACCCAGCTTAAGGTCGACGATGTCCTGTTCGCGCCCGACCGTAGTCGCGGTGGCCGTCGAGGCCAGAGCGGTGCAGATCAGAAGCGCGAGGCAGATTGCGCGGCCAGACGATGCGACAAGTGACATGATGACAGATCCGGGAATCGATGCCGCGACGTTAAACATCGACATCGGATTTTGATAGTGAACCTTTGTCACGCCCGCCGGGCCAATTTGGCTTTCGTACGCAAGGCGGTGCGCGCTTCCTTCGCCAGCCGTTCCGCGGCCGCGACGAGCTGTGGAACCGCGTGCCCGGAAAATCCCAGCACGAAACCTGGGAGCGGACGCGCCCGCGCATAGGTGTCGGCGAGCAGCCAGCCTTCCGCGCCCGCAGCCTGCTTCGCCTCGGACGCGACCGCCGGGGCAATCGACGGATCGAACCGCGCCACGAGGTGCAGCCCCTGCGACGGCACTGGCACCGAGAGTACGCCGTCCGATGCCGCTTCGAGCGTCTCGGCCAGCGTATCGCGGGCCTCGCGATAGAGTTTGCGCACGCGCTTCAGGTTCGCGGCGAACGCACCGGAATTGAGCATGTCGGCGACGGCGCCCTCCATCAGCGTTCCGGGAAAGCGGTCGAGCGCGGCGCGCGCAGCGGTGACATCCGCAATCAGGCGCTCGGGCAGGGCGCAATAGCCGATACGCAGGCCCGGAAACAGCGTCTTTGCGAACGTGCCCATGTAGATGACGCGCTGGAGCTGATCGATGCCGGCGAGCGACATCAAGGGCGCACCGTCATAACGGAACTCGCTGTCGTAATCGTCCTCGAACACGAAGGCGCCGGCGTGCTTTGCCCAGTCCAGCAACGCGAGTCGCCGCGGCATCGACATCTGCACGCCCAGTGGAAACTGGTGCGACGGTGTCACGTAGGCCGCGCGCGCGGACGGCGCAGCGGCGCGGCCTTTCGCAACCTGCAGCCCGTGCGCGTCGACGGGAATGGGCACGGTGCGATAGCCGCATTGCGCGATGGTCCTGCGCGCGATGGGATAGCCGGGGTCCTCGCACCAGACCTGATCGTTGGCCTTCAGGATCGCGCCGAGTACGATGCGCAGCGTATGCAGCGTGCCTGATGTCAGCATGATCTGGTCGGGGTCGCAGCGCAGCCCTCGCGCGGAAAGCAGGTGGTCGGCGATCGCGACGCGCAGCTCGCGGCTGCCGCGCGGGTCGCCGTAATGCAGGTGCTCGCTGCCGAAGGCGCGCATGCGCCGGCCGACGAAGGCGCGAAAACGTTGCACGGCGCGCTCGTCGATATGCGTGCAGCCGAGCGCGAGTGCGCCTTGCCGTGGCGCCTCGACAATCACCTTTGGCTTCCTGGATGCGGCGGCACGTGCCGGAATGCGCGCGGCAACGAAGGTGCCGGAGCCGACGGTGGCCTGCGCAAATCCATCGGCGATCAGGCGCTCATAGGCGGTGACGACGGCATTGCGCCGGAAGCCGGTCTGCTTCGCCAGCGTGCGCGACGGCGGCAGTGGCTCGCCTGACGTCACGAGGCCCGAGACGATCATCTCGCACAGCGCCTGGTAGAGCCGGTGCGCAGAGGAGGCGCCGGCGGTGACGTGCGGGCCGGTGAGATCGAGTGGCAGCTCGGGCTTTGCCGGCGTAGACGATCTGGCCGGAGAATTGGTCGGAATTTTTTGCATGGAATTGGAACTATCGCAGACCAAATGCGCCGCTACAACTGCTCTGGACGAGTTCGAGACCCGACGAGGAGCGGCCGTGAGCCAGACCGAGAGCCCAAATTCCTATCCGACGTCAGCGCGCAACCAGGTGAAGCGCCGGCACGACCGCGGCTTCTACGATCACGAGACGGTTCATCGCATCCTGGACTCCTCGAT
>JAEWHT010000132.1 GCA_023387695.1 Pseudomonadota bacterium | reverse complement strand
GCAACATGCTGTCGCTGGACTCGGCAGCGCCCGTGCAGAACCTGACGCGGCTCGCCAAGGAGCTCGGCCCGATCTTCTGGCTCGACATGATGGGTTCGCCGATCGTTGTCGTGTCCGGCCATGATCTCGTCGACGAACTCTCAGACGAAAAGCGCTTCGACAAGACGGTGCGCGGTGCGCTGCGCCGCGTGCGTGCAGTCGGCGGCGACGGCCTGTTCACGGCGGATACCAAGGAGCCGAACTGGAGCAAGGCGCACAACATCCTGCTGCAGCCCTTCAGCAATCGCGCCATGCAATCCTACCATCCAAGCATGGTCGATATTGCCGAGCAGCTCGTGCAGAAATGGGAGCGGCTCAACGCAGACGAAGAGATCGACGTCGTCCACGACATGACCGCGCTGACGCTCGACACGATCGGGCTGTGCGGCTTCGACTATCGCTTCAATTCGTTCTACCGACGCGACTACCATCCCTTCGTCGAGTCGCTGGTGCGCTCGCTCGAAACCATCATGATGACGCGCGGCCTGCCGTTCGAGCAGCTCTGGATGCAGAAGCGGCGCAAGACGCTGGGCGATGACGTCGATTTCATGAACAAGATGGTCGACGAGATCATCGCCGAGCGCCGCAAGAGCGCGGAAGGTATCGACGACAAGAAAGACATGCTGGCCGCGATGATGACCGGCGTCGACCGCTCCACGGGCGAGCAGCTCGATGACGTCAACATTCGTTACCAGATCAACACATTCCTGATCGCGGGCCACGAGACCACCAGCGGCCTGTTGTCCTACACGCTCTATGCGCTGCTCAAGCACCCGGAGATTCTCAAGAAGGCCTATGACGAGGTCGATCGCGTCTTCGGTCCCGACGTCAACGCCAAGCCGACCTACCAGCAGGTCACGCAGCTCACCTACATCACGCAGATCCTGAAAGAGGCGCTTCGGCTGTGGCCGCCGGCGCCGGCCTATGGCATCTCGCCGCTGAACGACGAGACCATCGGCGGTGGCAAGTACAAGCTCAGGAAGGGCACTTTCACCACGATCCTGGTGACGGCGCTGCATCGCGATCCCTCTGTTTGGGGTCCGAACCCTGATGCCTTCAATCCCGAGAATTTCAGCAAGGAAGCCGAGGCAAAGAGGCCGATCAATGCGTGGAAGCCGTTCGGCAACGGCCAGCGCGCCTGCATCGGCCGCGGTTTTGCGATGCACGAGGCTGCGCTCGCGCTTGGCATGGTCCTCCAGCGCTTCAAGCTGATCGACCATCAGCGCTACCAGATGCATCTGAAGGAAACGCTGACGATGAAGCCGGAAGGCTTCAAGATCAAGGTGCGTCCGCGCGCCGATCGCGAGCGCGGTGCCTATGGTGGGCCTGTTGCGACCGCGGTGTCGGCGCCAAGGGCGCCGCGCCAGCCGACCACGCGCCCCGGTCACAACACTCCGATGCTGGTGCTTTACGGCTCCAATCTCGGTACCGCTGAGGAACTCGCGACGCGCATGGCGGACCTTGCCGAGATCAACGGCTTTGCCGTGCATCTCGGACCGCTCGACGATTACGTCGGCAAGCTGCCGCAAGAGGGTGGCGTGCTGATTATCTGCGCCTCCTACAACGGTGCGCCGCCGGACAATGCGTCGCAATTCGTCAAATGGCTCGGCGAGGATCTGCCGAAGGATGCCTTTGCGAATGTCCGCTACGCCGTGTTCGGTTGCGGCAATAGCGATTGGGCGGCGACCTATCAATCGGTGCCGCGCTTCATCGACGAG
Organism: Pseudomonadota bacterium; assembly: GCA_023387695.1. GTDB lineage: Bacteria > Pseudomonadota > Alphaproteobacteria > Rhizobiales > Xanthobacteraceae > Bradyrhizobium. Next base: position 3,456 of record JAEWHT010000132.1, on the reverse strand, counting down.
CAATTGGCAAAGCATGGCGCACGTGCGGTCTATCCGCGCGGCGAGGGCGATGCGCGCAGCGATCTCGACGGCCAGTTCCAGAAATGGTTCCCGGCGGCGGCGCAGGTCGCGACCAAGGAATTCGGCATCGACTGGAATTTTACCCGTACAGCCGAAGACGATCCGCTCTATGCGATCGAGCCGGTGGCTGTGACCGCCGTCAACACCATCGTCGCCCAGGGCGGTGCTGTCGCGATGAAGGTGCTGGCCAACGACGAGCTGCAGAACAAGAGCGGTGCCCATCCGTCGGAGCGCTCGACCCGCCATATCGAGGTGCAACTGCCGGCCAACATCACCTACCGCGTCGGCGATCATTTGAGCGTGGTCCCACGCAACGATCCGACGCTGGTGGATTCGGTTGCCCGCCGCTTCGGCTTCCTGCCGGCCGACCAGATCAGGCTTCAGGTGACGGAGGGGCGTCGCGCGCAATTGCCGGTCGGCAATGCCGTCTCGGTCGGTCGCCTGCTCAGCGAATTCGTCGAGCTACAGCAGGTGGCGACGCGGAAGCAGATCCAGATCATGGCCGAGCACACCCGCTGCCCCGTGACCAAGCCGAAGCTGCTGGCCTTCGTCGGCGAGGAAGGCGAACCGCTCGAGGGCTACCGCAGCGAGGTTTTGGCGAAGCGCAAATCGGTGTTCGACCTGCTGCTCGAATATCCCGCCTGCGAACTGCCGTTCCACGTCTATCTGGAAATGCTCTCGCTGCTCGCGCCGCGCTATTACTCGATCTCGTCCTCGCCATCGGTTGACGCGACGCGTTGCAGCGTCACGGTCGGCGTGGTCGAGGGACCGGCGGCCTCCGGGCGCGGCACCTACAAGGGCATCTGCTCGAACTATCTCGCCAATCGCCGTGCGGGCGATACGATCTATGCGACGGTGCGTGAGACCAAGGCCGGCTTCCGGCTCCCGGACGATCCATCCGTGCCGATCATCATGATCGGCCCGGGCACGGGACTGGCGCCGTTCCGCGGTTTCCTGCAGGAGCGTGCCGTGCGCAAGGCGAAGGGGACCAGCCTCGGTCCGGCGATGCTGTTCTTCGGCTGCCGTCATCCCGACCAGGACTTTCTCTATGCGGACGAGCTGAAGGCGCTGGCGGGCGGTGGCATCACCGAACTCTTCACCGCGTTCTCGCGCGCGGATGGACCGAAGACCTATGTCCAGCACGTGCTCGCTGTGCAGAAGGACAAGGTCTGGCCGCTGATCGAGCAGGGCGCGATCGTCTATGTCTGCGGCGACGGCAGCAAGATGGAGCCTGATGTGAAAGCGGCGCTCGTCGCGATCTACCGCGAGAAGAGCGGCAGTGATGCCGCCGCGGCTGCCCGCTGGATCGAGGAGATGGGCACGAAGAACCGCTACGTGCTGGACGTCTGGGCGGGAGGGTGACTGCCCGCACGATCGTGCTAAAGCACTCCCATGATTCCCTGGGAAAAGATCGATACCGCCAAAATCCCCGGCTCCGACGAGGAGCTCCGCCTGATGCGGCGGGGCAAGGAGTTCTCGATCAAGCTCGGCACCAACGAGCTGATGAACAACCGCCTGTCGGGCTCTGAGGCCGCACTCGCAACGCTCGCGGCAAGGCAGATCGAGACGGTGGCAAAGCCCGTCGTCCTCATCGGCGGCCTTGGCATGGGCTTTACGCTGCGTGCAGCGCTCACGGTGCTCGGAAGTAAGGCGAAGATCGTGGTCTCCGAACTCGTGCCGGCGGTCGTGGCCTGGGCGCGGGGGCCGATGGCGGAAGTCTTCGGCGACAGTCTCGATGATCCCAGGGTGAATATCCGCGAGATCGACGTTGGAGAAATCATCCGGGCGAAGGCATCTGCCTACGACGCGATCCTGCTCGACGTCGACAACGGGCCCGAGGGGCTGACCCGAAAAGGCAATGACGCGCTCTACAGTGCAAGCGGTTTGGCGGCGGCGAAGACGGCGCTGCGGCCGGGTGGCGTGCTTGCGATCTGGTCGTCGGGACCCAACCCTGCGTTCACCAAGCGCCTCAAGCGCGCAGGCTTCGATGTCAATGAAGTCGCGGTCCGCGCCACCGGCCGAGGCGGTGGCGCGCGTCACGTGATCTGGATTGCCAAGAAAAGCTAGAACATCGTGTTGTTGTTCGCCGGATTGTCCGGGATCGGCTGAACGACGTCCCAATGCTCGACGATCTTGCCGTTCTCGAGCTTGAAGATGTCGACGATCGCATTGCCTTTGGTCCCGGGTTCGCGAACCGCGTTGACATGCAGGATGACGTAGTCGCCGTCGACGAACGAGCGCTTGATCTCGCTGTGCGAGTTCGGGAATTTTTCACGCAGGAAGCCGATGAATTTTCGGAAGCCCTCCGGGCCGTCGGCGGCGTTCGGATTGTGCTGGGTGTAGCGGTCGCCGACATAGGCGAGCGCTGCGTCGACGTCTTTCTGGTTGAGACCCTTCTCGTAGAAGGCAAGGACGGCCTTGCGATTGGCTTCTTCCTGTGCGCTGCCGGCCATCGCGGCGCCGCCCGCGAGCGACAGCATCAGAACTGAAGCGGCGACCAATGTCGCCGACCGGTTGATGAGATTCATATGAGCTCCAAGAGGCCGCAGCCTCATCTTGCGATGAAGGAAGGCTTCTATAGCGTTCGCGTCGGCTCGCGTTAAGAGAGTAACCGGCAGCTCACATGGTCACCGCAAGGAGACCGACAATTTCGGTCTACGCTGCCTGCGCCGCGGCACCATGCGCGTGCTTGTCGATTGCACCGATGACCTCAGGCCAGAACCGCGCCGGTAACGCGTGGCCCATTCCCTCGACCATCAGCAGCTTAGCACCTGGAATTGAGGCCGCTGTGTCCTTGCCGCCCTCGGGTCGGACCAGCGGATCGACCGTGCCATGGATCACGAGCGACGGCGTCTTGACGCTATGCAGGCGCTCCTTGCGGCTGCCGGAGGCGAGTACGGCGCGGAGTTGTCGGCCGACGCCGGCCGGATTGAGACCGCGCGCGAATGTCCGTTCGGCGCGGCCGGGGTCGAGTGCTTCCTCTTCGGGGAACGAGCCGGCGCGAAGCACGATCCAGTTCCGACAGAAGCGCGCAATATACTCTTCCTTGCTGCGCGGCGGCGGGGCCATCAGCACCGCGGTCGCTTCGCGGCTCGGAGGCGGCAGGCGCGGATTGCCTGTCGTCGACATGATCGAAGTCAGTGAGCGCACGCGCTGTGGAAATGATAGCGTGACCTCCTGCGCGATCATGCCGCCCATGGACGCGCCGACGAGATGCGCAGACTTGATGCCGAGCGCGTCCATCAGGCTGACCGTATCCTTCGCCATGTCGATTAGTTTGTAGGTCGCCGCGACCGGGATCTTCAGGAACCGCAGCTTCAACAACTCCAGCGGTGTCAGCCGCGCGCCGCCGGTGAGATGGCTCGATTTGCCGATGTCGCGGTTGTCGAAACGGAT
>JAEWHT010000046.1 GCA_023387695.1 Pseudomonadota bacterium | reverse complement strand
AGAGGATACCGGCAACGACTGCGGCTGCGATCTCGCCCTGGCTGTGACCAACCACCGCCGATGGTTCCAGCCCGAGGCTGCGCCACACTGCCGCCAAAGCAACATTCATTGCAAACAGTGACGGCTGGATCACGTCGACGCGTTCCAGCAGACCGGCTTCAATGCTCTCGTCACCACGAAGTACCGACGTCAGCGACCAGCCCGTGTACTTCGACAACGCCGTCTCACAGGCCGCGATCGCTTGCGCGAACACCGGCGATTCCGCCAGCAAGGCCCGGCCCATCGATGGCCACTGACTGCCCTGTCCCGGGAAAACGAATACGACACGGCCGCGATCGCGGGCTTCGGCGACTGACACTGATCCATGCGGACGACCCGCAGCCAACGCACTTAGCGCGTCTACGGCTTCCGCCGCATCGCGCACCGACACTGACGCGCGCGAGGCGAACTGCGTCCGGTGCAACGCTGCGGTGGTCACCACGGAATGGAGGTCAGCGTCCAGATGCTGCGTAAGCCATTCGCCGTAACGGCCGGCCTGAGCACGAAGTGCGGTATCATCACGGCCGGACACGAGGAGCGGAATCGACGACGACACAACTGTATCTGTAGCGCGTGCAGCAGAACGCGTCGGCGCCTCCTCGATCACCACATGCGCATTGGTTCCGCTGATGCCGAACGACGACACGCCGGCGCGGCGAACGCGCGCAATGTCACGCGGCCATGCGCGCGCCTGCTGCAGCAGCGATAGTCCGCTGCCTTCCCACTCGATCTGGCTGCTCGGATGTTCCGCATGTAGCGTCCTCGGCAAGACCTCGTGCCGCAGCGCGAGCACCATCTTCATCACGCCGAGAACGCCGGCGGCAGCCTGGGTGTGGCCAAGGTTCGACTTCGACGAACCCAGCCACAGCGGACGATCTTCGCGCCGCGTCGGACCGAACACGCCGGCCAAGGCACCGGCCTCGATGGGATCACCGAGACTCGTGCCTGTGCCGTGTGCTTCGACGACATCGATATCGTCTGGGCTCACGCCGCTCGCCGACAAGGCCGCGCGGATCACGCGCTGCTGGCTCGGGCCATTCGGGGCGGTCAAACCCTGGCTACGCCCGTCCTGGTTCACCGCCGAGCCGCGGATCAGCGCCAAAATCTCGTCGCCATCGCGCTCTGCATCGGACTGGCGCTTCAGCACCAGCACGCCGCAGCCCTCGCTCCAGCCGGCACCGTCGGCACCGTCAGCAAAGCTCTTGCTGCGACCGTCGGGCGCGACGGCACGCAACCGGCTGAACTCTACGAACACCGAAGGCGTGCTCATCACCTGGACGCCGCCGGCCAGCGCGAGATCGCACTCGCCCTGCCGCAGCGCTGCGCACGCCAGATGCAGCGCGGAGAGCGACGATGAGCATGCCGTGTCGACGGTCATCGCCGGGCCTTGCAGACCCAGTGCATACGACACACGCCCGGAGAGCACGGAACTCGCCTGACCTGTCTCTGCATAACCGTCCATCGACTCGAGCGAGATGCCGCTTTGCCTGTAATCGCTGCGCATCGCGCCGAGATAGACGCCCGTGCTAGATTCGTTCAGCGCGTCAGGCTGAAGACCGGCCTTCTCTAGGGCTTCCCACACGACCTCCAGCACCAGTCGCTGCTGCGGATCCATCGACACCGCTTCGCGTGGCGCGATTCCAAAAAACGCAGCATCGAAATGATCGACGTCTTGCAAGAAGCCGCCTTCGCGTGCGTAGCTCTTGCCCAGCGCTTCCGGATCCGGATCGTAGAGTGCGTACTTGTCCCAGCGCGCCGGGAACGGCCCGATGACGTCCCGCTCTTCCGCGAGCAGCGTCCAGTACGCTTCCGCATCTCCAACGCCGCCAGGCGTGCGGCACGACATTGCGACGATTGCGATCGGCTCGTCCTTGGCGCGCGACCGCGTAGGAGCATTCCCGGCGGCCGTATCGAGTTCTGGAAAGATCTGACGCAGAAGCTCTGCCGCGATCGCTTCCGCGGTCGGATAGTCGAACGCCAGCGTGGTCGGCAGCTTAATCCCCACCCGCACGGACAGGCGATTGCGAAGCTCGACCGACATCAGCGAGTCCAGTCCGAGCCCCTTCAGCGGTGCATCCGCAGGCACAGACGAGGCACCGGGCAACGCCAGGATCGACGCAATGCTTTCCTGCACCAAGGCCACGAGATTTCCGAGGCGCTCATTCTCGGGCAGCGCGCTCAGGCGACGGCGCAGCGCTGATACGACCGGGCCTCGCGCAGCTGTGCGAGGACGCTCCGCGCTTTCCCGCACCTCCAACGGCGCAGGAGCCGGCGCCTCTTCGACTTGATGATCGAGAGACAGCTCGTCAGCAGTTCGACGGAGTGTCACACACCCGACCGTTGCAACGGGCTGTCCTTTCTCATCCCACACCATCATCGAGGCCGATCTCTGTTCCGAGCTTTCAGAACTGCTGAGATCAAGACGTACCCTCAACGCGCTGGCGCAGTGTGTGTGCAGCGTCACGTCCGACCACGACGACGGAAGCGGCGCGCCGTCCTTAGTCACGGCAAAACCTTCCGCAGCGAACACATGCAACGCAGCATCAAAGAGCGTGGGGTGAATGCTGTGCTCACCGGCACCGGACGTCGTTCCGACGGGCAGAGCCATTTCCGCAAAGAGCGTCTCGCCGCGGCGCCAGACTCCGGTCAGTCCCTGCAATGCCGGCCCGCAATCGACGCCTTGTGCCGTCAGCCGCGCGTAGAGATTCGAAATGTCGAGTTGCGTCGTTTCGTCAGGTGGCCATGCTTCCGGAAGCGGATCGACAGATTCTTCCTGACTTCCCGCCAGCACGCCCGTCGCATGGAGGGTGCCGCCCGCCGATCCTGCGGTCGATGAATCATCCAGACTATGGAGAGAGAAAGCACGATGCCCCTGCGCATCGGCAGCCTGCACCTGAATCCTCAGCCGCGATCCATTGGTGGTCGAGATCGTCAGCGGAGCGGCCAACGTCAGCTCCAGCACCCGCGGACTCCCGACGGCGAGTCCCGCCGCCAGCGCCTGTGCCAACAACCCGGTGCCCGCCAAGGAGACGCGATCGAACACCTTGTGGTGCGCCGACCAGGGATGCTCCGACAACGACAGTCGGTAACTGATCAACGCCGAACCGGTTAACAGGTCATACGTTGAGCTGAGATGCTGCATGGCGACCAATCACGTCAAAAACAAGTAGACTACAACTCATACTGGTATCCAGAAATCGCTGACCACCAAGCGTGGCCGCTTGATGCGTAGTGCTGGACTCTCAATTTCGTCCCGGCAACTCCTCCTTCACATCAGTTGCAAGCTTCGAAGAGACCCTAAAATAGATGCGGCTCGAAATACTCAACCGAACGGATGATGCGCTTGTCAGCGATCGGTCTTCGAAAACTGAAGACCAAGCACCACCCCAATTGAGTCACAAGGCGAACGTGGGCGTCAACAATCTTACAAGCAGGCGGAGTTTGCCGGCATTAGAGGCAAACTAACACGGCGCCGAGAATGCGAATGTGACGAGGACCACATAGATCGTGTCGAGCTTGGGGTGGCCAGGTTGATGGAACCGCAATCTTACCCTCCGCACGTCAATGCTTGCGGCCAAAGCTACAACAATTTCTGCTTCAGTCCGAACTTTTTCCCACTTCCATGGCGGTCGTCATCTCAAGATCTTTTCGGCTTCCAAATTTCGCCAGGATGGATTTTCTGCTTAATGGATTACCAGTCTAATTGTACTTGTTCTCAGCGTCCAGACTGGGCGAAATTGGCTCGAACCGGCACAGGCCAAGCCAAGAGGAGACGAGGTGCCAGGATCCCTGTTTGCGACCAGTGATCTTCACGGCTCATTCTTGGAGAACAAGCGCATCATCGATCAAATGCGTCCGGAATCGCCTGACGACTGGCTGATCGTGGCCGGCGACGTGGACGATACGTTCAGCAAGGTCGAGGCAACGCTTTCGCTGCTGCGAAGCCGGTTTGCGAAAGTCATCTGGACGCCCGGCAACCACGATTTGTGGACCCTGCGCGACGACCCTGTCCAGCTCCGCGGCACGGCTCGCTACCAAGCCCTGGTTGAGATGTGCCGGTACAACGACATTCTGACGCCAGAGGACGAGTATGCGATCTGGCCGGACCCAAGCGGCCCCCTGACAATCGTGCCGATGTTCCTGCTCTATGACTATTCCTGGCTCGCGCCGGGGACGACAACAAAGAAGGAGTCGCTGGCATACGCGCATGAAACCGGGGTGGTCTGCGCCGACGAGGTGCTGCTGCATCCAGATCTGTATCCGAATCGGGAATCTTGGTGTCGCGCGCGGCTGGACGACACCGAACGCCGGCTGCTTACCCTGGGGAGTGATGTGAAGACGATCCTCGTCGGGCACTGGCCGCTCGTCCGCCAGCCGACCCAGACGCTGCGATTTCCGGAATTCGCGCAATGGTGCGGGACGACCCGCACCGCCGACTGGCACATCCGCTTCCGCGCCAGCGTCGTTATCTATGGCCACCTGCACATCCCGAGAACAACCTATTATGATGGCGTCCGGTTTGAGGAAGTTTCAATCGGTTATCCGCGCGAGTGGAGCAAGCGAAGCAAGCCGCCGATGCTCCGGAAAGTGCTGCCGGCATGATCGAAAAGCTGTTGCCCAACGGCGTCGTCGCGGTCGAAACCTTCGAGGATGTGGCGGGGGAACAGGTCTTTCCGGGAGAAGAATTTCTCATCGCGAAGGCCGTTGAGAAGCGCCGCCGCGAGTTCATCACCGCGCGACGCTGCGCCCGCGAGGCGCTCGCCAGACTAGGGCACGCACCTGTTCCAATCCACGCTGGCCCGAAGCGCGAGCCGCTGTGGCCTGCGGGCGTCGTCGGCAGCATCACGCATACCAAGGGGTTCCGGGCTGCCGCAGTCGCCCCCCAAAGCGTGCTTGCAAGCCTCGGTATCGATACCGAGGAGAATGCCCTTCTGCCTGCCGGGGTCGAGGACACCGTCACCGTCCCGCGAGAGTCCGAGATGCTCGCCGCGCTCACCCGCTCATTTCCCGGGATTCACTGGGGCCGGCTTTTGTTCAGCGCGAAAGAGTCGGTCTACAAGGCCTGGTATCCCCTGACTGGCCGCTGGCTCGGCTTCGAGGACGCACGCCTGACGATCGATCCGACGGGCACATTCGCCGCGACGCTGCTGGTCGATGGAACCCGGACTGACGGTGAGCCACCGCTCACCGAGTTGCGCGGCCGTTTCATAGTTGCACATGGCCTCATCGCAACTGCTGTGACAGTGGCTTCCAGTCCCCACGCTGCTTGATCGCACATATCGACGCCAAGCATTGAACCTTGGCGCCACGACGATCGACAAAATGACAGAGGCGTAGTGCGCCTCGCGCTGCGTTGACTATTTTCGCGTCGCCGCTTTGGGGCCTAAGCGATGACGTCGTATTGACCACTCTCTGCCAGCAATATGCGCATTCAGCGAAGGTGCTTTCGCGCAGTCCTTAGAGTAACGTGCAGATGTTGATGGTCTTGAACCTCACATCTTACGCACCTTGTGCGCACTCATAAGCGCACGCACGTCACGTATTTCAACGGGCGACTGCGATGCCCAGCTATTTCGATCGCCCAAGCGATACTTCAATCTCCAAGACTTCGATTGTCCAAGACGATGACGTGTATTTTTTCCACCACAAAGGCGCTGTAGGGAACACGCACTGACCTCATCCCCGCAGTGAGACGTATGTCACATCGACGGCTAGCGTCCTCGACTAAGATGAAATCTCGATACCGCGAGCTTTGATTTTTCATGTGAACACTTTTGATGGTCTGGTGCAGCATGCGATTGGTCGTCATCGATAACTACGACTCGTTCACTTACAATCTCGTCCATCTGCTTGCCGAGATTTGCCAGGAGCCACCTCTCGTCGTGAAGAACGACGAGATTTCCTGGGACGAGCTCAGACGCGAGCAATTCGATGGAATTGTGATTTCGCCAGGTCCCGGGCGGCCGGATCATCCCGATGATTTCGGCCTCTGCAGAGATGCCATTGAAGAATCCGAGGTCCCGTTGCTTGGTGTGTGCCTCGGTCATCAGGGCATCGCCGCGCTGTCGGGAGGCCGGGTCGTTCGCGCGCCTGCGCCAATGCACGGACGAACGTCTCTCGTTCATCACAACGACACCGGGATCTTCAAGGGAATCGTGTCTCCCTTCAAAGCAGCCCGCTATCATTCACTGATCGCACAGAGGCCACTTGCTTCCTGCCTCGAGGCCACGGCCTGGACAGAAGATGGCTTGATCATGGGGCTTGCTCATCGCGAGCGACCGCAATGGGGGGTGCAATTCCACCCCGAGTCGATCATCACCGAGCACGGCCGGAAGTTGCTCGAGAATTTCTGCGCGATGATAGGCCCGTCAGAGGGGCGCGCGAACGGCCACGGCAAGTCATTGAATGGCTCTCCATTGAATGGCTCGGCTCATAAACTGAACGGCTTTGCTCACAGGAAAGAGCTCGAGGTTTCCCGCAAGCGAACGTTCTGGAAGGAACTTCCGCGCGAGATCAACATGGAGGACGCATTCACGTCGCTGTTCGCCGAATCGCCACATGCCTATTGGCTCGACAGCAGCCTCGTCGAACAAGGTCGGGCCCGCTGGTCCTATGCAGGCGATGCGTCTGGTCCGAACGCGGCCTGCCTCCAATATCGATGCGCGGATCAGCGTCTCGAAATCTCCGACCGCGCCGGCACCCACACCAAGCACACCGGCATTTTCGAATACCTCGCGCGGATCGAGCCGAGCCGCCCCGAGCCGGCTCCTCCGTGCCCGTTCGTCGGCGGCTATGTCGGATGGTTCGGCTACGAACTTCGGAACGATTGCGGTTCACCAACGGATCGGCATGCAACGACGCCGGACGCGATGTTCATCTACTCGGACCGCTTCATTGCCGTCGACCATGTCGACAAGAAAACCTATGTGCTGGCGATCGACGAACCGTCCAACGCGGAGCGGGCGAAAAAGTGGATCGATCACACCATCGCTGCGATCGAACGGATGGTTCCCTCGGCGATACCCGAAGTTCAGAACATACCAAACGAGCCCGTCAAATTTTTCCTGGACCGGGACAAGGAGACATATCTCTCCGACATCCGTCGATGTCTGGATCTGATCCAGCAAGGCGAAACATATCAGGTCTGCCTGACGAACGAGCTGCATTGCAACTCCGACGTCGACCCTTTGACGCTCTATCGCACCATGAGGAAGGTCAATCCTGCCCCTCATGCAGCCTTCATCAAATGGCCCGAAGGCGCCGTCCTGAGTGCATCGCCCGAGCGCTTCATCTCGATCGACACACATGGGAATGTTCAAACGAAACCGATCAAGGGCACGATCAAGCGCGACCAGGATCCCGTGAAAGACGATCAACTTGCCGAGCAATTGAGAACGAGCGAAAAGGATCGCGCAGAAAACGTCATGATCGTCGATCTCCTGCGAAACGATCTCTCGCGGAGCTGCACCCCCGGCAGCGTTCGCGTGCCGAAACTATGGGACGTTGAATCCTATCGCACGGTTCATCAATTGGTCAGTACCGTGACCGGGACGCTGGAGCCTTCGGCCGGACCGGTGCAGTTGATCCGGAATGCCTTCCCTGGCGGTTCGATGACAGGTGCGCCGAAGACCCGCACGCTGCGATTCATCGACGAACTGGAAGGGCGGCCGCGAGGCGTCTATTCTGGCTCGTTGGGCTGGCTGGGCAATGATGGCGCAGTTGACCTGAGCATTGTAATCAGGACGATCGTTGCCAACAAAGGGCGTTTAACGATGGGCGTTGGAGGCGGCGTCGTGGCGGCCTCGACACCGGAGGGGGAGTTCGACGAAATGCTCCTGAAGGCGGCGGCCTCGATCAAATCCGTTGTCACCGCGCTTACCGGCGGATTCAGTCCGGATCGATACGAGCTTGTCGGCGCAGACGAGGTAGGCAGCTCAGCGGGAGCTCCGAATTGACGGTGTGCGAGATTTTCGGATGAGCGTGGTTTGGCTTAATGGAAGCTTTGTCGACCAGAGTGAAGCGCGCGTATCTGTCGCAGATCGCGGCTTCACGCTGGCAGACGGCCTTTTCGAAACGATCAAGGCTGTGGGTTCCAGGCCATTCTGGCTGGCGGAGCACTTCGAGAGATTGAAGGCCGGCGCAGCCGAGATTGGTCTGGCGATCCCCTTCAGTGAGGACAGCATTTTCGATGCGGCCGATCGCTTGCTGGCCGGCGCAGTCAGCGACGCTCAGAGTGCGCTCCGGCTGACGGTCACGAGAGGAGCCGCAGCACGTGGGCTTTGGCCGAGGGATGCGGCTTCGCAGCAACCAACTTGCGTTTTTTCGGTTGCGCCGAGTGTCGCGATGCCGCCCCAAGCCTTCGTCGTTTGTCGATCGACATGCCGAAACGAGCGCTCGCCACTCTCAAGGATCAAGTCCTTGGGCTATGGCGACAATATTCTGGCCCGGAGGGAAGCCATCGACCGCGGTGCCGACGACGCCATCATGCTCAACACGAAAGGGCATGTCGCGTGCGCAACTGTCGGCAATATTTTCTTCAGGATCGACGGCCGCTGGATCACCCCGCCAAGAGAAGACGGAATCCTCCCAGGGTTGGCGCGCAAGCGCTTCATTGCAGAACTCGGAGCCACCGAATCGTCTGTTACCACCGACATGATTCGAAAATCCGATGCAGGCTTTGTTTGTAACAGTCTGGGGTCTTCGCTGATCAAAAGCATCGACGGGCGCGACCTGTCTGAAGATCAGGCTGACATCCCTACACAGGCCGTCTATTCGCCGTAGCGAATGCAGCCTCTCCGCTGTGGCGAGACTGGCAAGGAGCAAAACGTGACATCCTGTGCACATTTGTCCTCCGCCAATCCAAGCAGACTGTTGATCCGATCGGGTTTCGCGCGTGGACTGGCTGCCCTTCTGGTTGCGGCCGGCCTCAGCCTGACGCCGGCCGCCGCTCAAAAATTCGATATCGAGGCGGCGCAGAAGCGCTTCTCGGAGCTCTACGCCGCCGGCAAGTTCTCGGAAGCCTTGACGCAGGCGCAGTCAACCGAGGCGGCGGCGAAGCGAGCCGGCACCAACAACATCACGTACATTCTGGCGCTCAATGATCTCGCCCGCGCCCACCAGGAGCTGGGCCACTACGCCGACGCGGTCGGCATGTTCAAGCAGGTGCTCGATGCCCTGCAAAAGAACGTCCCGCCGAATGACCCGCGCACCGGACAGGCGCTCGCCAACCTTGCCACGGCCAATCTGCTACAAGGCAACAGCGTTGAAGCCGAGGGGCTCTACAAGCGGGCGCTCGACATCGCGACAAAATCGCTCACGCCGAACGATCCCGCCGTGGTCAGGCTGATCGGCAATCTCGGCGACGTCTATACGAGCCAGGCGCGTTACGCGGAGGCGGAGGCGCAATACAAGCGGGCGCTCGAGATAGCGGAGAAGGCGAGTGGACCCAACAGCCTGCAGGTCGCGCTGATCCTCAATAATCTCACCAAGGTCTATGAGGACGAAAGCCGTTTCGACGAGGTGGAGAAGGCGACCAAGCGGGCGCTCGCCATTCGCGAGCAGGCGCTTGGTCCGAACCATCCGGATGTGGCCGCCAGCCTCAACAATCTCGCCCATGTCTACGAAAGGGTAGGCCGCTACGCCGAAGCCGACAGCCTGTTTCAACGCGCCATCGAGATCTGGGAGAAGGCGCTGGGCCCGAACCATCCGCGCCTCGCCACCTCGCTGCTTAACCTCGCGAGCGTGTACGCGGACGAAGGTCGGTACGACGAGGCCGAAGCGCTGTACAAGCGCGCGCTCGTCATCCGGGAGGCCGTATTCGGCCCGGACAGTATCAGCGTGGCCACCATCCTCAACAATCTTGCCGCGATCTATGAATCCGAGGAGCGCTACAGCGACGTCGAAACCTATGCCAGGCGCGCGCTCGCCATTGCCGAGAAATCGCTCGGCGGGGACAATCCCGACACCGCAAAGATCCTCCGCAAGCTTGGGGTCGCCTACGACGGCGAACGCCGCTACGCCGAGGCAGAGACGCAGTTCAACCGGGCGCTCGCGATCTTCACGAAGGCGTTCGGGCCCAATCAACGCTTCGTTGCAACGGTCCTGATCAGCGAAGGCCATCTGTTCGAGCATCAAGGCCGCTACGTGGACGCCGAGCAGGCTTATAAGCGCGCGCTCGCAATCAATGAGAAGACGCGCGGCGCGAACCATCCGGAAGTCGCGCGGGGGCTCAACGATCTCGCTTTGCTGAGCCTTTCGCGAAACAATCCTGCCGATGCGATCGCCCATTCCCGCAAGGCGACTGCGGCGATCCTCGCGCATGCCGACGAGGCTGTGTCGGCAGGAAAACTGTCGGGCGACCGCTCGGACGGCCTGATCGAGCAGCGCAGCGACATCTTCCTGACGCATGTCGGCGGCCTCGCGGCCGTCGCGCGCGCGGCGGGCGGCTCCGGTCCGGCGCTTGGCCAGGAGGCATTCGAGATCGCGCAATGGGCCATTCAATCGTCAGCCGGCGCGGCCCTCCAGCAACTCGGGCCGAGATTTGCGGCCGGCAACGATGCACTTGCTGCGCTCGTGCGCACGAACCAGGACCTGTCCAACTATTTGCGTGACCGCAACAAGGCACTCGTTGGGGTGCTATCGAACCCGGACGGGCAGTCGAACACGGCTCAGGCGGACGAAATCCGCAAAAATATCGCCGATGCCGAAAGCAAGCTGGCCGCCAATTCGGCGCAGCTGCAACAGCGATTTCCTGAATTCAGCAAGCTCGTTACACCCAAGCCTTTACAGGTCGCCGACGCACAGAAATTGATGGGGCCCGACGAAGCGCTGGTTTTTCTGCTGGCCGGAGACAAGGAAAGCTACGTCTTTGCGCTGACGGCCAACGACTTCGACTGGCATACGATCCCGGTCGGAGACGCCGAACTCGCCACCGAGGTTGAGAAGTTTCGCAGGGGCCTGAACGTTGACGAGCTTCAGCCGTTCGACCTCAACATCGCATACCAGATGTTCGGCCAATTGATTGGTCCCGTCGATGGGCTCGTCAAGAGCAAGCGCAATCTGCTTGTCGTGTCATCCGGGCCTCTGACGGCTCTGCCATTTCACCTGCTGGTCACGGAACGGCCGGCGCAAGCGTCAGTCAAACTCGATGGCAAAACACCCGAACAGGATGCCGTCGCCTATCGCGAGGCTGCTTGGCTGATCAAGCGCCAGGCGGTCACCGTCCTGCCCTCGGTCGCGAGCCTGCGAACGTTGCGGTCGTTTGCGCGCAGAGATTTGAATCTGAAACCGCTAGTCGGATTCGGCGACCCGGTGTTCCAGCAGAACCCGGCGCCGGAAATCAACAGAGGCGCTCCCAAAGCGAGAGGCATCGCGCGATCCTACACCGATTACTGGCGCGGCGCCGGCCTCGACCGCTCGGCGCTCGCGTCTGCGCCAAGCCTTCCCGACACGGCAGATGAACTGAGGGCGGTCGCATTGGACCTTGGTGCGCCGTCCTCCGACATCCATCTTGGTCGTGACGCGAGCGTGACCACGGTGAAGCACACGCCGCTCGAGAATTATCGCATCGTCTATTTCGCAACCCATGGACTGGTCGCCGGCGACATCAAGGGCCTTGCCGAACCGGCGCTGCTTCTCACCGTGCCCGCCACGCCGACGCCCGATGACAATGGATTGCTGACGGCAAGCGAGGCCGCGCAACTCAAGCTCAATGCCGACTGGGTGGTGCTATCGGCCTGCAACACGGCGGCGGGCGAAAAGCCAGGCGCGCAGGCTCTCTCCGGTCTTGCTCGCGCCTTCTTCTATGCGGGGGCACGAGCCCTTCTGGTGTCGCACTGGCCCGTCGCTTCCGAGGCAGCAACGCGGTTGAGTACGTCGACGTTCGATACGCTCAAGGCCGACCCGACGCTCGGACGCGCCGAAGCCTTGCGGCGCGCCATGCTTGCCTACCTCAGAGATACATCGTCAGCGACAAATGCCCACCCCGCGATCTGGGGTCCGTTCTCGCTGGTCGGAGAAGGCATCAAGCAGTAGATCGCGGTTAGAAGTCGAAGCCAATTCCCACCCGAACCGTGTGGAAGGATTCGCGGACATCAATCGACGCGCTGCTGGACGGTGCGCTACAGCCAGTCGGCGCCGCGCAAACGGTGGTCACACCAACAGTTTTAGTATAGCTGCCGAAATCCGTGTAGCGGTATTCCACCCTCGCCTTCCACGGTCCCCAGATAGCCATCTCGACGCCGGCGCCGACCGTTCCACCGATCCTGGTGTCCGACCAATCAGCCCTGGACGTCGCCGTGCTTCCGCCAGCAAGGGCAGGCGTCGTCACGAAGAGTTGGCCATTGTACAAAAACGAACCGCTGATCTGCCCGATCGCCACGCCAGCCGTGCCGTAGACGAGGGTCTGGGGGGTCACGAGCCATCCGTAACGCAGGCGGAGCGAGCTATCCCAGGTCTGCTTGATCGAGCCGTACTTGGTGTCATTCCGATAGTTGGCGCAGCCAGCGTCGAAACATACGAAAGGCATTGTCACCAAGGCGGCGTTCTCGGCCTTCTTCCATGACCAGTCACCTTCAATGCCGACGACGCTGTTCCCGAACTGCCAACGGTAACCAAGGAAGGGACCGATCGTGTAGCTTAGGGGATGGCCGCTAAACGCGAACGGCGTTTCAAAGCAGCTCACGTTATAAGGAAACGCCGCAGGACAGACATAGGCGCCCGGCTCGACGAAGTTGTTGTTGACCGAACTGACGCCATTGGATCCGCCGACCTGGCCACCGGACCAATTGTTGTTCGCAGTCTGCTGCGTTTGCTGCGGTTCCGCTCTTCGCTTCGGCGTGACCTGCAGATCGGCAGCGAGGGCCGGCTCCATCGCGCCAATCGCGAATACAAAAATGAGCCCCGAAAGAAATCGCTTCTTCATGATGTCGCCCCAACGGTCGGATCATCGAAATGCTTAGTCGATGTTAAGCCCGAACCGCGCGAGCCGAAATGAAGGAGAGCGCGCGCCAGCTCTTGGAGACTGCTTTTCTGAAGTTGTGTTTCGCGCCAGCAACACCTCCGATGCCGCGACGGTATGGAAGTGCTCGCGTCTCAACCATTCGGTTGAGCAAATGTTGGACAATTGTGACTGCATCACATGATGGAACTCACGGAAGTGCTGGTCGCAGCGGCCTGCTCGCGCTCTTGTGGGTAACCGAGGCCTCTCTCGGCGACCGAATCGTGATGCTCGTCACCTTGCCAGGACAGGCCGCGGCAGTCCTTTCGGAAGCTTTCCGAAATACGTCAGCGTTTGCGACATAACGAATCCGATAGCCGGCTGCGCCGCCCGGACAACTCACGCCGCCCTGGCGCTTGCCTCGTGTGCGTGCTTGTCGATGGCGTCGATAATCTCCGACCACATCGCGATTGGGATCGCGTGGCCCATGCCTTGAACGATCATCAGCCTCGCACCAGGAATGGAAGCAGCGGTATCCTCACCGGCCTTCGGATCAACGAGGGGATCGGCCGTACCGTGAATCACCAGTGTCGGCGCCCTCACTGTGGCTAACCTTTCCTTGCGGCTTCCCGATGCAAGAACCGCACGAATTTGTCGTCCAACGCCGGGAGGATTGAGACCGCGAGCAAAGACGCGTTCTGCGCGGGAGCGGTCAAGGGCTTCATCCCTGGGAAAGCGCCCAGCGCGAAGCACCTTCGAATTCCGTTTGAAGCGCGCGATGAATTTATCGTGGCTTTTTGGTTGCGGCTCCGTCAGCAAGGTTACGGCCTCGTCGCTCGGTTGCGGCAAGTCGGGATCGCCCGTGGTCGACATAATCGAGATCAACGAGCGCACGCGTTCGGGAAAATCAATCGCGATTTCCTGGGCGATCATGCCGCCCATGGAAGCGCCGACGATGTGCGCCGAGCGGATACCGAGCACGTCCATGAGCGCGATCGTATCCTCGGCCATGTCGCGCAACGTATATGGCGCTTCGGGCGCGATATTCAGGAAACGCATCTTCAGCATTTCCCATCGCGTCAGGCGGCCAGCACCAGAAAGCCTGGAAGATTTGCCGATGTCGCGGTTGTCGAAACGGATGACGCGAAATCCGCGAGCCGCAAGTTGCTCGCAAAAGCCGTCGTCCCATTGCACCATCTGACCGGCGAGCCCCATGATCAGCACCAGGGGCTCGGCGTTGGGTTCGCCGAAGATTTCGTAACAGATGTCGATGCCGTTCGCTTTGGCGATCCGCGGCGGCTTGTGCGCGATGACCACAGCGAAACCTTCTTCGATTGGGTGCAACTCGTTTCAATGCTCGGCGCCGCCGCATTGTTCCCATAACGACGGGTTTTGCGGACTCGGATCTAGCCGGAGCAGGCTGATGCGCTCTGCTCATTCGTCTTGGGGACGGACTGGCCCTTCAGGCGTTCGATTTCACTCATTGCTTCGGCTAATTGCGCCTCACGCAAGGCGAGCAGCCGACGCAGCGTGCGCACTTCCTCGTCCGTTGAATGAGAATCCATCTGCGTCTCTCCAAGGCGATAAATGATTCCAGGACTATTCCGCGATCTGCTTCAAAGTTTTCGGGTTGACCGACATGCGCGTGAGGAGGCTTAATTGCAAGATCATATCTCCTCTCTCAATATTGCGCCAATGCATAGTCCCTGGATCGAGTTTCGCCCCAATCGCCCTGATGCGCAGGCCCGTGTTTTATGTGTACCCTATGCCGGTGGGAGCGCGCAGGTTTATCACATGCTGGCGCGCAGCATGCCCGAAAGCGTCGAACTTGGCGCCGTGCAATTGCCGGGGCGCTGGGATCGTCGGCGTGAACCCTTGCTGACGAGGGTGAGTGACGCATCGCGGAACCTGGCTGGTGAAATAGCGCGGCTGTCACCAAAGTCCTACGTCATGTTCGGCTACAGTCTTGGCGGGCTGATTGCCTTCGAAGCGGCACGCATCCTGGCACGCGATCCAAAGCTACAGCAGCCGCGAGCCTTGATCGTGGCCGCAGCGGAAGCACCGGCGGGGAAACCGAGCCGCCCTCAGCTGCACGCGCTTCCTGATGACGAATTTATCAAGAAGCAGATGGATCGGTATCCCGGCGGAATCTCTCCTGCCGTTCTTGCCGAACCCGATCTCATGGAGATGCTCCTTCCGATCATCAAGGCAGACATGCAAATGTTCGAAACGTACCGGTACGAGCCCGACACGCCGCTTGCCTGTCCCATTTACGCAATGGCTGGCGAACAGGACCGCCTGTGCACCCCGTCGGCGATGGCTGGCTGGGAAAAAGAAACGAGCGGGCCGTTCTTCACCGAGACCGTCGCGGGAAATCACTTCTTCATCAACAACGCCGTCGATCCCGTGCGCGCGACGATCTTGCGGGCTCTCGCCTGACGAACTCGCGCTAGGCGGCGCCCTGATCAGACGTCGCGGCCACGTCATCAATGACGTCGCTCCCATCGATCGCGGGCGAAGCTGTGCGGTCGTCGCGATCTGCTTCCTCGCGCAACTTGAAGCGCCTGATCTTGCCTGTTGCGGTCTTCGGCAGCTCTGTTCGGAATTCGATCCAGCGAGGGTATTTGAAGGTCGCGAGCTGCTTGCGGCAATGCTCACGTAGCGCCAGCGCCAGCGCTTCGTTCGGCCTGCCGGAAGGCTTGAGGACGACAAATGCCTTGGGCCTGATCAAGCCATCTTCATCAGGCCATGCCGCGACTGCTGCCTCGAGCACATCGGGATGATTCAGCAGCGCACCCTCGACCTCGAATGGCGACACGTAAATACCGCCGACCTTCATCATGTCGTCCCTGCGCCCGCAGTAGACGTAATAGCCGTCCGCGTCCTGCATGTATTTGTCACCGGAACGAAGCCACTCGCCCAGAAACGTCGAGCGGGATCGTTCGCGATCGTTCCAATACATGATCGCGGTGGTCGGTCCACGAACCTGCAGCTCGCCCATCTCACCCTGCGCGACGACAGCGCCGGCCTCGTCAACGAGGCGGAGCGCGAAACCTGGCACCGGCTTGCCGCTGGTGCCGGGCCGGATCGCGCCCGGGCGGTTGGTCAGGAACGTGCTGAGCATCTCCGTGGACCCGAGGCCATCGAAAATGTCGACAGCAAAGCGTTCGCGCCAGGACTGCCCGATACTGATCGGAAGCGCCTCGCCCGCGGAAAGACAACACCGGAGCTTCACCGATTCCCGTTCTATGGGATCCGCCGCAAGGAACGCGGTATAGAACGTCGGCACGGCGAAGATCACGGTCACGCCATGCGTTCGCAAATGGTTGGCGACCGAGTTGGGCGTTGGGCGCTCTGACGCCAGCACGGTCGTCGCGCCGACCGAAAGCGGATGGACGATCGAATTGCCAAGGCCAAACGCGAAGAACATTTTGGATACCGAATGGACGATATCATCCTCAGTGAGGCGCAAGACCTGGGCGCCGTAACATGCAGCGGTAAAGCCCAAAGTCGCATGGACGTGCACGGCAGCCTTCGGCGTTCCCGTCGAACCTGACGTGTAAAGCCAGAAGCAGATCTCGTCGTTGACGGTCGGCGCGGTGTAGTCGGTTGCAGCAGCCGCCTGGAGTGTGTCCTCGAAGAGTGCATGCCCAAAGCCCTGCTTGCCCGACACGATGACGTGCTCGAGGTCCGGGGATGCATCAATCAGATTCGCGAAAAGCGGATATAGCTCCTCGGAAACGATCAGGAGGCGGGCACGGCTATCCTCCACGATGATGCGATATTCCGCTTCGCTCAGCAGCGTGTTGACGGGGATCGCGACCACCCCCGCCTTGACGGCACCAAGAAATGACGTCGGCCAGTCGATCGTGTCGGGGAGGCAGATCAGGATGCGCTGTTCGCGCTGAATGCCAAGACCACGCAACAGATTGCCGAAACGAGCCACCCGCTCCGCAAGCTGGCCATAGGTCCAGTTCCCACGCGAGTCGATATAGGCGGCTTTGTCGCCTCTCCCCGCTTTCAGATTTCGCGCAAGGACGCTATCGGCGAAATTGTAGAGACGCGGGATGGTCGCGTCCGCGCTGCGATCGATGTCCAGATCGGGCGTGTATTGAGTATTCACCATGGAACTCACTCTAGCACAGCACGGCCGGACAGCTCCGTGCGTTAGATCACGTTTTGACCTTCCGGATGCCGCGAATCTGTCGCTGCATGAGAAGCATGGAAACGACTGCAGCCCCGATGAAGCTGAAAACGATCCAGCGGCTGCTCAAGCCGACAATGTCATTCAGCAGCGGCATATCGCCCTTTGCGGCCAGATATGCCGCCACGCAAAAGGCTACGGCCCAGATTCCGTAAAGCACAGCCCGGGTCTGCATGCTCTTCAAGGCTGGATTGAAGAACTGGAACGAGGCCGTGAGGCTGGCCGCATCGGTCAACATACGGCCCGTGCTATGCTTGGTCGCCAGCACGACTTCCGGCCAGCGATGGATCCCTTCCCTCAGGTCGGAAACAAGACCGCGCGTGAAGAATTCAGGCAGATCGGACAGCCAATCATAGTCAGGCGCCAGCTCGGACACGACCGCGTCGACCGTCATGATGGTCTTGTAATATATGCTCAGCTCCTGCGGCATGAGGATCTTGTGACGCCGCGCGATCGTCATCGTGCCCATCAGCAGTTCGGTGGTCAGCCGCCTTATGTCCGCGCCTCCAATATCCAGGGCGAGCCGGTACATCTGGTACGCCATGAAGAACTCCTCCCGCGCCTGACGCAGGTCGGTATCCTCCGATGGGACGAGGAGCTTGAAATTTTCGACGACGGCCTGCTCGATGTTCCTCCGGTACAGATGGATGAAAATCTTCGAGAGTGAGGATCTGAATTCCTTGGACAACCGGCCGGTCGCACCGAAATCGACAAATCCAATCCTGAGCCCGCGGAGCACGAAGACGTTCGCCGGATGGGGGTCTGCGTGAAAGATGCCATCGCGGAAGATTTGATTGTAGATCGACCAGAAGTAATTTCGTGCGATCGTTTTGAGATCCTCAGGCTGCAGGCCCAAACGACGTAGCGCTTCGGGGTCCTTCGTTCGCGCGGCGTTGCCAACCTCCAACATGGAGGCGCCCGCCAGCAGCTTGGTGGCGAGAACGCGCCTCGTGCAGAACTCAAAGCGGATCTCCGCGCAGACCTGAAGCGGATCATGCTTGGATCGCACCTGGACTCGAAAGGCGTTTTTTGCCTCAGTGGTGAAATCCAGCTCCTCGCGACTCCACCTCTCGAACTCCTCCGAAAAAGAACGAAGTGCGCTCCCTCCCAGCGCATCCATGAGGCCGACGAGGTAGGAGATCATGTGAAAAATGCGGAAGTCGGCCTCGAATTGCTCCTGAACGCGGGGCCTCTGCACCTTGATCGCGAGCTTTTCGCCGTCGCGTGTGGTCGCAATGTGGACCTGGGCGATCGAGGCCGTCGCATGCGGCACAGGATTGAACGATGCAAACAGTTGCTCGGGAGGCGCCCCAAGCTCGTGCAAGATGACTTCGCGGATCGCCTCGTATGGAACGGTCGGCGTCTGGTTGAGAAGCTTCAGCAGTTCGGCGCAATATTCATTCGGCAACAGATCGAACCGCAACGCGAGTGCTTGCCCGATCTTCATCCACGCGCCGCCTAGATCCTCTAAAAAGAGGCGCAGACGAACTTCGGGTGGAACCGGTACCTTAGCCGGCTTGATCTTGGGAAAGATATAAAAACGCGAGGCAGCCGAGATAATTTGGCCAAGACGTCGCGCGCCCAAAAACACGTGGCCAATGCTATCGATCAATGGCTATCACTCATCACGGCCGGATCGCGACCAACAATATTTTCTAAAGCCGACAAATAGCACGGAGCTGTCGGATTTGTACAGTCTCCGGCCCGCCTCCGAGAGGCGATCGTAGGCGCGCGTTGAGTGACGATAGCAACACAGCGCATCACAGTTCAGCCGCGCAAACAGGGCACAATCGGCTTGCGCGCACATGCAGCGGAACCTAGGATCGCGGCAGCGATAGCCCGCCTCGCAGCTCCGCAACGGCTGCTGGCGCGGATAACACGCGGTGGAGCGGATGCTCGATATTTTCAGAACGATAGCGCGTCTGTTCCAGCTGCTGTTTTTGCTCGCGCGACACCAGCTTCCTGCTGCCTTGCCGTTTCGGTCCAGCTCGCAAAAGTCGGCACACGCTCTGCGCACCGTCTTCGAAAAACTCGATCTCACCTTCGTCAAGCTCGGTCAGGCGCTGGCTCTTCGCTTTGACTTGCTGCCGGCGGATTACTGCCAGGAGTTCCTGCAGATCACCAACGAGGTCGCGGCGGACGACTTTCAGGCGATTCATCAAATCGTCACTGAAGACCTCGGTCGTTCTCCTGACGAGATGTTTGCGACGTTTGAACGCACCCCCTTTGCAGTCACGTCAAGCGGACAAATTCACCTTGCCACCTCTCGCGGGGGCAAGCGGCTCGCGGTGAAGATTCAAAATGCGGCGATACGAAAGAAATACAATATCGATATCCGCTTGATGCGTTGGCTTTCCGCGCCGCTGGACTGGGTCAGCGCTTTTGGAGCCAATTCGGTCGCCACCTACGTCAATGAGTTCGAGCACGCTCTCTTTTCAGAGCTCGATCTCGCGGACGCAGCGCGTAATGCGACCATCATGTCGGAATTGTCCAAGGACGATGACGCCGAGTCCCGCTTCACGGTTCGAAAGGAGCTGACCGCCAAGCGTATTTTGACCTGGGAGTTCGTCGACGGCATACCCGTGCGGCAGATCCTCAACGCCATCCAGCACGACGACCGGCAATTCCTCGAGAGGCTCGAAGGCCGCGGCTACGACCTGCGGCTCGTCGCCCGGCGCATCTACTGGAGCATGCTCAACCAGATTTATCGGGACGGGCTTTTCCATTCCGACCTGAGCCCTGCCGGCATCCTGGTTCTGCCCGACAACCGGATAGCCTATGTGGACTTCGCCGTCGTTGGACGGTTCACCGAAGATCATCAGGATTCATTTCGATTTTTCATGCAATACACGCTTCGGGAACAATTCGACGACGCGATCGACGAGTTGTTGCGATGGATCGAGGCCTCACCGAACAAGGACCTCTCCGCGTTTCGCCGCGACATGTCGATCGTGCTTGAGGACTATCTGGACGGCTTTCGAAGCCCCGTTGGCAGCGTGACCTGGCTCGCCGCCAGGCATGTCGTGGTTCGATTGATGTCAGTCGTACGACAGCACGGCCTGTTCATTCCGCCCACGGTTTCGCTGTATTTGCGGGCGTTGCTGACGCGGGACGCCATCGTGTTCGAACTCGCGCCCAACTGCGATCCACTGCAAGACGAAGCCAAGTTCATGGTGCGCGCGGCTCGCATCGACGTTGGCGAAGTCTTCACGCAACGGGAACTGATGGGCAGCGTGACCGAGACGTGGGGAGAAACCAGGGAGATCATCGCCAATGTTCGCAAGTTGCTGACATCCGGCCGCTCGATCGAAGTCTCGCTCCGCATGTTGCAGGCTCGCCTGTTGCAATATGGCATCTGGACTGCCCTGATCGGCACAATTGCGTCGCTCGGATTCAGAGAGGATGCTTTCGCGAGCCTCAACACCGCGCTCGGAGTTGGGCCATACTTCATTCCCGGCGCGCTGCTCTTCTGCGCTTTCATTTTCATGCTGTTGGCGCTCCGTCAGGGACGCAAACTTGCTGCGATCGAGCAATCTAATGTGATCGGACAGGAGGTGACGCAGCGCAGTCTTGGGCGTGTGCGATAGGTTTATTCAATCGGCGCAATCAGAAGCGTCCGTGGAAGTGTGACCAAAGCCACAGAAGCGCCGCAGGCAAAGCGCCAACACGAGTTTCGATCCGCGCCAGCGCAACTGGGGCGGATGGACAAGTTTCTAGGACATGATATCTTTTGCCCATCCATATTGGAGATTGTTCATGAGCAAGGCTTCGACGGAGACCCGGCGTTCCGAGAACGCTTCCTTTAGCGACAACGAACCGTGGGCGGTATCTGACGCTGATGTTGCAGCGTGGGCCGAGCGCGAGAAGAAGCGCCGGCAAGCTTGGCTTGAAGGTCCGAACGAAGACGAGAAGCAGGCTTGGGCTGATGCCGAGCGGCAACGTCGCAAGCGCCAGTACCGTGAGGATTTGCTGGACATTGATCTCTTCGACTTCGATCTCGACGAGGGTCGGCGGTTCGCTGACCGGATGGCCGATCGCATGATGGCCGGTTTCAAAGATCGGATGGTTGAGACACCTCTTCGCAAGCTAGGCGATCTGCTTCGCGAGGGGCGTGATTCAGAGTCTCGTTCGAGGGAACCGCTGCGCCGGCGCCGGCGCGTGCACCCCGACGATCTTGACTGAGATCATGGCGGACCGTTGTGTGCGAGCACCGCACACAACGGTCGGTATCTGAACTGTGACAAAATTGAAGAGCGGCCCGTTCAGCTATCTGGACGGGCTCTTTTTCTAGGTGCCGTCGCTACTGCGCGCGGCGCTCAGATCTTTCAAAACTGAATTTGTCTTTTGAGTATGTCTTGGGCGCAGAGGAGGCGCTTTCGTCGCGTAAAACCGCGTGAGGGAAGTGTGTCATAAGTCACATAAGTTTGCAGCACCCTCCGATTATTTTTAGGTGGCTTGGAGCGGCTTGGTGTCCGGGGCTAAGCTCTGGCGCGGAGGGCGGGTGCGCAAGGTTTGGTGCTCGTCGGGATTGATGCCGCGTGCTCGCCGTTGGGAACTGGAGATGAGAGCAGTTAAATTCGCCGGCGCGGCGGTGGTGGTGGTCATCATCGTGGTCGCGCTCCTGCTGGTGATCGGGATCCCCTCGGGCTTCCTGACGTCGAAGATCGCCGCCCGCGTTGAGACTGCGACCGGCTATCGCCTGACGATCGACGGCGGGACGAAGATCAGCCTGTGGCCGACGCTGAACATCACGTTGAGCGATCTCACGTTGCAGAACCCCAGGGATCGCAGCGGCATCACCAGGGTGACGATCGAGCGCGTGCAGGTCGACATGACGCTGTCGAGCGCCTGGTCGGGCCGGCCCGAGATCCGCGAGATCATCGTCACTCATCCGGTGCTGTACCAGCCGATGCTGCGCGATCGCCTGCCCAATGCGGATACATCGTCGAAGCCGTTGGCAGCCGACATGGATGGCGTGACCATCGACCGCGTCAGGATCACGAACGGCGAAGTCG
>JAEWHT010000454.1 GCA_023387695.1 Pseudomonadota bacterium | reverse complement strand
GTGTGAGCCCAGTCGCGCGCATTCATCTTCGTGAACGACATCCAGGAAATTGTTCGTCGATGATATCGATGGACGGCCGTGATGCAGTGCGCAATCGTGAGGGTGCTCAAACGGAGACGCGAGCTTGGCCGATCAATTTGGACGCTTCGTTTGGTATGAGCTTCTGACGACGGATGTGCCGTCGGCCGCTGCTTTTTACGCCGAGATTGTCGGCTGGGCCGTGAAGGATGCGTCGAGTCAGGAACTTGCCTACACCCTGTTGACGGCAGATGCGGCTCCGGTCGTCGGGCTCATGAATCTCCCCGAAGAGGGATTGCGAATGGGGGCAACGCCGAGATGGCTGGGCTACGTCGGCGTCGATGACATGGATGCGACGGTCGCCCAGATCCTCCGATTGGGGGGCGCCATCCTGGTAGCGCCGACCGACAGCAACATTGGCCGCATTTCGGTGGTCGCCGATCCGCAGGGAGCGACGTTTGGGTTGGTCACGCGGCTGGCATTCGAACGGACACAAACGAGCGGGGCGTATCAGGCCGGGCGCGTGGGCTGGCACGAGTTGCTGGCTGAAGACCGCCACAAGGTCTTTCCGTTTTATGGCCAGCTTCTCGGCTGGCGACAGGCCTCCACTGAGGTGGATCCGGCAAACGTGTATGATTTGTTTTCGGTGGCCGGGCAGACGATCGGCGGCATGCTCACCAAGCTACCGAGCGTTTCGCACGCCTGCTGGCTTCACTACTTCAATGTCGAGGACGTCGGCGTCGCGGCACGGCGGGTCAAGACTGGTGGGGGCAGGGTCCTTCAGGAGCCGATCGAGTTGCCCGATGGCGGCTGGATCGTGCGATGTGTCGACCCCCAGGGCGCGCTGTTTGCGCTACAGGGCGCGTGGGATCAGAAGGGCGTCGAGAGAACCAGCTCGGAAGTCAGCTGGTCCTCCGAATGGGGCGGCATTGCTTCACGGGGCAGGATGGTGATCCCCAAGACGGTGACCCCCAAGACTGTAATTCCCAAGACCAAGCGCTGAACGCGACCAACCCGACTACTGCTACTGTGCATGGGGTTGTTTTCGAGTTTTGGTTGGCGGCCTGCCGGCCACCTCACAGGTCGGCGTCGCCCTCGGGGCCAACAGAGGCGATGCGCACCATGTTGGTGCTGCCGGGAATGCCGAGCGGCACGCCGGCGACGATGATCACGCGCTGGCCAGCGCGGACGAAGCCGTCGCGGAAGGCGATCTGGCCGGCGCGGCTCACCATGTCGTCCTGGTCGCGTGCATCCTCCGCCACCACGCAGTGCACGCCCCAGACCACCGCAAGCCGGCGGCCGGCCTGGATGTTTGGCGTGATCGCCACGACCGGCGGCTTGGGCCGCTCGCGCGCCACGCGCACGGCAGTCGAGCCGGAGCTGGTCCAGCAGATCAGAGCAGGCAGGTCGAGCGTCTCGGCGATCTGCCGTGCGGCGTCGGCGATGGCATCGCCTGGAGTCGCTTCAGGGGCGGGACGCTGAGCGGTGATCACCGAACGGTAGGTCGGGTCGCGCTCGACCTCCTCGCCGATGCGGTTCATGGTCGAGACCGCCTCAACCGGGAATTTGCCGGCCGCCGATTCCGCCGACAGCATGATAGCGTCGGCGCCCTCGTAGACGGCGGTGGCGACGTCTGAGACTTCGGCGCGGGTCGGCACCGGCGACTGGATCATCGATTCCAGCATTTGGGTCGCGACCACCACCGGCTTGCCGGCGCGGCGCGCCATGCGCGTCATCTGTTTCTGGAGGCTAGGCACGCGCTCGAGCGGCAGTTCGACGCCGAGGTCGCCGCGCGCCACCATCAGCGCGTCGGAGGCCTCGATGATGTCGGCAAGGCGGTCGATCGCTTGCGGCTTCTCGATCTTGGCCATGACCGCAGCGCGGCCTCGGATCATCTTCTTGGCCTCGATGACGTCGTCGGCGCGCTGCACGAAGGACAGCGCGATCCAGTCGACGCCGGTCACGAGCGCGGCCTCGAGATCGGCGCGGTCCTTCGGCGTCATCGCCGAGACCGGCAGGTCCGTATCCGGAAGGCTGACGCCCTTGCGGTCGGACATCTTGCCGCCGACCACGACGCGCGTCACGGCGTGCTCCTTGGACGTCTCTTCCGCGATCAGGCGCACCTTGCCGTCGTCGAGCAGCAGCGCGTGGCCGGGCCGCAGTGCGGCCAGGATCTCCGGATGGGGAAGATTGACGCGCGTGGCATCGCCCGGCGTCTTGTCGGAATCGAGCGTGAAGGTCTGGCCGTTCTGGAGCTGGACCGAGCCTTCCGCGAAGGCGCCCAGCCGGAGCTTCGGACCCTGGAGGTCGACCAGGATGCCGATCGGACGGCCGTAGCTCGACTCGACATTGCGGATCGTCGCCACCAGCTCCCGCATCTTGTCATGCGGGGTGTGGCTCATATTGATGCGGAACACGTCGGCACCAGCCTCGAACAGGCGGCGGATCATCGCGAGGTCCGAAGACGCAGGTCCCAAGGTCGCGAGAATCTTGATACGGCGAAGACGCCTCATGGCTTATTTCCAGACGGTGGCGAGGGGGCTGGCGGGAGGCCGGGGCCGGCGGGGGGCGTACCACCGGGCGGACCATTGGGCAAACCCGGAACGCCGCCACCAGGGCCTACAGGGCCGGGCATTCCGGGGACACGTTGCTGCGCTGAGGGCTGCTCGTTGGCGTCGGTGAGCTGCACCGTCCAGGCCCGCTGCTCGCCAGTGTCGACCTCGAAATAGCCGGTCCGATCATAGCCGCGCGCGAGGCAGTCTTCGGTACCGCGGATGGTGAATTCCTTGTCGCGCGAGCACATGAAGGCCTGCCCCGACCATTCGCCGCCGCGGTCATAGTCGATCGCGTAGATGTAATAATAGCGGGCGACCAGCGTTCCCCGCAGCAGCGTCTCGCAGGAGCGGGACGAGATGTTCCACCAGCCTTCGGTGGTCCAGCCGTCGGCGTCCTTGTAGCCGAGCGCGATACCAACCCGGCTCGAGGTGTTGTTGCAGAGCCGGAAATCGGCCGAGGCCGGGCTGGCCCACATGCAAAACAGGGCAACCGCCAGCACCGGGACCAACCGGGCGAGCAGGCGAAGGGGGGAGCGGGGAGATTCGGCGATCATTGTCGCGGAACGTATACCAGATGATTGACGGTTTGGCGTAGAGGCCGGGAACTGCCGATTTGTCGGCTCAGGGGCCCTTTGCGCCGCGATATGGCAAAATCTGTGACAGGACCCCACCTGATCCCGTAAGGGTGACCACGATCAGGGACAAAGCCGAGAGGTCCAGCCATGGCAATCGACGACAAAACCAGAACGGAGCTCGAGGCCGCCGCTTTCCGGCGTCTGGTCGATCATCTGAAGACGCGGAACGACGTCCAGAACATCGACCTGATGAATCTGGCCGGCTTCTGCCGCAACTGCCTCTCCAATTGGCTCAAGGACGCCGCCGACGCCCAAGGCGTCACGTTGAGCAAGGACGAGAGCCGGGAGGCCGTCTATGGCATGCCCTACGAGACCTGGAAGGCGAAGCACCAGGGCACGGCCACGCCCGAGCAGATCGAGGCGATGAAGAAGGTCCATCCCCACAACCACTAACGGGATCGCCCGGTGGTGCGGCTTGAGTCGCACCACACAACAGCTTTCTTTGCCCTCCTGCAGGAAGGTGTGGGCGCGCTGTGGACGAGCGAGATGCTTGCTTGAACGCGGGATGCGCGAACCCTAAGGGTCTAGCCAGCGCGCGCGGTGACGATACCGGCGTCACCTCGTTTTGCCAGTTCCATTGGGAGTATCAAGATGGCCACCTCCGCCGCCGCCCGCGACGACGAGCCCGCGACGAAATTTGCCAAGGACCAGCTCAAATCCATCATCGAGCGCATCGAGCGGCTGGAGGAAGAGAAGAAGGCGATCTCCGACGACATCCGTGACGTCTATGCTGAGAGCAAGGGCAACGGTTACGACGTCAAGGCGCTGCGCACCATCGTGCGCCTGCGCAAGCAGGACCCCAACGAGCGCGCCGAGGCCGAGACGATTCTCGAGACCTACATGCAGGCGCTGGGAATGCTCTGAGGCCTTTGCGCCTCGGACATCGATCAGGCTACAAATCGCGGCTGTTGCACTTCGTTTGTGAACGGAGACATCTGTGACTGCACCGCCGCTGCCGCGTGACGTCAACCGTGCCTTCGGCGCTCTTCCAGCGCCGATCGGCAAGCGGCTGCTCCAGGTGCGCGACCTGATCTTCGCGACTGCTGCGAAGCACGACAATGTCGGCCGGCTCACCGAGACGCTGAAATGGGGCGAGCCTGCTTACCTGACCGATGAGACCGGAAGTGGTTCGACGATCCGTCTCGGTCGCCTCAAGGACTCCGAGCAGGCCGCCATTCTGTTCAACTGCAAGACGACGCTCGTCGACAATTTTCGCGAGCGCTTTCCCGATCAGTTCGAATATCGGGAGACGAGGGCATTGTTGTTGCCCCTGTCGGGCAAGCTGGCGAAGCAGGAGTTGTCAGTCTGCCTGTCGCTGGCGCTGACATATCACCTGGATAAGCGGGCCAGGAAGGCGCGATAGACCGCTTGCCTCAGCGCAGCGCGGCCGTACGCACGACGAAGGACGTCGTCTCGAGCTTGGCGGTGGCGCTGCCCGAGAAACCGTCGCAGGACAGGCCCAGCATCGGGTCTTCGGTGAAGCCCATCGCGACCACGGATAGCGGTTTCACGAAGAAGCCC
>JAEWHT010000436.1 GCA_023387695.1 Pseudomonadota bacterium | reverse complement strand
TCGCGATCCCTGGCGTCCGGATTGCGCCAGGAGATTGCGAAGACGGTAAAGCCCTGCTCGGTGAGATATTTGACCAGTGAATTCCGCGGTGACAGGTCGAGGATATAGTATTTCATGATCCACGCCGGCACGATCAAGATCGGCTCGGGCCGGACCTTCGCGGTCGTCGGATAATACTGGATCAGCTCGATCAGATCATTGCGGTAGACGACCTTGCCAGGCGAGGCCGCAACCGTCCTGCCAACGACAAACTGTTCATTCCCCGCGGGCTTCGCGAGTGAGAGCATCCGCGTCAAGTCGCCGTACCAGTTCTGCCAGCCGAAGACGAAGTTCTCGCCGCCGCTCTGAAAAGCCTTCTCCAGCACCTCCGGGTTCGTCATCGCAAAGTTCGACGGCGCCAGCATGTCGAGCATCTGGCGTACCGAGAACTCTACGATGGCTTCGTTCGCGCGCGAGACACCGCGCACTCCTGTCGTGGCCTCGTGCCACCAGCGCTCTCCGAGCAGGAATCCCTGTGCGAACAAATTGAACGGCGCGGTCTCCCATTGTGATTCCCTGAAGCGGCGGTCCCGCGCGTCAGGCTTGATCACGGACCACGGGTTTTGGCCCGGTGACATCGCGTGCACCGCGGCCTCGAGGAAGCGGCCGGCGTCGCGAAGGATGTCGTTTGTAATCTCCGCCCGACGCTGTGGCGCTGCGGCCAGGTGGGAACTCCAATCGAGCCAGGCCAGCAGCAACGCCGCCGGCGAAATCCCGCTCGTGAACCGCGCCAGCATCGCGTGGAACGAGCGATCGAAAAGATAGGGTTCCGAGACCGGCTTCTCAGCGATCGGTTCGCTACTTTTCGCCACGGGAACGACCCCCGCAACCGGTTCGACGGGGAACGCCGGCAACACCGGCTCTTCCGTCCGGGGAAGGATGTGCACGACAGTCATGGCCAAAGATTCCCGCTCACATTTGGTTTGTAAGCGGCACGATATGGCCAGCCAAACCAGGGATGTTGAGCTGCATCAATTCCAGAGGCCGAGCACAATAGCCTTACGGGGAGGGACCGACCTCATCCGCTTGACTTACGTCAATCCTGACCACGGAACCTGATCTAGAAATCCCCTAACGAAATTCAGACAAGCCAGCGGAGCATTCCATGCGCGCCCACCAAATCATGACCCGGTCGGTCATCTCGGTTACGCCCGACACCAGCATCGTCGAGGCAGCGAACATCATGTTGAAGCGTCACGTCAGCGGCCTCACCGTCGTCGACGACAGCGGCAAGCTGGTCGGCGTGGTCTCCGAGGGCGACTTCATCCGCCGCAGCGAGATCGGCACCGGACGCAAGCGCGGTCGCTGGCTGCGGTTCATCCTCGGCTCCGGTAAATCGGCCAGCGACTTCGTTCATGAGCATGGCCGCAAGGTCTCGGAAGTCATGACCGCCGAGCCGGTGACCATCACCGAGGACACCGCGCTCGCCGAGATCGTCGACCTGATGGAGCGGAACAACGTCAAGCGCCTGCCGGTGGTCCGCGGCGACAAGGTCGTCGGCATCGTGTCACGCGCCAACTTGTTACAGGCGGTGGCCGGCCTCGCCCGTGAAGTAGCGGACCCGACCGCCGACGACGATCACATCCGCGGCCGCATCATCGATGCCATGGAGAAAAACGACTGGTGTCCTTTCGGGCTTAACGTCATCGTGCGCGACGGTATTGTTCACCTCAGCGGCGTCATCACCGAGGAGCGCTCGCGGCAGGCGGCGATCGTTGCCGCCGAGAATGTCGAAGGCGTCAAGAAGGTGCACGACCATCTGTGTTGGGTCGACACCATGTCCGGCGTATATCTCAACTCACCCGAGGACGAGAATCTCTCCAAGGCGAGCTGAATAAAGGCGAGCTGAATACTTCTCAGCGTGGGATAACGGCGGTGGCTTCGATCTCGACGCGCGCCGCCTTCTCCACGAGACGAACGACCTGGACCAGCGCCATCGCCGGATAGTGTGCA
Organism: Pseudomonadota bacterium; assembly: GCA_023387695.1. Classification (GTDB taxonomy): domain Bacteria; phylum Pseudomonadota; class Alphaproteobacteria; order Rhizobiales; family Xanthobacteraceae; genus Bradyrhizobium. The sequence continues at coordinate 20,795 of JAEWHT010000436.1, read as the reverse complement.
CCGAAGATGGTACGATAGATCCTGCCGAGCTCCTTCAGGTTCGTCAGATATTCTTCCATGTCGACGACGTACCAGGTCAGACGCACCAGGTGTTCCGGCCGGGCGCCGGCCTCAGCCAAGATCTCAGCGATATTGCTCAGCGTCTGGCGCACCTGCGCGACAAAGCCGTCAGCGAGCCGTTCCTCGGCATCCCAACCGATCACACCACCGGTGACGACGATACGTCCCTCGGCGGCCATGCCGTTGGCATAGCCTTTCGGCATCGGCCACCCGGAGGGCTGCAGCACCTGCGCCCTAGGGGTGGCGTCATCCTCCGCGGTCGGCAACACTGCGAGCTGTGGGCCTTTCGGCGTCGTCACGGACAATTCTCGATCCTCATCTCATTCTGCCGCGACGCCCGAGGACGTCGCCGCCGCCTGCGCCAATTGCCGCAAGGCAAAGCGCTTCAATTTGCCGGTCTCGGTCTTCGGCAACTGCGTCACGAATTCGATCGCGCGCGGATATTTGTAGGGCGCGATCTCACGCTTGACATGCTCCTGCAGTTCGGCTGCAAGCTGGGCATCTGGCGTCACGCCGGGTGCGACAATGACATAGGCCTTCACGATCATCCCGCGTGCCTCGTCCGGCGCGGCAACGACACCGCACTCAGCGACGGACGGATGCGTGAGCAACGCCGCTTCCACATCCGTGCCCGCGATATTGTAGCCGGATGATACGATCATGTCGTCGGAACGCGACTGATACCAGAAGTAACCGTCACTATCCATCAGATAGGTATCGCCGGTGACGTTCCAGCCGTTCTGGACGTATTTGCGCTGCCGCTCGTCGGCGAGATAGCGACAGCCGGTGGGCCCGCGCACCGCGAGCTTCCCCATTGTGCCCGGCGGCAGATCATTGCCGTCATCATCGACAATCTTTGCCTCATAGCCGGGCACGGGCTTGCCGGTCGCACCAGGACGAATTTCGTCCTCGGTCGCGCTGATGAAGATGTGAAGCAGCTCGGTCGAACCGATGCCATCCATCAGCTTGATGCCGGTGGCCTTGAGCCAGGCCTCGAATGTCGGCTTGGGCAGCGTCTCGCCAGCCGACACACACTTTCGGAGCGAAGAAATGTCGCGGCCCGGAAGTTTGCCGATCATCGCGCGATAGGCGGTCGGCGCCGTAAAGCAGACTGTGGTCTTGTACTGCTCGATCGCCGTCAGGATGTCATCGGGCGTCGTCTTCTCCAGCACGACGAAAGAGGCACCAATGTGCATCGGAAACAGCACGCCGCCAAAACCGAAGGTAAAGGCGAGTGGCGCCGAACCGATGAAACGATCCTTCTGTTCGGCCCGCAAAATATTGCGCGCGTAACCATCACACACTGCGAGCATGTCCCGATGGAAATGCATGGTGCCCTTGGGATCGCCGGTCGTTCCTGACGTGAACGCGATCAAGCAGATGTCGTCGGAAGCAGTATCAACCGCCGCAAATTCAGGACTCGCATCCGCGATCAGCGCCTCGAGCGAGTCGGACGCGCCATTACCCCAATAGACCACGTGCTTGAGACCGGGCGCGGCTTGCTTCGCCTTCTCCATCTCGTCGGAGAGCTTCCCGTCGCAGAGGGCCAGCGTGATCTCCGCTTTCTGAATCGGATAGGACAGCTCCTTGGCGCGCAGCAACGGCATCGTTGCGACGCAAATGCCGCCGGCCTTGATCACGGCAAGATAGGTCGCGACCATCATTGGGCTGTTGGCGGAGCGCAGCATCACGCGTCCGCCGGTGACGAGACCTAGCTTACCGACCAGCACATTGGCGATGCGGTTCACCAGCGCTTGCAGCTCGCGATAGGTGTAGCTGACGGCGGGGCTGACGACGCAAGGCGCATCGCCGTGCCCCTGCTCGACCCAACGGTCGAGAAAGTAGCTGACGCAGTTCAGTCGCGACGGATAGCGCAACTCCGGCCGCGTGAAGATGAACTCCGGCCAGAGCTCAGGCGGCGGCAGATGCTGCCGCGCAAATAGATCGACATGGGCCGTCGCGACATTGCCGTCATGCGAGCCCGTGATTTGAATCTTGGCGGCGTTGGCCATCGCACGCTCCTTTGCGCATGGAAAGCACCCGGCAGCACTCACTGGAAAACATTTTAGGCTTAAAACAATTTCGCGCAATAGCGGATTTTGGGCATCCCATGCATTTTCCTGCGGCAAAAGGGATTGGGACGACCCGTCCCGCGGACTCAGGGCCGGCGGCGGGCGGCCGATTTCTGCGCCGACGCCTTGGTCTTGGCCAGGAGGCGCATCAGTTCGCGCACGTCCTTCGGCGTCAGATCGGCGAAGAGATCTGCGATCCAGGTTTCGTGTTCCGAGGCCATCCGACGAAACTCGGCACGACCAAGCTTTGTGAGGCGGATCACCTGGACGCGACGATCGGTTTCCGAGGTGCGGCGGTCGAGATGTCCGGATTCCACGAGGCGTTCGACGAGGCCGGTGACGTTGCCATTGGACACCATCATGCGCTTGGAGACATCCGACAGCGTCATGCCGTCAGGCGCCTTGTCGAGCTGCGCCATCAGGTCGAAACGGGGCAACGTCACGTCGAAGCGCTCCCGCAAACGGCCGCGGACCTCGCCCTCGATCAGGGTCGTGCAGGTGAGCAGGCGCAGCCACAGCCGAAGCTCGTCAGCGTGATCCTCCGGAGTTTCCGTGGCCTTGGTCTCGGAATCAAGCATCTCGATGCAATCACTCGCGCCCGGCACCGCCGCCGGTTCGGATTCCCCAACATTTTGAGCTTCAAATAAATCGGCGCTGCCTGCAAGCCCAAAGCTGCAACAATCGACCACACGCAAATTTCTTTAGGCTTCAAATAATTGGCGCGCCGCTTGCATGCGCCGCTGCCCGCGAGATGGTGAGGCCGCGAGCTTGCTTGCCGCGGCAGCCCTCATCGGCATAAGCTTGGATCAGAGTACGCGGCTTGCAACGCAAGCCCTGATGTCACGGGGGGATCGATCATGAAGACGACAATAACTTTGACTGCAGCCGCGTTGCTGCTTGGCACCGCGATGAGCCCTGCCCTCGCCCAGGAGAAGATCAAGCTGGGTGTGATCGTGACCTTGTCGGGCCCCGCCGCCGCGCTTGGCCAGCAGGTCCGCGACGGCTTTGCGCTCGCGGTCAAGGATCTCGGCAACAAGATGGGCGGCCGCGATGTCGAGGTTGTCGTTGTTGACGACGAGTTGAAGCCCGACGCCGCAGTGACCAAAGTCAAGGGTCTTCTGGAACGCGACAAGGTCGACTTCGTGGTCGGACCTATTTTCTCCAACATCCTCCAGGCGATCCACCGGCCGGTCACGGAATCAAAGACCTTCCTGATTAGTCCCAACGCCGGTCCGTCAACCTTTGCTGGCAAGGACTGCAATCCGTTCTTCTATGTGACCTCGTATCAGAACGACCAGGTCCACGAGATCCTCGGCAAAGTCGCGCAGGATCGCGGCTACAAGCGGATGTATCTGATGGTGCCGAACTATCAGGCCGGCAAGGACTCGGTTGCCGGGTTCAAGCTCGACTACAAGGGCGAGATCGTCGAAGAATCCTACATGCCGCTGAACACGCTGGATTTCCAGCCGGAGTTGTCGAAGATCTCCGCGCAGAAGCCCGATGCATTGTTCACGTTCATGCCGGGCGGCCTCGGCGTCAATCTCGTCAAGCAGTACAAGCAGGCTGGCCTCACCGACACCATTCCGGTGCTGTCGGCCTTCACCGTGGATGAATCGACCCTGCCGGCGCAGCAGGACGCAGCTGTCGGCATGTTCGGCGGCGCGAATTGGGCGCCCAATCTCGACAATCCCCAGAACAAGAAGTTCGTTGCCGCCTATGAGGCCGCCTATAACAGCGTGCCCGGCACTTACGCCTTCCAGGCGTATGACGCCGCGATGCTGATCGACAGCGCCGTCAAGGGCGTGAAGGGCGACCTCTCCAACAAGGACGCGGTGGGCGCGGCCCTGAAAAAGGCAGACTTCACGTCGCTGCGAGGTTCGTTCAAGTTCAACACCAATGGCTATCCGATCCAGGATTTCTACCTGACCAAGGTCGCCAAGCGTTCGGACGGCAAGTTCCAGACCGAGATCGTTCAAAAGGTTTTCGAGAACTACGGCGACCGCTATGCCAAGGACTGCAAGGCGAACTAAGACTGCGCGTCGCGTTAAGGGAGGACTGCAATGAAGAGCGAAATCACCGGCATCACGCGGGCCAATGAGGGCATCCAGGGGATTTCCTGGAACATCCTCGGCCAGACCTATGTGCCGAAGAGTAACACCGAGAACAGCTTCTCCTGGCACGCGACGCTGCCGCCGGGCACGTTCGTACCACCACATATTCATCCGGATCAGGACGAATATCTCTATATGCTGGAGGGCAAGCTCGACTTCATGCTCGGCAATTCGGAGGCGCAGGCAACACCCGGCGATCTGATCCGGCTCGGCATGGGTGTGCCGCACGGCATCTTCAACAAGTCGGATCAGACCGCAAAGGTGCTGTTCTGGGTGTCACCGACCAAGAAACTGTTCGACCTGTTCTGGGGCCTTCACAACATGAAGGAACAGAAGCCGGAGGACGTGGTGGCGATGGCCGCTGAGTTCAACATCCACTTCCTGCCGCCGCCTCCCGGCGCCGGCTAGAAGCCGATTCAGGCGCGCACCGCCGCAAGTCCCGGGACTGCGGCGAAGCCGGCCTTGGTGGCATAGCCACGCACGATCGCCTCGCGCTGGGAATAGCTCAGCACGTTGTCGACATTGTCGAAGCCGTCGGGCGCAAGCTGCTCGACGGCGTCGATGACGCCCTCGGGGCCACCACGACGATTGGAGCGGACGATGTCCGCCGTCATCGGCAGGCGCTTCTTTTCATATTCCATCAACGCCTGACGCGGATGCTCGGCACGCGCCAGCGCGTCGGCAAGGCAGCGCGCATCCAGGATAGCCTGCGACGCGCCGTTCGAACCAACTGGATACATTGGATGCGCGGCATCACCGAGCAGCGTAACGCGCCCAGACGACCAATAGGGCAAGGGATCGCGATCGCAGGTCGGATATTCGTAGAACTCGGGCGTCGCCGAGATCAGGCTCTTCACATCGATATAAGGAACCGAGAAGCGCGCGACATGCGGCATCAGCTCTTCGCGTCGGCCCGGCCGTGACCAATCCTCTTTCCGCGGCGGAGGAGCATTGCCCTCGCCGATCTTCACCAGCACCGCCCAATTGGTGAGGCGGCTCGCCGGGCTCGAGCCCTCGGCGATTGGATAGACCACCACCTTGGCGTTGAGGCCGCCGGCGACGATCATCGATTTTCCGGTCAGGAAAAGCGGCCAATCGCGCGCACCGCGCCACAACATCAGGCCGTTCCAGCACGGCGGCCCTTCGTTCGGGAACAGCGTGTCGCGCACGCGTGAATGGATGCCGTCAGCGCCGATGAGGATATCACCGCGCGCCGTGTGGATGTGCGCGCCGGCGCGATCGAAGAAGTACGCGGTAACACCGCCCTCGTCCTGCGTGAACGCACCAAGCCGACAGCCGGTGTGAATGGCTTCGGGTCCAAGCCGCTCCTCGACAGCGCGATGGATGACGCCCTGGAGGCGACCGCGGTGGATCGAGAATTGCGGCACGTCATGGCCGGCGTCCACGCCACGGGCTTCGCGCCAGACCTCCTGGCCATGGCGGTTGAGGTAGTAGAGTTGGTCCGTGCGGATCGCGACGTCGTCGAGCTTTTGCAGCAAGCCAAGGCTGGCGAGCTCGCGCATCGCATGCGGCAGCGTATTGATGCCCACGCCGAGCTCGCGGATCGTATCGGACTGCTCGAATATCTCGCAGCCAATGCCGCGCGCCCGCAGCATCAAAGCCGTGGTGAGACCACCGATACCGCCACCGACGATAATCGCCTTCATCGCCCTCAACTCCACTCAAAACACACCAGGCAATGGGTTAACGTCGCACGGGCGGTTACTCCGCCGCAAGCGGCTTTGTCGCCTCCGCCTTGAGCTCGGCCCGGGTCTTTGGCTTAGCCTTAATTCTCAGCTCTTCGAGATCCTGCCGATCGCGCACGCTATTGCGGAAAATCTGGTCCTTTCCGGGCAGATATTGGGGCGGGCAGAACGCGTCGTCGGCGCCATACCAGGCCGCCGCTTTCATGGTGAAGAACGGGTCGACCAGATGCGGCCGACCGAGGGCGACGAGGTCGGCCCGGCCGGCCGCCAAAATGGTGTTGGCCTGGTCCGCGGTCGTAATGTTGCCGACGCACATGGTGGCCACGCGTGCCTCGTTGCGGACCTGGTCCGAGAACGGCGTCTGAAACATGCGTCCATAGATCGGCTGCGCATCGCGGACGGTCTGCCCGGTCGAGACATCGACGAGATCAACGCCGGCCTCGGCGAAGGCCCGCGCGATCGCCACCGCGTCGTCACCGGTGATGCCGCCATCAGCCCAGTCGGTTGCCGAGATGCGCACCGACATCGGCTTGTGCTTCGGCCATGCAGCCCGCAATGCCTCGAAGATCTCGAGCGGGAAGCGCAGACGGTTTTGCAGCGAACCGCCATACTCATCCGTGCGGGTGTTTGTCAGCGGGGAGATGAAGCTCGCAAGGAGATAGCCGTGGGCACAGTGCAGCTCAAGCATATCGAAGCCGCAGCGCTCGCCGCGCTCGGCCGCTACGACGAAGGAGTCTCTGACCGCATTCATGCCGGCGCGGTCGAGCTCGCGCGGGACCTGACTGTCGGGGAAATAGGGCAGCGGTGATGCCGAAACCACGTCCCAGCCGCCTTCGTCCAGTGGGCGGTCGATGCCATCCCACATCAACTTGGTCGCGCCCTTGCGGCCGGCATGCCCGAGTTGCAGACAGATCTTTGCGGCGGAGTTGCCATGGACGAAATCGACGATGCGCCGCCACGCGGTTTCCTGCTCGTCATTCCACAAACCGGCGCAGCCGGGCGTAATCCGCGCCTCGCGGCTGACGCAGGTCATCTCCGTGAAGATCAGACCGGCGCCGCCGATCGCGCGCGAACCGTAATGGACGAGGTGAAAGTCACCGGGAACGCCCTCTTTCGCCGAGTACATGCACATCGGCGACACCACTGCGCGGTTGGCGACCTCCATCTCGCGCAGACGGAACGGCTGGAACAGCGGCACCATCGGCTTGTCGGTGCTGACGTCGAAGCCGTTGCTGCGCACCTGCTTCGCAAATGACTTTTCCACCTCCGCGACGAAATCGGGGGCGCGGAGCTTGAGATTGTCGTAGGTGATCGCTTTCGAACGGGTCATCACGCCGAAGGCAAACTGCACGGGGTCGAAATCCCAGAAGCGGTCGACATGCTCGAACCAGACCAGCGAGACGTCGGCGGCATGCTGCGTCTTTTCGACTTCCTCGCGGCGACCGTGCTCATAAAGATTAAGCGCAGCCTTGATGTCGGGCGCCTTCGCCATGGCCTCGGCCAGTGCGATCGCATCTTCCATCGCAAGCTTGGTGCCAGATCCGATCGAGAAATGCGCGCTCGCCTTGGCGTCGCCGAGCAGGACCATGTTGTCCTTGACCCAGCGCTTGCTGCGGATCATCGGGAAGTTGCGCCACATCGAACGGTTCGTCAGCAGCTTGTGCCCGTCGAGGAACCAGCCAAAGATCTCAGCCATCCGCGCGGCGGACTGAGCCTCGTTCAGACCCGTCAGCCCCGCCCGCTCGAACGTCTCCGGATCGGTCTCGAAGATCCAGGTCGAGTGCCCGACCTCGTACTGATAGGCGTGGGCGATGAACGGCCCCCACTCGGTCTCCTGGAACACGAATGTGAAGGCGTCGAGGGGCTTGGTCGAGCCCATCCAGGTAAACTTGTTGGTGCGAAGGTCAATTTCGGGCTGGAAGTGTTCGACGTGCTTCTCTCTGAAGCGGCTATTGACGCCGTCCGCCAACAAAATGAGATCGGCATCGGCAAATCGAGATTCATCGTCGATATCGACCTCGAAATGCAGACTGACGCCAAGCTCACGTGCTCGCTCCTGCAGGATCAGGAGCAACTTCTGCCGCGAGCAACCACAAAAACCGTTGCCGCCAACCCGGTGCACCGTGCCGCGAAAATGCACGGCGATGTCATCCCAGTAGGCGAATTCCTGGGTGATGCGGCGATAGCTCGGAAGGTCGTGCTTCTCGAAATTGTCGAGCGTGGCGTCCGAGAACACCACGCCGAAACCAAAGGTGTCGTCGGCGCGGTTACGCTCATACACGGTGATATCGGCGCTTGGACGCTGCTTCTTGAGCAGGATCGCTGCGTAGAGACCCGCAGGTCCACCACCGATGATCGCGACTTTCATGGGAGCCTCGCCAATTCACCCGGCCACGAAAACTATTTTAAGCCTAAAATAATTTCGCGCAAGTCCCCGTCACAGGCCTTCCCGCAGGAAAGGCGCTCAGTCCCCCCTGAAAACAGGCTTGACCTTGTTGGCAAATGCCTGGAATGCGCGCTCGAAATCGGCCGTCGTCATGCACAGCGCCTGGGCAACAGCCTCCGCCTCGATCGCTTCTTCCACCGACATCGCCCATTCCATGGCCAGCATCCGCTTGGTCATGGTGTTGCCGAAGGTCGGCCCCTCCGCGACGTGCTTGGCCAGCAACTGCGCCTGGGGCAGCACCTGCTCCGGCGTGACGATCCGGCTGAAGAAGCCCCAACGCTCGCCCTCTTCCGCGGTCATGAACCGACCGGTGTAGAGCAACTCGGAGGCGCGGGACTGGCCGATGATCCGCGGCAGGATCGCGCAGGCGCCCATGTCACAGCCGCCAAGACCAACCTTGTTGAACAGGAACGCCACCTTGGCGCCGCTTGCGGCGAGCCGCATGTCGGACGCCATCGCGATGATCGCGCCGGCGCCGGCACAAATGCCCTCGACCGCGGCCACGATCGGCTGCGGACACGCCCGCATCGCCTTGACGAGATCGCCTGTCATCCGCGTGAACGCCGTCAGCCCCTTGGTGTCCATTTTGACGAGCGGGCCGATGATCTCGAACACGTCGCCGCCGGACGAGAAGTTGCCGCCGGCGCCGGTGACGACGATCGATTTGACCGCGTCGTCAAACGCGCAAGCACGGAAAAAGTCCGTGAGCTCGCGATAGCTCTCGAATGTCAGCGGATTCTTCCGCTCCGGCCGATTGAGCGTCACAGTGGCAACGCCGTCGACCACGGCCAGCAGGAAGTGCTGCGGGGAATAGTCCGCTAGCGGCACGGTGACGGAATTGGCTGGTCTGCTCATACGATCTCCTTAGCTTCTTATTTCCGTACCTACGCCATGCACGCTAGATTTCGCCACCGGCGACTGCAATCGCCTGCCCCGTGATCGCACCAGCGTCCTGGCTGCACAACCAAAGCACCGCATTTGCCACTTCCTGCGGCGTGATCAGGCGCCCCTGCGGATTGTGCTTTGCGAGTTCGGCGATCGCCTGCTCGCGGGTTCGCCCGGTCTTCTTCATGATGGTGTCGATACTGCCAGCAACGAGATCCGTATCGGTGAACCCCGGGCAAACCGCGTTCACGGTCACGTTGCTGCCGGCCATCTCAAGCGCGAGCGAGCGCACGAGACCGACTACAGCATGCTTGGCAGCCGTGTACGCGCTCACGTAAGCATACCCCTTGAGCCCGGCCGTCGATGCAATCGCGACGATGCGTCCATAGGGACGATCCTTCATCCCGGGTAACACAGCGCTGATGGCATGGACAACGCCCATGAAATTGACGTCCATCATGCGCGCAAAAAGAGCACTGTCCGATCTCGCAAAAGGCGCGGATTCGGCGCTGCCGGCATTGGCAATCAGGATATCGACCGGCTTTCGCGCATGCGCCGCTGCAATGGCGGTCTTGAGAGCGGCTTCATCCGAAACGTCAGCGACTGTCGAAAAATGCGCGGCACCTGCTTTGACCGCGTCGTCGAGAACAGAGGCGTTCCGGCCAAGCACCGTGACCGTGGCACCGCCACCGACAAGAGCCGCCGCAATCGCGCGGCCAATGCCGCGCCCGCCACCGGTCACCAACGCGTGCGGCGAATGCGGCAATCCGGACATGCGCTGGCTCCCTCAAGATCTGCTGATCGCCATTCCGATATATTTTAACCCTCAAACTTTTGCAACGAAAGCGCCGATCGAAGTCGCGAACGCCACTGCGCAAAAGACGGCCCGAAAATTGCTTTAAGTATAAAATTATCTCTTCCCATCGCCCGCAGGCCTGTTAGCATCGCAGGGCCAAGCAAAAGGATGTTGCGTGTCGGAGCCTGCGCCGATGATAACAAGGGATGGACGCTTCGCCTATGAAGCCGCGGGCAATCCAGGCGCAACGTCCCTGATCTTCCTGCATGGCATCGGCGGTGCCGCCCGGGCTTGGCGGCAGCAGCTTGCCACATTCGGCAATCGATTTCGTGCCATCGCGTGGGACATGCCGGGTTATGGTGGATCAGCACCGCTGCCCAACGTCAGCATCACTGCCCTGGCCGATGCGCTTCAGCAATTCATCGAACAGCTCGGCGCAACCAAACCTATTCTGGTCGGCCATTCCATCGGCGGCATGATCGTTCAGAAATGGCTGGTGCAATCACCAAAGCTGGCACGCGCGGTCGTCCTAGCCCAGACCAGCCCCGCTTTCGGCAAGGCCGATGGCGACTGGCAGAAGTCGTTCATCGCAGCCCGTCTAGGTCCACTCGATCGCGGCGAGACAATGAAATCACTGGCGCCGTCCCTGGTGAAAGAGCTTGTTGGTGACGACCCTGATCCGAATGGAATGGAGCTCGCACGCGAGTGCATGGGAAGCGTTCCCGAGGCAAGCTATCGCGCCATGATGCTGGCGCTGATTGGGTTCGACCAGCGCAGCACGCTCAAAGACATTTCTGTCCCGACTCTGCTCCTGTCCGGCTCCAAGGACAACAATGCCCCCGCGCCGATGATGGCGAAGACAGCGACCTACATCCCATCTGCCGAATATGTCGAACTGCCCGGCGTCGGCCATCTCGCCAACCTCGAGCGACCTGATGCCTTCGACAAGGCACTCGGCAGCTTCGTCGATTCCGTCACAGCAAAACACAGGTGACTGCGCAATGACTATGCAGGTCAGCAAGACTACTATTGGCACCACCGACAAGGTCGCGCTCGATGCGCCGATCTTCGATCCCGTGGCGTTCCGGCTGAGCGACGAACAAGCCGGCATCATCGCGCGGGCGCGGGAGATTGGCCAGAGCGTGTTCGCCGATCGCGCCGAGAAATACGATCGGGAAGCTGTGTTCCCGACCGAGAATTATCGCGACCTGCATCGCGTCGGCTTGCTTGGCATCGCCGTGCCGAAGAAGCACGGCGGGCTCGGCGCAAACTATCAGACTTATGCTTTGGCGGCCGCTGAGATCGGTCGCTATTGCGGCGCGACCGCGCTGACGTGGAACATGCATGTCTGCTCGACACTGTGGTCCGGGCCGCTGGCTGATGATCTCGACATGGACGCGGAGACCCGCGCGGAACACGAAAAGCGACGGGCCGTTCACTACAAGCGCATCGTCGAGGACGGCGCGATCTATTCGCAGCCCTTCTCCGAGGGCGGCGCGGCGGCCGCAGGCGGAGTTGCCTTCGGCACCGAAGCAAAGCCGGTCGAAGGCGGCTGGATCGTCAACGGCAAGAAGATCTTTGCATCGCTGTCAGGCCACGCTGATTACTACGGCGTGCTCTGCACCGAGATCGAGGAAGGCGAAAAGGCCTCGCGCCGCAACACGCTCTACCTTGCTATTCCTGCGAAGTCACAAGGCGTCTCGGTCGTTGGCGACTGGGATCCGCTCGGCATGCGCGGCACGGTCTCGCGAACGCTGCTGTTCAAGGATGTGTTCGTCCCGGACGACTCGGCGCTGATGCCGCGCGGCGTCTACTTTCAGGCGGCAATGCGCTGGCCGCACATGTTCCTGACGCTGTCACCGACCTATATGGGCCTCGCACAAGCCGCTTATGATTTCACCGTACGCTATTTGCGCGGCGAGGTGCCGGGCATGCCGCCGGTCAAGCGCCGGATGTACCCGACCAAGCAGATCGCGGTCGCGCAGATGCAAATCAAGCTGGAGCAGATCAAGGCGATCTGGTTCCAGGCCGTCACCGAAGCACGCGCCAATCCAAGCAAGGAACAGGTGCTGCGCGCCTATGCCGCGCAATATTCGGTGATGGAGGGGGCCAATGAGCTCGCGGCGCTCGCAATCCGCACCTGCGGAGGGCAGGCAATGCTGCGCTCGCTACCGCTGGAGCGCATCTATCGCGACAGTCGCTGCGGGTCGCTGATGCTGCCCTGGACGGCCGAACTGTGCCTCGACCGGATCGGCCGCGAGGCGCTGTACGAGGCTGGCGAAACGGACGACTGACGGTGGACCTCTGCAGTCTGATCGATCGCAACGCGGCGTTCGCGCCAGACAAGACGGCCATTGCCTTTGAAGGCAACCGGCTGAGCTACGCGGCGTTTGCCGATCGTATCGAGCGAACTGCCACGGCTTTGAAGCAGGAATTCAGTGTTGGCCGTGGTGACCGGGTCGCGATCCTCAGCCTGAACCGGCCGGACTACCTGGTCCTGCTTTACGCCTGCGCACGGCTCGGCGCGATGCTGGTGCCGCTGAACTGGCGGCTGGCGGTCGCCGAGCAGCTCTTCATCCTCACCGATGCCGGCGCCAAGGTGCTGGTGCTCGAGCAGGCGTTTGAGGAGGTTCTTGCTGAACTCACACCGACGACGTCTGTTGTCGGCCTCGACTTCACACCGCCCCGAGGCGCGACATTCGAAAGCTTGCTGGCGCACGGCGACGGCGGCAGCCAGAATCCCCACACCGATCTCTCCTGCCCGCTGCTCATCGTTTATACATCGGGAACGACCGGACGCCCGAAGGGGGCAGTGCTCCGCCAGGAGGCGCTGTTCTGGAACGGCGTCATGAGCCAGCACATGCACAACATGACGTCGGACGATCATGTGCTGACAGTGCTGCCGTTCTTCCATGTCGGCGGACTCAACATTCAGACGACCGCGGCGCTTCAGCTTGGTGCCACCGTCACGATCCACGCTCGATTTACGCCCGATACGGCGCTTGCAACCATCGAACGGGAAAGACCGACCCTAACAGTCATGGTGCCCGCGATCATCCAGGCCGTCAGCGAGCACCCCGCCTGGGCCACGACTGATCTCTCGTCGCTGAAGGCCGTCGCCACCGGCTCGACGATTGTGCCGCCACATCTGATCGATCGCTTTGTCTCGCGCGGCGTGCCGGTGCTCCAGGTCTACGGCTCGACGGAAACCTGCCCCATTGCAGTCTATACTCGCCTTGGCGGCGACCTGTCGCGCATGGGATCGACCGGGCTCGCTGGCCTGTGCTGCGAGGCGAAAGTGATCGATCAAGCTGGCAACGAGCCCCCAGCGGGCACACCGGGCGAGATCGCGGTGCGCGGCCCCAACGTTTTTTTCGAATATTGGGGCAATGCGGACGCCACGCATGAGGCGCTGCATGACGGCTGGTATCGCACCGGCGACATCGGCCTGTGCGACTCAGACGGCTATTTCTGGGTCCGCGATCGCAAGAAGAACATGATCATCTCAGGCGGCGAGAATGTTTATCCCGCCGAGGTCGAGCGTGTCCTGCTCGAGCATCCCGATGTCAGCGAATGCGCCGTGATCGGAAGGCCAGACCCGCGCTGGGACGAGGTGCCGATTGCCTATGTTATCCGGCGATCGGGCTGCCGGATCGAAGCGGACGAGCTGAGAGCGCACGTTCAAGTCCAGCTCGCCCGCTACAAGGTTCCACGTGACATCATCTTCGTCGCTGACATGCCGCGTACGGCGCTGGGCAAGGTCCAGCACTTCCTGCTGAAGCAGCTTGATGCGCAGTCGCGTGCGCAAGGAGAAGCGTCTTGAAAATTGCGGTTCTGGGTGGGGGAAACGGCTCTTTCGCGGCGGCCGGCGATTTTGCGCTGTCGGGCCATGAGGTCCGACTCTGGCGCCGTGACGCAGAGCAGGTCGAAGCGCACCGCGCCGCCGGCTCCCGCATTCTCGTGAAGGATCACAATGGCCACCACGATGTGAAGCTGGCGCTGGTAACCACTGACATCGCGGAAGCGGTCAAGGGAGTCGAGTTGATCCTCTGCCCTGCCCCCGCCTTTGCGCAGCAGGATATCGCTCGCCTGCTTGCACCGCATCTGCGCGACGGTCAGGTCGTGTTTCTGCCACCTGCGACGTTTGGCTCGATGATCTTCGCTCAGGCTGCAAGGGATGCTGGCAATCGTGCCAAGGCAAGCTTTGCCGAAACAGGGACGCTACCCTGGCTCACCCGCAAGCACGGACCGTTCGAGGTCGCGATCACCATCCGCGCCAAGAGGCTGCCGGTCGGCGTATTCCCGCTCGATCAGGCACCGCACGCTCTTGAAGTGATTGGACGCGCCTTCCCTGATGTGATCGAGCCGTGCGGGGATGCGCTGTCCGGCGCGCTGATGAATGCAGGCTGCATCATCCATCCACCACTGATCGTGATGAACGCAGGCCCGATCGAGCATTTCGAGCGGTGGGATATTCACAAAGAGGGTACGCAGGCCGCGATCCGACGCGTAACTGACGCGCTCGATGCCGAACGCATGGCCGTGCGCGAAGCGCTTGGATATGGCGCACCGCATTTCCCCCTTGCTCATCATTACGCGAAGGAAGGCGAGATCTGGATGTATGGCCGTGGGTCACATGATCGCCTGACTGATTCCGGCGACTGGCGTGAGCGGATCGTGCTGAAGGAACACCGCTATATGCGCGAGGATTTGCGACTTGGACTGTCGCTGCTGGTCTCTGCCGCAGGCCTGGCGGGCGCGGCCACGCCTTTGGCCAAGGCTTTCCTTGCCATCGGCGGGGCAATTTGCGGCGAGGATTTTACCAAGGGCGGCCGAACATTGGAGACACTGGGGCTCGGCAAGCTTCACAAGGCCGAATTGCAGACCCTGCTTCGTGAGGGGTTCTGACCATGAGCAGCCGCACCAACATTGCCTGTCTTGGAGCCGGTCGCATGGGGCGCGGCATCGCCGTCGCTTTCGCCTATGCGGGGCACTTGGTCACGATGATCGACATCAAGGCCCGTTCCGCGGATGATTTTGCCAAGCTGGAAGCCGACGCCCTCGGCGAAGTCAGGAAGACATTTGCAAGTCTATCGAAGCTTGGATTGCTGACCGAGGCGGATGTCGATCCGCTCATCGCGCGGGTTTCAGTGGTGCCGGCCGCGCAAAGCAGCGCCGCTCTGTCCAACGCCGGAATCGTGTTCGAGGGAGTACCTGAGGTCGTCGAGCTCAAGCGCGAGGTGCTGGGAGCGGCTTCAAAACAAGTCGGCCCTGATACGATCATTGCATCGACGACATCGACCATCCTCGTCGACGATCTCTCCGGTGCAATCGAAAATCCCCGCCGCTTTCTCAACGTGCACTGGCTCAATCCAGCCTACCTGATCCCGCTGGTGGAAGTCTCGCCTGGCAAGGCCACCGACCCCGCCATCATCGATGAGGTCAAGGCTCTGCTCGAAGGTATCGGCAAGATGCCGGTCGTTTGCGCTGCCACGCCCGGCTTCATCGTTCCGCGCATCCAGGCACTCGCAATGAACGAAGCCGCGCGCATGGTCGAAGAAGGCGTCGCCAGCGCCGAGGACATCGACAAGGCAATCCGCTACGGATTCGGCTTTCGTTATGCTGTGCTCGGGCTGCTCGAGTTCATCGATTGGGGCGGCGGCGACATTCTGTATTACGCGAGCCGTTATCTCGAGAGCGCCCTCGGCAGTGACCGCTATCGCGCTCCGGACGTCATTTCGCGCAACATGCATGAAGGCCGGATCGGCTTACGGACAGGCGCAGGCTTCCTCGATTATTCCGGCCTCGATGTCGATGCCTATCGCGTGAAGCGGCTGCAGGCCATGGTGGACCTGCTCAAGCATTTCGACCTCGCTCGCCCGCCGGTGCTCGATCGCAGCTAGCCGAAAACGTCCTGAAGGACGCCTTTCCGCACCACCGCGACACCATCCAGCTCGATTGTCGTTCCCATCATCGGCAGATCAAAATGACCCGCCGTGTAGCGACCGGCGAATTCATTGGCACCAGTCGAAAACAGGAAATTGCCGGAGACGGCTCGGATCTCCGTACCATTGGTGTCGCGCTGGTCGTACATCGATAGCGCCTCGTAGCGCGCGCCTGGATTCATACCGAACCCGACATGCGAAACTGCGTAGGCCTCGCGATCGCCCCAAGCAGCCAGATAGGCCCGCATCATCGCGGCATCAGTGCCCTCGCCTTCCAGCTCGACGACATAATCATCCTTCAGGGTCATCTTCACGGGCGACGTCAGGTAGCGCTTGAAGGTCAGGTTGATGTCTCCAGGCGCCATCACAAGCGTTCCATTAATCGTCCCGCTCTTGGGGAAGCTGACGACAATGCCGCCGGGCCAATGCGCGAGCGTGCCGGGCTTGTCAGTCCAGCCCCATACGCCGACCGTCGATGCGCCGACCATATCCACATCGAGTGCCGTGCCGGCCGTCGAAGTGACCCGCATCCGCTTGGTTCCACGCAGCATCTTCGCCGCCGCGCGAACGCGCTTCTCCAGGGCCGGATCCGGCACCATCCGCTCCAATGCCTCGGGATGTTCGTTGGAGATCACCAGGATGCGTGCGCCAGCTTTCAGAATCTCGGGCGTCTCCACCGCATGCATCAAGCCTTCGATGGTGCAATCCACCACAAAGCCGGCCTGCTGAAGTGCAGTGATGACCGGACCAAGCTTTTGGATCGCCTCACTGGCGCCGGTCGAGCGGACTGGAACTATGTTCTTATTGCGCGGTGTCGGCATGACGACATGAAAGGGCTTCGCTCCCATTCGCAACAGGGCTAGCTCCGCCAAATGCACATTCAAGGCACGCGACTGGGTCTCCGAGAGAATAGCCGCAGTGTCGCCGGCCTTGACCGCGCATCGCTCAAAGATCTCGCAAAATGCGTCGATCCACTTTGCCTCGATACGATCAGCCAGCATGGTTTACTCCCGGTCTTCTGGTTTCTTGTTTGTCAGATCACGCTTCGGGGAAGCCCCGTAAGAGGTACGATCGCACGGCGCCCAACAGTCCGTTCAGGATCAACCCCAGCAGCGAGATCGTGATCAGCGGCACGAACATGTCGACGGCCTGGAAGGTGCGGGCTGCCGTCACGAGCACATGGCCCAGACCGTCTGTCGACGTGATCATCTCCGCCAGAAACACCACGATGCAGGAAATGACAAGGCCGATCCGGCATCCCGTCAGGATCGACGGCATTGCCGCCGGCAACACCACCTTAAACAGGATTTCATAGCGCGGCGTGCCAGCCGCCATAGCCGACCAGATCAGCTTCTGCTCAACCATCGAAGCCCCATAGTAGGTCGACAGCAGAATGGGAAAGAGCGCATCCGCGGTCACCAGCGTGATCTTCGATCCGTGACCGAAGCCGAGCAACAGCAAGAGCGCGGGATAGAGCGCGACCTTTGGCAACGGCGCCAGCACCCGCACGATCGGCCGTACCACAGCATTGATCGCTGGGCTGGCAGCAGCCGCGATGCCAATGCTGACGCCGAGTACAACCGCAATCGCGAAGCCGGCGAACAGTCGGATCAGCGTCGCTGCGATCTCCTGCTGGAACGTCCATGTCACGAGTTGCTGGAGCAATCGGCTGAAGACCACGCCAGGCGGGGGCAACAGAACCGTGGGGGCGAAGCCAAACGACACCAGGCCCTGCCAAAGCGCGATCACCAGAGCGATTGGCGCTAGCCCGAAGATCACGTTTGCTGAGAGAAGACGTGACATCATGCGAAGCTCAACGGCATATCGAACTGCGGCTCGGACCAACGCACCAACCTTGCGCGGACACGTTCGAAGATAGCGTCGAGGCCGATGCCCATCGCGCCGACAATGATGATCATTGCATAGACCGTGTCGTACTGTCCCATATCGAGTGCATTGAACAGGATATTCCCTGCGCCCGACTGGCGGGCAATCATCTCGCTGGTAATCATCGTGATCAGCGCCAGCACCAAGCCGGTACGGCACCCGGTCAGAATCTCCGGCAGCGCGGCAGGTAACACGATCCGGACCAGGCGCTGCAACGACGAAAGCCCCATTGCCGCGCCCGACCAAAGCATCTTCTCCTCGACAGCCTTGGCGCCTTCGAAGCTGTGATAGATCACCGGGAGACTTACGCCGAGAAAAATCACCAGAGTCTTGGTGATGTCGCCGACCCCCAGCCACAGCATGATGATCGGCATCAGGGCCGCCTTCGGCACCGGATAGATTACCATCAGCAGCGGATTGAAGAAGGCTGCGACGGCTCGGCTGCGGCCCATCAGGAGACCCAACGGAATCGAAACCAGCACGGCGATACCAAACCCGATGGCCATGCGGCGAAGCGAGGCCAGGATATTGATCAGAGATTCCTTGTCCCCAAGGATATCCGGGATAGCGCGGATCGCTTCAATCGCCGTTGGAAAGCTGTCGTTCTTCAGCGCGAGCGAGGCGACCTGCCACACCGCCAGCAATCCGATGCAGGCCAGCACAGGCGCGGTACGTTTCACCATTGCGGCCGGTGAGATCATAGGGATGAGCCAGCGTCATCGCTTTCATCGAACATGCGCTCGATGTCGACGACGTATTTTTGATAGCGTGGATCGAGTAACAGTTCGTTGCGGCGCCGCGGTCGCGGCAGGTCGATATCGATGACTTCCCGAATGCGGCCCGGCGACTTGGACATCATCACGACCTTGTCCGAGAGAAAGACCGCTTCATCAACCGAGTGCGTGACGAACAGCACAGTCTTGCGGTCACGCTCCCAGATGTTCAAGAGATCGTTCTGCAGACGCGTCCTTGTGTGCGCATCGAGTGCGCCGAACGGCTCGTCCATCAGCAGGACTTCGGGATGGTAGGCGAGCGTCCGGGCCAACGCGACGCGCTGCTTCATACCGCCCGACAGCTCTTTGGGATAGAAGTTCTCGTAACCCTTGAGCCCGACCATTTCGATCAGCGCACGGCTCTGCGCATCTGCCTCGACGGCCGGCGTACCTTGCTGGCGCGGGCCATACATCACGTTGCCCAGCACGGTTTTCCAGGGAAACAGCGCGAATTCCTGGAACACCGGTCCGCGATCCGGCCCTGGCCCCGTGATCGGTTGTCCCTTCATCTTCGCAGCGCCGCTCGTTGGGCTGACGAACCCTCCGACGATGTAGAGCAGGGTCGACTTACCACAGCCGGATGGACCGAGGATGGAGACAAATGCGCCTTCCTCGATTGTCAGCGAGATGTCCGATAATGCCAAATGATCCTTGCGCGCCGAGGTCTGGAAGACCTGCGAGACGCGGTCAATCTCGATGATTGCAGAAGCCGGCTTTTGCGTCGTCACCGGTTTCACCCATTCGCCCGATCTCGAAGGCACGACCTTCATTCCGTCTCTCGCTTCATTCACACGCAAATACCATGCGACCAATCTTGCTGAACGTCCTCCATCAGCCGTCTGAGCTTAGCAAGAAACCTGCCAAACGGATCACCATTTTCGCGCGCGCACGACGACTCAGTCGAACCACGGCCATTCCGCCGGGCCCTCATGCGTGACCGCTCCACCCGGCGCCTGACCAACCAGACGCGCATATTTTGCCAGAGCGCCCGCGCGATGACGCGGCGGACGTTGCTTCCAAGCACGTCGCCGTGTCGCAAGTTCTTGGTCATCGACCAGCAAGTCCATGCGGCGGCCGGCAGCATCAATCCTGATCTTGTCGCCATCGCGAACAAGCGCCAGTGGACCGCCAACGAACGCTTCCGGCGAGACATAGCCGATGCACATGCCGCGGGTAGCGCCCGAAAACCGGCCATCCGTGATGAGGGCGACCTTCTCGCCCATGCCCTGGCCGTAAATCAGCGCGGTGACGCCGAGCATCTCGCGCATGCCGGGACCGCCGACCGGCCCTTCATTGCGGATCACCAGAACCTCGCCGGCCTTGTAACTGCGGTCACGAACAGCCGCGACGCAAGCTTCTTCATCCTCGAAGACGCGCGCGACACCCTCGAAGAGTTGGCTCTTCAAACCTGCAACCTTGATAACGGCGCCATCGGGGCAGAGATTTCCCTTCAGCACAGCAACGCCGCCATCGGACATGATCGGTGCACAAGCCGCGTAAACGACCTCGCCATCGGGCGCATTGGCCTCGCGGTATTCCTCCGCAAGCGTGCGGCCCGTGATGGTCAGGCAACTGCCATCGATATGCCCGCTCTGAATGAGCTCGCGGATCACAACGGCCGCGCCGCCGATATCGTAGACATCCTTCGCCGTGTACTTACCGCCCGGCCGCAGATTTCCAATCAATGGTGTCCTGGCAAAGACCTCGCCGACGTCATCGATCGTGAACGCAATGCCGGCCTCGTTCGCGATTGCCGGCAAATGCAACGCGGCATTGGTCGAGCCTCCCGTCGCAGCGACGATCGCGGCTCCATTCTCCAGCGATTTCCGCGTCACGATATCGCGCGGCAGAGGTCCACCACGCCGCAGCATCTCCATAATCAGACGTCCGGCGCGACGTGATATCTGCGCGCGCTCGGCATAGATTCCGGGAACCATTGACGCGTTGGGAATGGTCAGGCCCATCGCCTCCGACACCATTCCCATGGTGTTCGCCGTGAACTGACCGGCACACGCACCGATGGTCGGCAGGCAGGCGCGTTCGATCCGCTCGAGCGTCGCAGCGTCGATCTCGCCAGTCATGAAGCTACCAACAGCCTCATAGGAGTCGAGGAC
>JAEWHT010000428.1 GCA_023387695.1 Pseudomonadota bacterium | reverse complement strand
CAGCACCAGGATCGGCTTTCCGATTGCCCGGACGCTCGGCAATTGCCTCTCGATGTCAAATGTCAGCCGCCTGACGGCGCTGATCGGCGCCGCGCGCGTCAAGGATTTGATCTTCACGGCCCGGCTTGTCGATGCTGCTGAAGCCGCCGGCGTCGGGCTGCTCGGCGAGGTCGTCGACGATCTTGCTGCGCTCGACAAGCGCACCGACGAACTCGCCCGCCTCGTGGCCAGCCACGCGCCGCTGACGCTGAACGCGACCAAGCAGGCGTCGGCCCGGTTGCAAAAACGACTGACGCAGGACGAGGGCGAAGACCTCATCCTGATGTGCTACACGAGCCAGGATTTTCGCGAAGGGCTCGATGCTTTCCTCAACAAGCGCGCCCCGCAGTGGCGCGGTGAATAGGACGCCCCGATGCCAAGCGATCGATCGCAATCCACCTCACGCCGCGCAGGCCCGCTTGCCGGCCTTAAGGTTATCGATCTCACGCACGTCATGGCGGGGCCGACCTGCACATTGATGCTCGCCGACATGGGCGCCGACGTCATCAAAATCGAGAAATGGCCGAACGGTGACGATACCCGCCATTCGGTGCCGCCCAAGATCGGCGACGAGGCGGCCTCGTTCCTGATGATGAACCGCAACAAGCGCGGCATCGTGCTGGATCTGAAGACCGACGGCGGCAAGCAGGTGTTGCGACGCCTGATCAAGGACGCTGACGTGCTGGTTGAGAACTTTGCGCCGGGCGCGATGGAGCGGCTGGGCTTTGGCTATGAAGAGCTGCACAAGGCATTCCCGGCGCTGATCTATTGCTCGCTGTCGGGCTTTGGTCGCACCGGTCCCTACAAGCATCGTCGCGGTTTTGACCTGGTCGCGCAGGCCATGAGCGGAATCATGAGCTTTACCGGCGAGCGCCCGGATGGCCCGCCCGTGAAATGCGGCCCTCCGCTCTCCGATATCACCGCAGGCCTGCTCGCGAGCATGGGCATCCTTGCCGCCTACACGCATCGCCTCAAGACAGGCGAGGGGCAGTGGGTCGAGACCTCGCTCTATGAAGCCGCGCTGGTGCAGACCTATTGGCAATCGACCATCGCGCTCGCGGCCGGCACCGCGCCGCGCGCTATGGGCTCGGCGCATCCGCTCAATGCGCCGTATCAGGCCTTTGAGGCCTCCGACGGCTGGCTGGTCGTCGGTGGCGCCAACAAGAAGCATTGGCTGCTGATGCTGGAAGCGCTCGGCGCGAACGAGCACGCCGCCGATCCGCGCTTCCTCACCGGCGCCGACCGCATGGCGAATTTGAAGGAGCTCGAGGCAGTCCTCAGCGAGCGTTTCCGGACGCAGACACGCGCACATTGGCTCGCTGCTTTGGACGAGAAGGGCGTGCCCTGCGGCCCCGTGCACGACATGCTCGAGGCGCTGAGCGATCCGCAGACGTTGGCGCGCGAGATGGTCGTCGAGGTCGAGCATTCCACGCTCGGTCCAGTCAAGACGATCGGGCTGCCCGTGAAATTCTCGGAGACGCCGGGCAAGGTTCTGTCGGGTGCGCCCGTCTATGGCGAGCATACCCGCGAGGTGCTCGCCGAGCACGGGTTCGACCCGACGCAAATCGAAGCGCTCGAGAAAGAAGGCGCAATTGTATCGGCCGCAGGGGAGCGCAGGGAACGCGTCGCCTGAGCGGAATTCGAGACGACTGATCAAACAAAACACAAAAGTCGGTTGGAGGAAATCATGCGTGGGATGTCTCTGTTCTTGTTGTCCGTAAGTAGCGCCGTGCTCGCAGGCAGCGCCCCGGCGTGGGCTGCCTGGCAGCCGCAGAAGCCGATCGAGTTCGTGGCGACTGCGGGTCCGGGCGGCGGCACCGACAACATGGCCCGCGCGGTGCAGAACATCGTCGTCAAGTACAAGCTGACGGATCAGCCTGTCGTCGTCGTCAACAAGGGCGGTGGCAGCGGCGCCGAGGGCTATGTCTACGGCAAGGCCTCCGCCGGTGATCCCTACAAGGTGATCTTCGGCACCTCGAATGCCTGGCAGCAGCCGCTCGTCTCCAAGGTCGCCTTCAACTACACCGACCTGACTCCGATCGCGGCGATGGCGCAGGATGAGTTCCTGCTCTGGGTCAAGCAGGACTCGCCCTACAAGACGGCCGGCGATTATCTGAAGGCCGCGGCATCCGGCGAGTTCAAGATGGGCGGCGCGCAGTCCAAGGACACCGACGAGGTGCTGACGCGCATGATCGAGAAGGCGGGGAAGGTCAAGCTGACCTACATCCCCTTCAAGAGCGGCGCCGAAACCGCCGTGCAGCTCGCCGGCGGACATCTCGACTCCCACGTCAACAATCCCAGCGAGAGCCTCGGCCAATGGCGCGGCGGCACGCAGCGTCCGCTGTGTGTTTTCAGCCCGAAGCGCCTGCCGGCCGGTCCGAAGATCACGGCGACGGAAGGCTGGAGCGACGTTCCGACCTGCGCCGAGCAGGGTCTCGACATCAAGCAATACGAGCAGCCGCGCACGGTGTGGCTGCCCGGCAAGGTCACGCCGGACCAGGCGGCTTACTATGTCGACCTCATGAAAAAGGTGCAGGCTACGCCCGAATGGAAGGACTACATCGAGAAGAGCTCGCAGATCGACACGTTCCTCACCGGTGCGGACTTCGACAAGTTCATCAAGGAGGACCTCGAGCACGTGAAGCAGGTGGCAAGCGAGCAGGGCTGGCTGGTCAAGTGAGGATCAGGAGCCTTCGATGATCTCACGCCGCGCGCTCGAACTCGCGACCGCCATCCTCACCGGCAGCTTTGGTGTTGCGGTGGTGGTCCAGAGCTTGGACAACGGCATCGGCTGGTCGAGCGCGGGCGTCGATGCCGGCACATTCCCGTTCATTACCGGTGTCATCATCGTTGCGGGAAGCCTCTACAATCTGGCCCGTGGGGTTGTTCCGGCGGGGATGCTGGCGAACGTTCCCGTTGCGATCACCTCCATCGAGCTGCGGCGGCTGGCAGGCCTGTTCGTGCCGGCTGCTATCTTCGTCGCTGCGATCCCGCTGCTCGGGATGTATATCGCCTCGGCGGGCTACATCTTCGCGGTGCTCGCTATTCCACGGCATCAAACAGTGCTCCGCTCGGCAGTAACGGCCGCGGCAACAGCGCTTGCGCTCTACGTGGTGTTCGAGCGCATGTTCCAGGTGTCGCTGCCGCACGGCGCGCTGGCCGCCGCGCTCGGGTTCTGAGGGAGAGGGCGATGGACAATCTCTCGGAGCTCCTGCACGGTTTCACCATCGCGGTCACCGTGCCGCATCTGGCCTTGATGGCCGTCGGCGTGCTGCTCGGCATTCTCGTCGGCGTGCTGCCGGGGCTGGGTGCGCCGAACGGGGTGTCGCTGCTGCTGCCTCTGACGTTCGGCATGCAGCCGGTGTCGGCCATCATCCTGCTGTCCAGCATGTATTGGGGCGCGCTGTTCGGCGGCTCGGTCACCTCGATCCTGTTCAACATCCCGGGCGAGCCGTCCTCGGTCGCGACCACTTTCGACGGTTATCCGATGGCGCGCGACGGACGGCCGACCACGGCACTTGCGACCGCGTTCGGCTCGGCGGCGTTCGGCGCGCTGATTGGCGTCATCCTCATTACCTTCCTGGCCTCCTGGGTCGCGCAGGTCGCGCTCGCCTTTGGGCCAGCGGAATATTTCGCGGTCTATTTCCTGGCCTTTGCCAGCTTCGTCGGCATGGGCGGCGCGGCGCCGATCAAGACCGTGGTGGCGCTCGCGATCGGTTTTGCGATCGCTGCCATCGGCATCGACACAGTGTCCGGCAGCGTCCGCCTCACCATGGGCGTGGATGAGCTGGTCAAGGGCGTGAACTTCGTCGTCGCGGTCATGGGCCTGTTCGGCATCGGCGAACTCCTGGTCGCGGTCGAGGAGGAATTTCACGCCCGCGCCGTCTCTTCCAAGATCGATTGGTGCGAAGTATTCCGTGCGGTCGGCCGCCTGCCGCGCCACAGCATTGCGCTGTTGCGTAGTGCCGCCATCGGCTGCTGGATGGGGATCACGCCAGGCGGCCCGACTGCCGCGTCTTTCATGAGCTACGGCATTGCCCGCCGCTTCTCGCGCCGCGGCCGCTACTTCGGCACGGGCGAGGTCGAAGGCATCATCTCGCCGGAGACCGCCGATCATGCCGCCGGCACCAGCGCGCTGCTGCCGATGCTCTCGCTCGGTATTCCCGGCTCGGCGACGGCGGCCGTGATGATGGGCGGGTTGATGATCTGGGGACTCAATCCCGGGCCGATGCTGTTCGTCGATCAGAAGGATTTTGTGTGGGGCCTGATTGCCTCGATGTATGTCGGCAACATCGTAGCGGTCGCGCTGGTGCTGCTGACCGTACCGGTGTTTGCCGCATTGATGCGGATTCCCTTTGTGGTGATCGCGCCGCTGATCGTGATCATCTGCGTCGTCGGCGCCTATTCAGTGTCGAACTCCTATCTGGACGTGGTGATGATGCTCGGCTTCGGCGTGGTCGGCTATCTCTTCAAGAAGCTGTACTATCCGCTGGCGCCGCTGGTGCTCGCCATCGTCATCGGCGACAAGGCCGAGGATGCGTTCCGGCAATCGATGCTGATGTCCAGGGGATCCCTGGGCATCTTCTTTGCCAACAAGCTGGTGACGTGCCTGGTGGTCGCCGGCATCGCGTTGCTGCTGCTTCCGCTTGTCTTGCAACTCGCGCGGCCCTTCCGCAAATCCACTTCGTCTGCCGCCAAGACGTCAGCCCAGGAGAAGGTGATCATATGACTGCAAAGCCGCTCATTGCGCTGGCGATGGGAGATCCCGCCGGCATCAGCCCGGAGCTGACGGCAAAACTCGTGGTGCTGGACGGGATCCGTCCGCGCTGCCGCCTGGTCGTGATCGGCGATCGCCGCATCTTCGACGAAGGTGCGCGCGTCGCCGGCGTTACGCCGGAGCTGACGAGCGTGGGGCAGGGCGCCGACTTACGCGAGGTGAAGGGCGATGCGCTGTTCGTCGATCTCGGCCATCTCGATCCCAAAGATGTGGAACCGAAGACCGCGACGCTAGCCGGCGGAAAATTCGCGTTGACGAATTACCGGCACGCGCTCGAGCTCGCCCGCGACGGCCGCGTCGACGCCGTCTGCTTCACGCCCTTTAACAAGCAGGCGATGCGGTATGCCCGCGCGGACTATGACGACGAGATCGCATTCTCGGCCGAGGTGGCCGGGCTCAAGACGCCGGCCAGCGAATTCAACGTGCTCGGCGAGCTCTGGAACGCGCGCGTCACCTCGCACATTCCGCTCAAGGACGTCGCAGCGAAACTCTCCGGCGAACGCATCCAGCGCGCGCTCAAGCTGACCGATGCCTGCATGCGGAACGCTGGCTTTGCCCGGCCGCGCATCGCGGTCGCAGGCCTCAATCCGCATGCCGGTGACGGCGGCAATTTCGGCCGCGAGGAGATCGATGTGATCGCGCCGGTGGTCGAAGCCGGTCGGCGCGACGGCATTGCCGTGGAGGGGCCGTTTCCTGCCGACACCGTGTTCCTGCGCGCCAAGGCCGGCGCCTTCGATGCGGTGCTGACCATGTATCACGACCAGGGTCAGATCGCGATGAAGCTGATGGGCTTCGACCGCGGCGTCACCTTGCTCGGCGGCTTCCCGTTCCCGATCTGCACGCCCGCGCACGGCACGGCCTACGACATCGCAGGCCAGGGCATTGCATCGACCGGCGCCAGTCACGCGGCGGTGCTGCTTGCGGCCGAGATGGCGGCGCGGCGAAGCCGCTGATTTGCCCGCGTGACAACTGGAGCTATTCCCCAAAGTTATGACGGGCGCGCTGGTTCGAAATGGCCAGCGCTCAGCGCGATCTTGCGATCGTGAATGAGGTTTTCCAGGCGATGCGCGGCCACATTGAGCGTCGCTGCATCGAGCGTGTTTTCGTCATCGTCGGCGCCGGCGCGTTGGGCGCGAAGCACCTCATCGATCTCGGTTTCGATCTCGATGAGCTCGGCCTCGCTGCCGGCGTGACGTATCCTGCGTCCCAGCGCGTAGAGTGCGTCGAGGGCCGGCTGTCTTGGCTTGTGTTCGCCGGACCTGAGAAATTGCCACAAAGCCGCTGCGACCGACGCCAGGAAGCCCAAGGCCATCGGCGCCAGGAAAATCGCGTTGCTCCACTTGTCCAGGAAGCTCAGCTGGGTGCCGTTGTAGTACTCCGCGGCACCGGCATGAACGGGAAGATAGGCGCCCGCATCCGTATCAGGGGCTTTGAACTGTGCAACGATTGGCCATTCCGGCAAAATGTCCCTGCGTGCGGCCGTCAGAGCTTTGGTGAGGTTGGCGACCACGTCGTTGTCGAGGCTTTTCTTGCCGACGACGTAGTAGGGGACGCGCAGGGTCGTTACGTCGTCGTCGGGGACGGGCGGCGACCCACGCAACGTTCCCTTGGGGATGTCAAAACTCTCATAGGCGTGCTCTTTCTCCGCAATGGCGCCCGCATTCTCGATGGCGATCAGCACCGGTGCGGTCTTGGCATTCTGCGGGAATAGTCCCCGAACCAGTGACAGATATTTCTCGCTGAGCGGCATGACGAAGAGCGCCGCGCGGATTTGCTTGCTGTCGAACGCACCACGGACCTCATCCAGGCCAAGGCTCTTGAACACGACATTGGCACGGTCGAGATTGTACGCGCTGGTCAGTATGCCAGTGATCTTCTGATTGGTGTCGCCGGCAACGACGCCGACAGTTGCACGTTTCAGGTCCGCGATATCAGTGATGGCCGATCCCGGAGGCGCCACGAGCACGGCGACGGCCTCGGCAAGCACGACGATGGCCTGGGCCTGCGAGAGGTCGCCGACGTCACCGCGAACGACGGCGAGGTCGGTCTTGTCGGATGCAAGGGAAGCTGCGGACTCGCGCGGGCCACCGGTTTCGACCACCTTCAGCCGGACCGGCGCATTGTTCTCGGTCAGCCGGCTCGCAAGGGCCGAGACGATCTTCGGGGCGTCGCCATCCAGCGATCCAACCGCAATCGTCAACGTGACTGGTCGTATGTACCAGCGATAGGCAAACAGGCTTGCGCCGCTGACGAGCGCGATGAACAGCGCGACCAGGACGGCACGAAGCCAGCCCGGCAGCCGGCCGGCATCAATGCCAAATTGCGAGAGATCATCCATGGCGCCGCTCATCCCGAAACACCTTCGTTACGACCAGCATCTTTGTCCGGATGACCCTTGGGTGTTGATTTGCATCAAGATGAAGCGATTGGAGCGCGCGGCGGGCTGGCCTCGCGCTATGGTGGTATTTTGTTGCCGCCTGCCCCAGAATGGTCGCGCTTCAGTATCAGGGTATGGGCATGGGGAAGTTCCTTCTCGTTGATTCGAGCGAGCTGGACGGCTTCGAGGGACTTCAGCAAGCCGTCCATGGCTCGCATGTCGATGTGATGCAGCTCGGACGCGGGCGGCTGCGCGGAACGCTGTCGCATATTGGCATTGGCGAGTTTTCACTGAGCATCGGCGCTTTCAACGTCGGCATGCGGACGCAGCGTGTTTCCAGTGACGACAAGCTGATTATCGGGATGCTGCTCGCGGCCGAGGATCGCGTCGCTCACTGGTCGTTCGACATGCAGCTCAACGACGTGCTGGTGATCCCGCCGCTGCTCGAGCACGACGGGATCTTTCACGGTGCGTCCGCCTACGCCGCGATGCGCCTCGATCTCGACGACGTTGCGTCGCTGTTCGGCGGCGAAGCGAGGCTCAGCGATCCCGACACATGGCGTAGCCGCGGTCACTTCCGTGCCGATGCGGCGAACGGCGCGATCGCCACGCGCCGGCTGGTTGCGATCATGTCGCATCTGCGCACCAACAAGCTCGGCTTGACGCCTTCGACCGCGGAATGCTGGAGGCGCGCGATCGCCGAGTGCATGGCGGTCAACGTCATGTCGTCGCTTCCCCCCGATGACAGCGGATGGCTTCCGTCAGCACGACGGCTGATCCGCAGGGTCGAGGACTATCTCGACGAGGCCGGCACGCGCCCGGTGCATGTGTCGGAAATCTGTGCGGCGTTAGGCGTTTCACGGCGGACCCTGCACCGTGCCTTTCAGGAGGTGTTCGGCCTCGGCCCGGTCAGCTTCCTCCGGCACAAGCGGCTCTGTGCCGTTCACTCCATCCTGCACCAGAGCGCGCCCGGTTCGACCACCGTGGCGGCCGTCGCCATGGAGCAGGGCTTTTACGAGCTCGGTCGCTTCGCGCAGTACTATCAGGCGATGTTCGGGGAGCGCCCGTCGCAGACGCTCGGGATCGCCACGCTGCCAACTGGCGGGGACAGCGTCGCCAGAGCCTGATGCTGGTTCGGGCTGCCCGATTTCGAGGCAGAAACCACCTGTCTCATCTTGGCAACATCCGAGAATTTTGCAGAAACCTACGACATATGGTGGAGGCGCCACGCCGAGCCGATCGGTAGCCCTGAGCGATGAGACCGCTTTGGGTTGCATTGGGCTGTGGCTGATGGGATTTTCGGCTGAAAACGACCTTCATAAGATTGCTGTTTTTACCATCCGATCGGGCCTCGCGATTATCGCGGCGTGTCAGCTTTTGGCTTGGTCCTCGGGCGAGGCGTCCGCCCAGTGCGCCACGTCAGGCACTGACCCCGTCACGCTGAACTGCTCGGCGAACACCACGACCACGGCGACGACCAACACGACCAGCCCCAATGCCGCGACGTCCGACCGGACCCAGCAGTTCAATGCCGACCTGATCGGGCAGGTCGGCTCCGGCGTCACCGTCAGCGGGGTCGGGCTCAATCTTGTGACCACTAAGGCCGGCGGCGGTATCAGTTTCACCAACAGCGGCGCGGTGAGCACGACCGCCACGCCGAATGCGATCCAATTGAACGGCAACGGCGGCACCGTCAGCTACTCTGGCGCCGGGACCATCGGCAGCACAACCGCGACTGCCAATGGTCTGGTGCTCAGCGACACTGGCTCCGGCAATATAACCGTCAACACGACTGGCGATATCGGCGCCAGTGCGGCGCGGGTCCAGAATGGCGTGTCCGCGACAGCGGTTAGCGGTGGCATCGGCATCACCACGGGTACGATTTGGGGTGTGTCGGATGGCATCAATGCCCAGGTGAGCGGTGGGGGAAGCGGCGGAATTGGCGTGACTGCCAACGGCAACATCAACGTTCTCGGTGCTTACGACATTGTGACCAGCATCACCGGTGGCTCTGGCAACACCGCGATCACCTACAACGGCACCCTGACTACGTTGGGCAATGGCGGCATCAGTGCCTCGTCCTCCTCCACGGGCTCAATGAGCATTGGCGGCACCGGCAGCATTTCCTCGGGTGGAGCCGGGAACGGCATCACGTTGACCAACGGCGCGGCGGCGACCAGCGGCGACATCACCATCAATCCGACCGGTGCCATCACTGCGGGTGTCTTCAACAGTATCAGCGCTTCGATCACGAGCACCGCCAACAATGCAAATATCATCGTCGCGCCAACTGGCGTAATCAGCGGCGGCATTTCGGCGACGACGGCCGGCGGCGGCAGCGTGTCCATCACCGAGGCCGCCAACCTCACCGCCAATGCTGCAGCCGGCATCACGACCACCACGACCAGCGGCGCGAACACGGTGAATATCACCGGCGGCACCCAGACGACGTTCGGTGCCAACGTTAGTGCCACAGCCGGCAGCGGCAATGTCGCCATCAATGCGACCAACGGCGCAGTGCTGCTCGGAACCGGCGGCGGGGGCGGCGTCAACGCCACGACCGGTAGCGGCAACATCAGGATCGACACCACCGGGGGCTCGCTCGGCACGACGGCAAACCGGATCCAGAGCGTCAGCGCCACCACAGTGAGCGGCGCCATCAATGTTTCGACCGGGGCCATCACATCTATCGGCTATGGCATCAATGCCCAGGTAACTGGCGGCGGCAGCGGCGGCATCACCGTGCTGGCCAATGGCAACATCGATATGCTTGGCAATTACGACATCGCCACCAGCATCACTGGGGGTACCGGTAACACCTCGATCACCTATAATGGCGCGTTGAGCTCGCAAGGGACCGGCGGCATCAGTGCATTCTCATCCTCGACAGGTTCGATGAGTGTGGGCGGTACCGGCAGTATCTCCTCAGCCTTGGCTGGTAACGGCATCACGATAACCAACAGCGCGTCCGCCACCAGCGGCGATATCACGATCAACCCGACAGGGACGATCACGTCGGGCGCCCACAACAGCATCAGCGCTTCGATCACCAACGCCGCCAACAACGCCAACATCATCGTGGCTCCGACCGGCGTGCTCACCGGTGGCATCTCGGCGACGACAGCCGGCGCGGGCAACGTGACCGTCACCGAGGTCGCCAACCTCACCGCTGTTGCGACGGCCGGCATCACCACCACAACCACCAGCGGTGCCAATACGGTGAACATCACCGGCGGCACCCAGACGGCCGCTGGAGCCAACGTCAATGCCACGGCGGGCAGCGGCAACGTCGCCATCAACGTGACCAACGGCGCAGTACTGCTCGGAACCGGCGGCGGGGGCGGCGTCGACGCGACGACCGGCAGTGGCAACATTCACATCGACACCACCGGCGGCTCGCTCGGCACGACAGCGAACCGGATCCAGAGCGTCAGTGCCACGACAGCGAGCGGCGCCATCAACATTTCGACGGCTGCGGTCACGGCGATCGGCTATGGCATCACTGCCAGTGTGACAGGGGGTGGCAGCGGCGGCATCACCGTGCTGGCCAATGGCAATATCGATATGCTCGGTAACTTCGACATTGCCACCAGCATCGCCGGAGGGACCGGCAACACCTCGATCACCTACAACGG
>JAEWHT010000406.1 GCA_023387695.1 Pseudomonadota bacterium | reverse complement strand
GTATCTTCTTCTGCAGGAGAAGGATGCCGTAAAGCAGCGCTTCCGCCGAGGGCGGGCAGCCGGGCACGTAGATGTCGATGGGCACGATGCGGTCGCAGCCGCGCACCACGGAATAGGCGTAGTGATAATAGCCGCCGCCATTGGCGCACGAGCCCATCGAGATGACGTAGCGCGGCTCAGGCACCTGGTCGTAGACCTTGCGCAATGCCGGCGCCATCTTGTTGGTCAGCGTGCCCGCGACGATCATCACGTCCGACTGGCGCGGCGAGGCACGCGGGGCGAAGCCGAAGCGCTCGACGTCATAGCGCGGCATCGACACCTGCATCATCTCGACCGCGCAGCAAGCGAGACCGAAGGTCATCCACATCAGCGAGCCGGTACGGGCCCAGGTGATGAGGTCGTCGGTCGCGGCCGTGAAGAAGCCCTTGTCGGACAGCTCGGAATTGACCTCGAGGAAGAACGGATCATTGGCTCCGACCGGGCGGCCGGTCGACGGATCCAGGATGCCCTTGGGGGCCGTCGCTACAAGCGGACCGGCCGACGTTGCTGGATTCAATCCCATTCGAGTGCGCCTTTCTTCCATTCATAGGCGAAGCCCACCGTCAGCACGGCGAGGAACACCAGCATGGACCAGAAGCCGGTTGCGCCCAGCTTTCCGAATGCCACCGCCCAGGGAAACAGGAACGCCACCTCGAGGTCGAAGATGATGAAAAGGATGGCGACCAGATAGAAGCGGACGTCGAACTTCATGCGGGCGTCGTCGAAGGCGTTGAAACCGCACTCATACGCCGAGAGCTTTTCCGGGTCCGGCTGCTGGAACGCCACGATGAAGGGTGCGATCAGCAGCACCAGGCCGATGATGGCAGCTACCCCTATGAATACGACGAGTGGAAGATAGTTCTGTAGAATGCCGCTCATTGACGAGCCCTTTTTCCCGCAGCCTCGGGACAGCCACGGATTCGTCCGATTTGGAATTATTCTGAGCCTTAGCGCAGTGCACCAATGGGCGCAAGACACGCTCTTTTTAGGCCCTTTGCTGCTCCCAGACCGGTGGAAATCCCGGAATCACCCCGCGGCTGGTATGAAGCAGATCGCCTGACGCGACAAGGGCAGCCGCTATTTTGCAGGGCAGCAGTTCTGGGATCGCGGCGCGCTGGCCGCGACGGCTATTTGCCGTGGATCATCGACGAAAATCGCCCGATTTTTTCGCTGCGGCGGCGCACCCAAACCCAGGCAATGACCGCCACCGGGGCCCCAACTGTCACCCAGGCGACATACTGACCAAGCGTTCCCCAGAGCAAAGCAGCCAGCAGACCCGTGATGGTCGCGACCGCGAGCAGAACCGGTGCCGCAAAGACAGGTATCCACAGGCGCGCGCGGTCGGAGGAGCCATGCATCACGACGGGACCGGGGCTCGTCTGGCGAATGCGTCGCTGCGGCTTGGTGCCCGCTTCCACCGCCGTGCCAGCCAGAGATAGAGGCCGCTGCCGATCACAACGATGGTGAGCCCATCGAGTGCGGCCCAGATCAATTTCAGCGGCATGCCGCCATAATCACCGAAATGCAGCGGCTGCGAGATCAGCAACGCCTGGAGATAGAGCGGCAGCGCCCGACTGTCGGCCACCTCCCCCGTTTCGCCATCGAGCAGCACCGGCTTGAGCAGCCGCGCGGTCAGCGCCGTGTCGCCGCGCATAAAAGCTGCAAAATGGTGCGAGGACGTGAATGGCGTGCCCGGGAAAGCGATGAAGGCGACCTCCATGCCGGGCGCGGCCTGTCTGGAACGCGACACGACATCGTCGAGCGAGGCGAGATGCACGGGCGGCGGCTTGCCGGCATAGGGCGCGACCATGCTGGCGAGCTCGGTCGCCTTCCACTGATTGAGCATCAGCTCGGCCCAGGTGTTGACGACGCCGGTCAAGCCCACCACCAGCGCCCAGGCCACCGTCACCACGCCAATCAGATTGTGCCAGTCGAGCCAGCGGACGCGGCGCGAGGCACTGTCGCGGATGGTGGCAAAGCGCTGGCGGCGGGTGAATGGCCAGTACAGCACGACTCCCGAGATGATGGCGACGGCAAACAGCAGTCCCATCGCGCCGAGGAACAGCTTGCCGGTTTGTCCCGCAAACATGTCGGTGTGCAGCTTGAGCACGATCAGCATCGGCCCGACACCGACCGGCCCGAGCAGTTTCGCGGAGACGACGTCGAAGGCGCGGACGGTCGCATTATCAGGCGCACCGTCAGGAGCGTTGTTGGTGAAGGCCATCACGATCCCGGGCTCGTCCTTGTCCCACGACACATATTGCAGCACACGGCCGGGATCGGCGGCGAGCGCGGCGTCGGCGACGATTTGGGGCGTCGCGCGCGCCGCGCTCGCGTGAGCTTCGGGCTGGGGGGCGTAGCCCAGGAGCTCATCGATCTCGTGATGGAAGATCAGCGGCAGACCGGTCAGGCAGAGCAGAAGCAGGAACAAGGTCGAGATCAGGCTGGTCCAGGTGTGAACCATTGACCAGATCCTGACCGTGCGCGCCTTCACAACACCCTCCCCTCGGCGAGCCTCACCATTTGTAGGAGACGCTGGCGGTGACGCGACGTCGATCACCGTAGAAGCAGGCTGAAGTCGCAGCACAGCTCGCGACGTAGATCTTGTCGGTCAGGTTGATGACGTTGAGCGCCGTGCGCCAGTTCTGCCATTCGTAGTGAACCGCGAGATCGCCGAGCACCACCGAGGGAACTTCCAGCGTGTTGGCGGTGTCGGCCCAGGACGCGCCGACATAACGCACGCCACCACCGAAGCCGAAACCGGTGAGCGGACCTTCCTTGAAGGTGTAGTCCGCCCAGCCCGAGATCAGCATCTCCGGCGTGTTGGTCGGCGTCTTGCCGACCAGGGTCGGATCGAGATCCTTGCTGGTGAAGAGATGGTAGGACGTGAAGGCGCCGATCAGCTTCAGCTCCTTGGTAACGTTCGCCACCGCTTCGAGCTCGATACCGCGCGAGGTCACCTCGCCTGTCTGGTTCTGCAACAGGACATTGGTGGGATCAGTGGTCGCTACGTTCTGCCGCTTCAAATCGAACACCGAAGCAGTGAAGTAGCCGTCGAAGCCCTTCGGCGCGACCTTCACGCCGATCTCGGCCTGCTTGCCCGTCTCCGGCAGGAACAGCTGGTTCTGCGCATTGAGGCCGATGATCGGATTGTAGCTCGTCGAATAGGAGACGTAGGGCGCGATGCCGCTGTCGAAATTGTAGATCAGGCCGGCGCGACCGCTGAACTTGCTGTCGTCGCGCTGGCCGACCGTCGCGCCCGTGTCGCGCGCCGCTTGCGTCGTCTCGACCCAATCGTTGCGACCACTCAGCACCAGCGTGAAATTGCCGAGCTTCATCTGATCCTGAAGATAGGTGCCGGCCTGTTTCTGCGTGATCAGGAAGTTGCGGAACGGCGCGATCGGCAGCGGAACCTCGGCGGCCCCATAGGACGGATTGAGGACGTTGATCGAGGGCACGCCGAAGCCGAAGGCCTGATAATCATCGATCTGGTAGCCCTTCAGGTCGACGCCAAACAGCATGGTGTGCTTCACCGGACCGCTGTTGAAGCGATACTCCAGCTGGTTGTCGAGATTGGCTTGGTTAGCGGTGTCCTTCGCATACCAATTGTAGCGACCCGGCGTAGCCGTGTTGACGTCGGACCAACCGCTGCCGACATAGCCGCGATAAGTCAGATCGACATGCGCGAAGCGCGCATTCTGCCGGAAGGTGAGATCGTCGGTGAGATTGCGCTCGAACTGATAGCCGAGCATCTCCTGCTCGCGCGTGAACTTGTCGACGCCGGGATCGCCGGAGAAGAAACTGGTCGGGATCTTGCCGAACGGCGCATTGGTCACCGTGCCCTGGTAGGGCAGGAAGTTGATGCCGCGCGTGTCGGTCTTCGACGCCGAGGCAAGCACCGTGAAGGTGGTGTCGGCATCCGGCTTCCAGGTGAAGGACGGCGCGATGAAATAGTTATTGTCGGGCGTGAAGTTGACCTGCGTGCCGCCGTTCTGGACCTGGCCGACGACACGATAGAGCAATTGGCCGTTGCCAGGCTGCGTCGCGACGGGACCGCCGACATCGAAGCCGACATAGGCGTTGCCGAAATTGTTGACGCCGGTCTCGATGTAGCGAACCGGCTCGCTCGGCGGCATCTTGCTGATGACGTTGACGATGCCGCTCGGGCTCGATCCGCCGTACAGCACCGCCGACGGCCCGCGCAGGACCTCGACCCGCTCCATGTTCGAGGGCTGCAGCTTCCAACTGGCATAGGATGTATAGAACAGCTGCATGCCGTCGAGGAACAGGCCGATGTCGTCGGACTTGAAGCCGCGGATCAGCCACCAATCGTTGCGGGTATCGGCACCGAACGTGCCAGCGCGCACGCCGGCGGTGTAGCGCAGGACTTCGTCGAGCTTGTTCGGCTTCTGGTCGCGGATCTGCTCGGCGCCAATCACCGACACCGACTGCGGCGTCTCCATGATCGGCGTGTTGGTCTTGGTGCCCGACGAGCTGCGACCGGCGACGTAGCCGTGCACCGGACCACGCGGCGTCTCGACGATTCCGACATTGCGTTGCGGCTGCGGCTTCCGGCTATTGGCCGCCTGCGCCACGCTCTGTGTCCGGCGCGGTGCGCGGACGGTTGCGCGGCGACGCTGCTCCGGCGCTGTGATCGTCACCGGCGGCAGAGCCTGCGCGCCATTTTGTGTCGACGATTGTGCGAGCGATGCCTGCGGCATCAAAACCAAAACGGACGCGGTCGCCAACACGGCTGACCGCAGCATTCCAAGATTATTCAACACGCCACCCCGAT
Organism: Pseudomonadota bacterium; assembly: GCA_023387695.1. Lineage (GTDB taxonomy): Bacteria > Pseudomonadota > Alphaproteobacteria > Rhizobiales > Xanthobacteraceae > Bradyrhizobium. Next base: position 8,597 of record JAEWHT010000406.1, on the reverse strand, counting down.
GTGCATCTGATGCGTCATGCCACCTGTCCCAGGACGGCATACGATGGGGTGACGCTTAGACGAGCGTGCGCGATATCCCTAATTGAAAGGCTCTTAGAAAATTTCTTAGAGAGTCTCTTAGAAGCGCTCAAACATGTCCGGAGATATCCGCACGATCAGCGCGCGGTCTTCTCGGCCTCGAGCATCGCCTCAGCCGTCGCGGTGAGACGATCGACCTGCGCGAGCAGCGTCTCCAACTCGTCCTTGCTCAATTGCTCGAGCAGCATCCGGTTGCGCTCCTGCGCGCCTTCGACGATCACGTCATGCGCGGCGAGCCCCGCAGGTGTCAGCGACACCAGCACCTCGCGGCTGTCTTTGGGATTTGCCGACTTCGCGATCAGCTTGCGCGAGACGAGTTCCGCCAGCGCACGGCTGATCTGGCCCTTGTCCTGGCCGACGGCTTCGGCGAGACGCGCCACGCTCATCGGCGGCCGCCGGCCGAGCGAGGCGACCAGACCGAACTCGACCGACGACAATCCGGCGAGCCGCTTGTAGCGCAGGATCGCACCGCGCTTGAGCAGGTTGGCCAGCACCATCAAACGCGATGACAGCATCACGGTGATCGGCGCCGGCGAGTGATGGTCGTCCGCTTCGGACGATTCGCGCCCGTCCCTGCTCGATATCTGGTTCATGGTCCACCTCTGCCAAGAAAGCCAGGACGTGCCAAGTCTTGGTAGCGCAACCTCCCCAACCAGATCCGAATGCGACTAAGAGGCACTCAGGAAGATCGTTGACATTGTCATCGAATTATTTTTCACTGGGTCAACGGATCAAAAAAGCGCCCCGGCTGTCCACAGCCTGCGGCGGGAGGAACAAGCATGACGATGACCCAGCGAGATCGCGATCTCGGCACGGCCTATGCGATGAAGCCGGCGCAGACGCGCACCGAGCTCACCTCGGTCGTGCGCGGCACGCCGATGGGCGAACTGCTCCGCCGCTACTGGCATCCGGTCGGGCTCGTCAGCGATGCCACCGACACGCCGAAGAAGGTGCGCGCGCTCGGCGAGGACTTGATCCTATTCCGCGACAAGCATGGCCGCGTCGGCCTGCTCCATGCTCGCTGCTGCCATCGCGGCACCACGCTCTATTACGGCAAGGTCGAGGAAGACGGCATCCGCTGCTGCTATCACGGCTGGAAATTCGATACCGAAGGCCACTGCCTTGAGCAGCCCTGCGAGCCCGATGGCGGCCAGTTCAAGGACAAGGTGCGCCAGCCCTGGTATCCGGTCGAGGAGCGCTACGGGCTGATCTTCGCCTATATGGGCCCGGCCGAGAAACGCCCGGTGCTGCCGCGCTACGAATGCCTCGAAAACATGGACGACGGCGAGTTCGTCGAGGCCGACGATTCCTCGATCGGCGGCGGCGGACCTGCCGTCATCCCCTGCAACTGGCTGCAGCATTTCGAGAACGTGGTCGATCCCTATCACGTGCCGGTGCTGCACGGCTCGTTCTCGGGGCCGCAATTCACCAACATGATGGCCTCGATGCCGGAGGTGAAGTTCGACAAGACGCCGCGCGGCATCGCCGTGCGCTCGATCCGCAAGCAGGACGACGGCCGTGTGTTCTACCGCGTCACCGAAGCCGCCCTCCCTACGCTGCGCGTCGTGCCGAACCCGCGGGTCGCGCAATTTGCCCGCGTCGAGTCGATCGGCTGGACACTGCCCATCGACGATACGTCGTTCCGCATCTACGTCGCCGGCCGCGTGAAAAATTCCGGCGACATCGGCCGCATGCGCTCGAAGTTCAACGGCAAGTTCTGGTGGGACATGACGGAAGCCGAGCACCAGCAATTCCCCGGCGACTATGAGGCCCAGGTCGGCCAGGGCCCGATGACGGTTCATTCCGAGGAGCATTTCGGCCAGAGCGACCGCGGCATCCTGATGATCCGGCGCATGCTGACCGAGCAACTGGAAGCGATGGAAGCTGGCCATGACCCGATCGGCATCTCCTTCGATGCGAGTGCTGTGCCGGTCGAATTCGAAGCGGGGAATTACATCCGCGAAGGCTGACCAGCCGGTCCAACAAGAGCTGGCCGACAACGATAACAAAGACTAATTGGGGGAAGCGATGGTCGATGTGACGTCACAAATGTCGGCGCAGACGACAGCTACGGCGACACCCTCGCCGCGGCGCTACTATGTGCTGGGCCTGCTCACCATCATCTACGCGCTGAACTTCCTCGACCGCACGATCTTCAACGTCCTGATCGAGCCGATCAAGAAGGAGTTCCAGCTCAGCGACACCATGATGGGCCTGCTCGCGGGCTTCGGCTTCGCGCTGTTCTATTCCCTGCTCGGCATTCCTATCGCCCGCGTCGCCGACCGGCTCAACCGCCGCAACATCGTGGCGCTGGCATTCGCATTCTGGAGCGCGATGACGGCGCTGTGCGGGATGGCCTCGAGTGTCACCGCGCTGGCGTTTGCCAGGATCGGCGTCGGCATCGGCGAGTCAGCCGGCTCGCCCGCCTCGCAGTCGATCGTCGCAGATCTCTTTGCCAAGAACGAGCGCCCCCGAGCGCTCGGCATCTATGCCATCGGCACCTATCTCGGCGTGTTCCTCGGCTATTTCGTCGGCGGCTATGTCAACCAGCACTATGGCTGGCGCATGGCCTTCTATGTTGCAGGCGTGCCCGGCATCCTGCTCGCGCTGATCCTGTGGCTGACGATCTCCGAGCCGAAGCGCGGCGCAATGCAGGAGAGCTTCGTGCCCGAGCCGCTGGGGCCGACGTTGCGCTTCCTCTTCTCACAGCAGAGCTTCATCATCGTGCTGGTCGGCTTCTGCCTCACCACCTACACGAACTACGCCACGGCCGCCTGGATCCCGCCGTTCCTGGCGCGCGTGCATCATCTGTCGAGCGCCGAGATCGGCACCTATGCCGGCACGTTCAAGGGTCTTGCCGGCATGGCCGGGACCCTGCTCGGCGGCTTCGTGGTCGCGCGCGTGAGCCGCCGCGACGATCGCTGGAAGCTGTGGGCACCGGCGATCACGTCAGGCCTCGCCGGCCCGGTGTTTGCAGTGTGCATGCTGACGCAGGACTTCAAGATGATGGTCGCGATGCTGGCGCTGACCTCGTTTTTGGTCGGCTTCCATCTCGGGCCGATCTTCGCCATCGCGCAGACGGTGGCGAAGCCGAGCATGCGTGCGCTCGCCTCCGCCCTCATCGCCCTCACCGCGACCTGCTTCGGCCAGGGCGTCGGTCCGCTCGCCGTGGGCATGGTCAATGACATGCTGAAGGGCAGCTACGGCGCGGACGCCGTGCGCTATTCCCTGCTCTCGGCGGCCATCACGACCACGCTCGGCGCGTTGCTGTTCATCTGGGCGGCGCGGACCATCCGCACCGACATCAAACGCGCAAGCTAAGCGCCCATGAAGGCGAGCATGTCCGCGATCAAGCGCTCGCTGTGTGTCAGCGGCAACGGATGCGGTCCGCCCTCGTAGACAACGAGCTTGCTGCCCTTGATCAGCTTTGCGGTCTTGGCACCGGTCAACGGCAACGGCGCGCTGGCATCCTTGTCGCCGTGGAGGATCAGCGTCGGGCGATCGATCCTGGCAGCCGCCGCGCGGAGATCTGCGAAACTGATGGTCTCGCGACAGGCCAGCGCCACCGGCAGCGGCACGCTGAGCATCATCTCGCGGATCCAGGCCCGCGCAATCTCCGGCGTCTCTGGCAGGAAGAACGGCGCCTCGTTCGCTGCGATCCATTTGGCGAAGTCGCGCGCGACGGCCGCGTTGTCAGCCTCGATCATCGCCTTCGGAACCGCATCCGGATTGTCCTCGGTCTTGACCAGGAATGGCGTCGTCGGCGCGACCAGAACCAGCCTTGCGATCCGCTCCGACCCGTATTTGGCCAGATAGTTCACCGCTTCGACCGACCCCATCGAGAAGCCGACCAGCGTGACGTTGCGGAGGTCGCGCGCCTCGATCACGGCAGCGACATCGTCGGTCAGCGTGTCCAGATCGTAACCGGTGGACGGCATCTCGGACCGGCCATGCCCGCGCCGGTCAGGCGCAACACAGCGGAAGCCTTTGTCGCTGAGGGCTGCAATCTGGCTGCCCCAGGTGCTTCCGTCGAAGGTCCAGGCCGACAGAAACACCATCGGCTGCCCACTGCCCCAGTCCTGGACGAACAGCTTCGTGCCGTCCTTGGCGGTCACATAAGGCGATCGCGTCGCTGGCTGGGCCGCCGGCGCGCTCGCGCCCGTTGCCGCGGCCAAGGCGGTTCCAAGCAGCGTGGCTTCGAGGACGGTTCGACGGTTCATGGTCTTTATCCCTTGCCGATCAGTCGGCCCATCGGTCGCGGCCGATGGAAATGATGATGGCAAGGCGGGATCGGCTCCGCGATTACGCGGCAGGTAAGACCGCTCAGCGACCGACGACGAAACTGGCGAAAATGCCACAGATGAAACCATTTTGCGGAACCCGCGAAACGATCCGGAAACAGATGGACCTTAAGACATCAGCCTACAGACGGCGCTCAAGCCCGTCGGGAGGCTTCGATGAACCACTCAATTCACTCTGCAGATCGGGGTACCCACCTGAAGATCGTGGTGGTGGCGCTGGTGGCCGGCATTGCAGTCGCCGGTTTCGGGATCGCCGCCCGTACCAATGCCGAATTCAGCCAGACCGCCCAGTCCACCCACGTGATCAAGGCCGGCAAGCCGGTGGCGATCACGAGTTCGGACACCTCCACGATCCGCTAAACCGCGGAAAACGTCTGCTTTGAGATGCAATGGCCGCCTTTGGGGCGGCCTTTTGCTTGTTGGCAGAACCTCAAGATGTCAGGCCAAGCTCTTGAATCAATGGGCCTGGGCTGCGCAATACTCCCGCCAAAACTGGCGATAGGCCGCCTCCACGTGGCGCGTATAGGTCGAGCCATTGCCTGCCGCCGAGGCCGCAATCCTCGCCGGCAGCTCCCGCCGCAGCGCAGCAAGCGCGGCCGGGTCCTCAGCAAACCGCTTGGCAACCGCAATGTAGGCTTCATCGTCCTCCACGACCCAGTCGTCGAGGCCGATCGCCTTGATAATGGCACCGGCGGCCCGGCCGGAGGTTGTCTGACCGAGCTTGGTAATGACAGGCACGCCCATGTGAAGGGATTCCCACGTGCCGGCACCGCCATTCTGAGGGAACGGATCGAGCGAGATATCGATCTCTGCATATTGCCTGAGATGGTCTTCACGGGCATTCGCCCCCAAGCAGACCACGCTGTCTGGGCTGACGCCATGTTCGACGAAACGACCGACCAGGCCGTCGCGGATGCCGGCATCTTCGAGCGCAGTGTGCTTGACGACGAGCTTCGATCCCGGCAGCTCACGTAGCAGCCGCGACCACACCTGCACCACTTCGTTGGAGATCTTGTCGATCCGGTTGAAGCTGCCGAACGTGACGTAGCCGTTGCGCAGCATCGGCAAATCCGACCGGTGCAAGCCCGGCGCGGGCTCGGTGATGGTCAGTATGCACGGCAAATCGTGGATCTTCTCGGCGAACTCGGGCCGTGCGGCCTCCGGAATCGCGACCGGATCCGCAAAGATATAATCGATGGTCTTCAGGCCCGTGCCGGTCGGCGCGCCCCAAGCCGAGACCTGGATCGGCGCGGGCTTGCGCGCGAACGTACGCAGGCGCGTACCGGCGGAGTGGCCCGAGAGATCGACCAGGATATCGACCCCGTCGGCCTCAATGCGATCCGCCAGCTGCTCCTCGGACAGCTGCACCGCATCGACCCAGCGATCGGCGAACGAGCGGATCTCATCGGTCGTTTCGTCCTGACGCGGCGATACCGAATAGCAGATGATTTCGAAATTGGCGTGATCGCAATGACGCAGCACCGGCATGAAGATGAAGGCGGCCGAGTGGCGCCTGAAGTCAGCGGACACATAACCCACCACCAGACGCCTGTCGGGATTGAGGTCCCGCGGCTGAAGCACGCGTTGCGGAATCTGGCTGCCGATGTTGTCCCACCAATATTTGCGCGCAGTCTGCAACATCGCGAAATCCGCACCGCGCAGGAAGTCCAGTGCAAAGATCTTGTTGGTGATCGCGTCCTCGTAAGCGGGAAAGATCTCCATAGCCCGGTCGTAATGCTCGATGGCGGCCTCGATTTCGCCGTGGCTCGCAAAACAAACACCCATCAGGTTGATGGCGATCCTGGACTTCGGATTGAGCTCGAGCAGCTTCTTGGAAGCCACCATCGCCTGGCTTGCGTTGTGCAGCATCAGGCTGACAGTCGCCTTGGTTCGCAGCGCCAGTTCAAGCGTGGGGGCCAGCGCTAGCGCGGCATCGACATCCGCATTGGCTTGATCAAGATGCTGAAGCTGCAGATGAAGCCGCCCGCGATGCGCGAGCACCTTCGCATTGGTCGGCTTGAGCGCGAGTGCTGCGTTCAACGCGGTTTCGGCGGCCTCATAGTTCCTCAGTTCCACCAAGGCCATGCCGCGGCCGGCCATGGCTTCCTGATGCGTCCGCTGGAACGACAGGGCACGTTCGAAGCTTTGCAGCGCCTCCGCGGCCAGCTCGAGCGCCATCTCGGCCATCCCACGGTTGCAATAGGCGTCCGCATAATCGGGCTTCAGCTTGATGGCCCGGTCGTGGAGCTCAATGGCCTCTCGCGCCTGTCCGAGATGCATCAGGGTGTTGCCGAGATTGCTGAGCGCCATCGGGAAGTTCGGATTGAGCGCGAGCCCCTTCTCCTGAATAGCCCGCGCTTCCTCGAAGCGCCTCAGATCGAACAGCACCGTGCCGAGGTCGCAATAGACGTTGGCCGCGCGCGGGCTGACCGCGATCGCGGCGCGCAGGACTGGCTCGGCCTCCTCAAGCCGCTTTGGATCGCAGCTGAGACAGACCCCAAGCAGGTGCAGCGTATCGAAATGTTCGGGGAGGACCTCCAGTATCCGCCGGCATAGCGTCTCGGCGTCGGCGAGCCGCCCGTTGGCATAGGACTGCTGTGCCAACGCAAGCGCGGCGTCCGCGTCCTTCTTGAACTTCTTCTGGAGCCTTGCGTTCTGGAAAGCGCGCGAGCCGACGGTCAAGCCTGATATCCCCGGAAAATGCCTGTGGAGCTTCTAACATCAATGATTGATTCGGCGCCCCAAGGCAGCTGCCGGGCCGTAGCGATACGGTCTCATCCCGCTTCCGGCAGGCGTTTGCGCCCCGTGAATGCAACGTCCTTGACTTCACCATGTCCCCCCTTTAAGTCCCCCCTCGTTCCGCGCGGACACATACGCGTCACGCGGGAGTAGCTCAGTTGGTTAGAGCGCCGGCCTGTCACGCCGGAGGTCGCGGGTTCGAGCCCCGTCTCTCGCGCCATTTTTGGCAACATCTTCAAAAACTTAGCTGAATATCTTCAGCCCGATTGACGGCTTGGTCGCTGGACGCCGCCCGTGGCGCTCCTCCTAGGCTGGCGGGCGCACCCGAACTCGCTTGAAAAACCACGCGAAAATCCAGCTTCCGTGACGGCCGGCATAGTCAGTCCCGTCCCGAATCGTCTACGCCTTCAGGAACTTGGCAGTTTGGGAGCTTCAACGCTTCCGCGCGACACCCGAGGAGGCCAGATATGGCGAAGAAGGCAGCTGCTCCAGCCACGGTCACGCTCAAGCACCTGGCGGCCGACATCGCGGATAGCCAGGACCTCTCGAAAAAGCACGCCGAGGCCGTTCTGACCGACATGGTGGACCTGATCACAAAGCACCTGAAGAAGGGCGACCGCGTCCGCATCGTGGGCCTGGGCATCCTTCAGGTCCGCAAGCGCGCCGCCCGCACCGGCCGCAATCCCGCAACGGGCGAAGCTATCCACATCAAGGCCAGCAAGAAGGTCGCCTTCCGCCCGGTCAAGGAACTGAAGGAAGCAATCTAGCGGTCATATTTCGTTAAGCCTGATCCGCACCTGTCCTGCCGCATCACGGCCTGCTTTTCTGATATGCTCGGGGCTTCCCCAAAGCCCCCGGTGGTTTGACCAGACATGTCCCTGACCTTCGCGCATACCGTAACCGAGCGCTTCCTGCGCTACGTCACCATCGACACCCAGTCCGATCCGCATTCGCCGGCCTCGCCCTCGACCGAGAAGCAGAAGGATCTCGGCCGCGTGCTTGTTACCGAACTCAAGGCCATGGGCGTCGCGGACGCCCATCTCGACGATTACGGCTATGTCTATGGAACGATCCCCGCCAACACGACCAAGAAACTGCCGGTGATCTGCTTCTGCTCGCACATGGACACGTCGCCTGACGTGACCGGCAAGGACGTCAAGCCGCAAGTCGTGAAGAACTATCGCGGCGGCGATATCACCTTGGTCGGCGATACAAGTCAGGTGATCCGCTTCACTGAGCATCCCGCGCTGAAGAACCAGATCGGCAACGACATCATCACCACCGACGGCACGACGCTGCTGGGCGCCGACAACAAGGCCGGCGTCGCCGAGATCATGGATGCCGCGCACTTCTTCATCAACAATCCCGATGTGAAGCACGGCACCATCAAGATCCTGTTCACGCCCGACGAAGAGATCGGCCGCGGCGTCGACAATGTCGACATCAAGAAGTTGGGTGCCGATTTCGGCTACACTATGG
>JAEWHT010000372.1 GCA_023387695.1 Pseudomonadota bacterium | reverse complement strand
GGGTTGGGTCGTTGCTCGTCGGTGTGTCGTCGATGACGTCGAGCAAGCAGAATTTGGGCGCGATGACCTGCTCTTCGATCGTGCTGCTTGTCTTGAGAGTGCCAGAGACGAGCAGCCGATCGCCAGTCTCGCTAGTGGCGACGGTCTTGGCGTCGTATATGTAGGCTGGATCGCCGAAAAACTCGGCGTCTACTTCATCGCTGAAACGCAAGACCGCGACATCCAGAAGATCGGTGTCGATCGCCGCGTCAACCGGACGATCTGGATAGGCAATCTGTCTGAGGCCAGCCACTGCTTTGCCATGCCGCTCGTCGGTAACAAGAAGCTGGTGCCAGTCGAAGTCTTTGAAGACATGTCTGCAAGTCAATCCAAATGGCTTGCCTCCAAACAGCACAAGGAACAGGGTCCCGCCATGGGTGGCATAAGGCCACTCATCAAAGCCTGTCTCAAAGAACACAAACCGTGCCGCAGTCCGGAAGTCTTGCCTAACGACAAGGCCAGACGAAAGCGTCTGCGTGACTTGTGCGGCTGCAAACAGTTCCTGTTCAGACGGCACGACGATCTCCCGAACAATCAGCGATCATGCCAGCATTCCCGTCCGGCTGGCATACCTGAAGTCACGGCATCCCCAGCGAAGCCTTCTCTGGGGATACCGTGAGTTCAGCTGATGGAAACTCGATTATGATAGGTGGCGACCGACACATTCCAAGAATGGGTGAGTAGCGATGATGGAGAGAACAAGTCACGATCGATCTGTTTTCAAACTGCTTGACGGCGACGTCCGCGTTTGGATTGAGCCCGAAGAAGGAATTTACTTGAAGGCCGCCGAAGGAAGCGACCCGGTTGAACTGACGAAAGAGATGGCAAAGCAGTTGGCAACTGCGCTGATGGAGATGGCCGCTCAACTGGACGATTGATGTGACGCCAAACCGCATAGCGTGGCGCGCCATAGGCCCCGCCAGATTTTCCGCGCACCGCAAGCCGTCCGAGTCTGCGCTTCTGTACGGGCCGTACAGAGGTGCGGACTCGGAGGGTTGGGAAGGTGCGGAGAATTCGGCGGGGCCTCTGGCGGGCTCGCGGCGCGATCTGGCGGGCATTCTAAGCGGCGAAGATGCTCTGGGAGTTTTTGCTGAAAAAAATGGGCGAAGGCGTCGAGGCGCTTGCTTGAGTTAGATGAGCCGGTGTCGGTGGAAGGTCGGCCGGGTAGCCGGGGTTCCCCTTGGGGATTACGTCACGACGGGCAGCCGAGCGAGCAAGCGTCCAACCTGAGTCGTGCTCCAATTCGACTTGCCGCGCGGCGTTGCGATGCTCTTCGCCATCAAGCTGGCCGCGATGCCTTCCGCGCTCGTTATCCCGGCCGCCTGTAGCTCGACGATGATCGGAGCGAGATCGGATGCCCTGGCAGCGGCGCGCCTCTGTACGGCCTCGGCAGCGAGCGCGCGGGCCTTCCCAGTCGGAACGACTCCGCGATCGCCGCCGAGCTTCACGCCCCGCCGCGCTGCCGCGCTGAGTGCGGCCTTCGTGCGCTGGCTGATCCGCTCACACTCATCCTCGGCGACCAGCGCCATGATCCCAACCGTCAACCGGTTGGCGTTCGGCATGTCGCAACAGATGAAGTCGATGCCAGCGTCACGGAGGCCGAGCAGAAACGGTGCGTTGCGAGAAAGCCGATCAAGCTTCGCAATGACAAGTTTCGCGCCGTAAGCCCGACAGGCTCTCAGCGCCTCGGCGAGCATTGGCCGGTTGCTGTCGCGTTTGCCACTCTCGACCTCAACGAATTCCCTGACCAGCAACCATTCGCCGCCGTTGAGATATTCGGTGACGGCGTGCCGTTGCGCTTCAAGCCCAAGGCCTGACTTGCCCTGCTTCCTGGTCGAGACACGGAGATAACTGACCCATTTGCCTTCAGCCATGTGCTCCCCACAAATCAGTCAACGTTCGTTGATTGTTTTGTCAGAGCAGAGACGAAGTCAAGCAGGGCCAGATCAGCCCAATCTGCGCCGTCGCTCCGGCATCGATAGCCACGGCGAGGCTTTTGGAGACGGCGTCGCGTCGATCGCGCGGCCTGCCGCGCGCGCCTCGACCAGGCCGCGCAGCTCGTCGAACATGGCGAGCGCGGCTTGAGGGCTGCCAGCGTCGGCGATCATTTTGTCGATGACATCGGCGGAAGAGTTGCAGGACTCAAACTCGCCAACGCCGCCGACTTCGAGCCGATCTCGCAGCAGGCCCGTCAGCTTGCCGATCAACGTCAACGCGCCGTTGACGGCCCCGAACTGCTTGGCTTTCCTGGCTGCTTGCACCGTCGCGTCCAGCTCGGCGAGCAGGCTCTCGACTGTGACCTTGCTCTTACGTGTTACGGCGGCGCGTAGCTCGGCAATCCGGGCTTGAACCTCAACATTCTTCAACAGGCGAGACGCCGCGCTCTCGGCGGCGTGGCCTTCCGCGCCGTAGACACGCCGGTATGCCTCGGCGGCGTTCCAGCCGTTGCGAGTGCCTTCGAGAAGGAGCTGGCAGAAGGTTTCGTGTTTCAGGTTCTTCAATACGGGCATGCCCGGGACGTTACACCGTTACGCCCCTGCTTCGGAAGGAGCCGCATCACATTAACCCGGACGTTGAGGTCTTTCACCGACATCAAGCTCGTCTATCTCGCCAAGGCTGGTATCGATCCCGATCTCATCGCGGCGTGACGTCCGCCCTCTCCGCGCCCTTGAGGGCGACGGGCGGCCATCACGCCGCTGGCGTCGAGGGCAATGAGACAGGTCCGTCAGCAATATGGAGGGAGCAAGTATACTGCGGACGGACCTGTCTCATGGGAAGCGATGGCATGTCCCGACTAAATCGCCGTGATTGTTACCTCGGCATAAGAGATGCGTGAGACAGGTCCGTCCGCAGTATAAGGTCTTCTTGATGCCTCGGCGGCCTTCTTGTCACGATAGTATGTCGCTTTGCTGATGCCATCGGCCTTCCATGGCTTGTTACGGTTGGCAGAGTTTTGAGCCAGCCATTGGTCGCGCGGAATTGCACCGTTCCGACGACGGCTGGCCGCCTTCTGTTCCGTATTAATCCTCTTCCGCCGCACCTTGCGCTGCTTTGCGTCAACGTCCACCGACCCGATCGTCTTGAGACCGAGTAAGGTGCGCTCGGCGTCGGTGAAGTTGCCTAGCCTGTGCGCTATCGTGTCGGCCCCGAACTTGAGTGGGTTCTGCACCACCTGGGCGGCGATGCTGGCGCGATCGTCGCGGCTCATCCAGGGAGCCCAATCATCCAGCCACAGGTTCATCAACCATACCGGGTCCGCCACCTCGCGATGGGCAAGGTGATGAAGCATTAGTTCGGCGTCAGCGCGCCCAGCATCATCGTCCGGCAGTTCATTTTTGCCGTATCGATGACGGAAGACAGCTTCCAGCTCACATCGACGAAGGCTGGCAAGCGGAACAACGTCGGACTTGCCAATCCCCTTCGGCACGGCCTTGCCGCCGATCAGTACCTTTGTCGGCTTGCCGTTGAGTTTGCGCAGATAGCGGCGCGACACTTTCCCATTGGCTGCCATCACGACGCCCCCGCCGTGATGCCAAGCGCGATAGCGCGCCGCAGTTGCTGATCGATTGGTGCTTGCGCGGTCGCCTCTACGCGCGATATAGCATCAGCACTTCCTACTGCTGATGACGTTCCGCGCGCTGCCGAGAGCCAACTCGGCGGCGCGTATTTTCTATTCACGGTGGCATCTGGGGGGCTAGCAGGTTGCGATCACCTGCGACCGCGACGCGGCCTTTCTCGGTGATCATCAAAAGCGCGGAGCGGCAACGTCCGCGCCCGGTCTGTTTCACGCGTACCAGCTTGGCGCGCGCGAGTCGCCTGGCGTGTGCAGCCAGCGTTTCACGGTTTTTGATATCGAGCGCTGCGCAGGTTTGCACCGACGTGGCCCGGCCTCCAGACTCAAGCAGGTGTGCGAGCACCCGCTGCCTCGTCGGATGCGAGATGATCTGATCTGGAGCGAGCGGTTTCCGGCCCATACGCAAGACACCATGAGCGCGACCGCGATCTGCGGCCTAACTGCCGCGTATCGCTGTTTGGCGTTTTCGTCAACGCTATTGTCGGAGTTCCAGAGTCAAAAACTCCTTCAATGGTAAGCCTTCCTGAACATTCGCGCGCCTGTCTGATAACGCCAATAAACCATTTTGGTACCACCGAATTTGTGGTACCAATGTCATGCACTGACATCTGGAGACGAAATGGCCGAGAAAGCCGGAGACGTTGTGCAGGTCAACCTTCGGCTTCCGCAGGGTTTGCGGCGTAAGCTGGCAGCCGAGGCGCGCCGGAACAAGCGCTCGCTCAACGCTGAGATCGTCCACCGGCTACAGTCGTCTGGTCAGGCGTCCAAGACACTCGAAGACATTGCCGGACTCGCCGCGACGCAAGCAGTCGAGCTGCTGGCTCGACGTGTCGGCATGAAGCTCAAGGACTGATCAAGACGAAGAGAAAGCCGGGACTATTCTAATCCTGCGGCATTGCCGCGCTGCTAGACCCCAATGGGAGAATGCGTAACCGAGTAGAGACGGCCTACCCTCCACGAGCGATGCGCCTAGAACACGCGGCGGCGTATCTCAGCATGAGTCAGAGCAGCTTCCTGCGGCTCGTTGAGGACGGGACAATGCCGAAGCCGACGAAGATCAAGGGCATGACGGTTTGGGACAGACACGATCTTGACGACGCGTTTGAGGAACTGAAACGCGGCCAGCAGGCGAAGCCGCGCAACACGATCGACGAACTATTGGGGATCGCCGATGGCGAAGAAAGCTAAGGACGGGAAGCGGCAGTATCTGTACCGCCAGCCGCAGGCGAACGGCACGGTCTACGTCTATTTCCGCGCGCCGCGCACGGGCAAGCTGACGCGGCTGCCGGACGACGAGACGTCGCAGGAATTTGCCGAAGCCTATGACCCGCTGTTGCGGCAGGCCAAGCAGCCGCGCCCTGCCCCGCGTTCTAAGGACCAACTCGGCCGGTGGAAGAACCCGCGCGACTACAGCATCCATCCCGAAGTCGTCTTCCGCCCCGGCTCGATCGGCTGGTTTATCGACAAGTACAGGGTATCCGAGTTCGGCCTGCTCAAGCTCGCCCCCGGCACCCAATATAACTACGGCTTCGCCCTGGATTTGATGCGGAAGAAGCTGGGTACCGGCATGCTGCACGACTTCAACCAGCGCAGCGTCGATATCTACACCAGTGAGATTGCCGACCAGCACGGCGGCGCTGCCGCCGATCAGCAGCGCGGCCTCATCACGAACCTCTGGCGATTTGCCAAGCGCTTCGCCGAGTTCAAACCGGGTGACAAGCTGTGCCCGACCATTGGCGCGATCCACCACTATGAGCATGATGGCGAGGGCATCCTGCCATGGCCGGACAAGGTCTATGACGCCGCCCTCGCGAAGGCGAAGCCGCATCTCGTCGAGATCATCAACGGGCTCCGTTATACCGGCCAGCGCGGCAGCGATCTCGTCGATATGCGATGGGACGACTACGACGGCAGACGCATCAACGTCGTCCAGCAAAAGACCGGCGAACGCATCTGGCTCGCCTGCCCCGCCCCGTTCAAGCAGATGCTCGACACAATGTCCCGGCATGATCCGGTCTACATCTTCACCAACTGCTGGAAGCGCCCTTACAAGCATGCCGGGACGCTCGGAACCGCGATCCGTCATCTTGTGCAGAAGAAGCTCAAGTTCCCGGACTACTCGATGCACGGGCTCCGAAAAAACTCTGGCATGGAGCTGGCGCTGGCCGGGTGCTCGGTGTCCGAGATCATGGCCGTGCTCGGCCATAAGAGCCCCAAGCAGGCGATGTTCTACGTGAAGATGGCCGACAAGGTCCGGCTCGGCGAGACCGCCACCGCGAAGCTTGAGACCTATCTCGAAGGCCGCAGCGCGGAGCGTGTCAGGTATGCGGACGAGCGCATCGCCGAGCGTCGGGCGAAGATCAAGCGCGTAAAATAGTTGGACCGGCCCGTGAACGCGGGCTGGTAAACTATGGGAACGGATGACGAAAACTGGTAAAATCGATTTTGGTAAATCGCAAGATTTCGCGGGAAAAAGGCCAAAATCCGTAAAAGTTGCCGAATTGCGACAATTCCGCGGCGCCCCAACCGCGACGCACCACCGCATCCACAGGCATCGCGCCGTTTGCGAGTTTCACCGGAACGGAATCTGCCCGTTCTGGCTTAAACCAGCATGGATAGGATCTGTCTCGCGATCATGGTGTCGGCCGTAATGCTGCTGATTGTGGCCTCTGACCTCCTGGTCAACGGCTCCAGCCGACAGGAGCAGACGGCCGAGATGGCCAACATGCAGCCGGTCCTGGCGCGCCTGATGAGATAGGTGCGGCGTTGGGACTTGCTAAAATTGCGGCTCGCCCGCGGAAAAATTCTGCCTGATTGAGACTTCTGCTCACCGCGCGGACCACCAAGGCCAGCGCGATCCGGACAGGCTCAACTCCACTTTGGTAGGGGGAGCTGAGCCACATCCGTTCCGGGAGACTAGCCCCCGCTCCGATAGACCTGGATATCGAGATCCCGGATCTTCTTCCGCAGCGTGTTGCGGTTGAGGCCGAGCAGATCGGCTGCGCGGATCTGGTTGCCGCGGGTGGCGGCGAGCGCAGCCGTGAGCAGCGGCACCTCGATTTCCTTGAGGATGCGGTGGTAGAGGCCCGGCGGCGGCACGCCGTTCGGGAAGCCCTGGAAGTGCGATGAGAGATAGGCTTCCACCGCGCCACCGAGATTATCGACTCCCTGCTGGACCGCAGCGCCCGGACTGACAGAGGGCGGCGCGAGTTCGCCATCGATGACGGAGGCCGTGATCACGTCCTGCGGATAGAGCGCGGCGAGACGGCGCGCGAGGTTCTCCAGCTCGCGGACGTTACCGGGCCAGCGATGCTGCTTCATCCGCTCGAGCGCCAGGGCATCGAGCTTCTTCGGCGGCAATCCGTCCTTCTCCGCGAGCGCGAAGAAGTGACGCACGAGATCCGGCAAGTCCTCGATGCGTTCACGGAGCGGCGGCAGCCGCAGCGGCACGACGTTGAGGCGGAAGAACAGATCCTCGCGGAACAGACCCTGCTGGATCAGCACGCGCAGATCCTTGTTGGATGCCGCGACGATGCGCACGTCCGTCTTGATCGGCGTGCGGCCGCCGACGGTAGTGTATTCGCCCTGCTGCAGCACGCGCAGCAGGCGGGTCTGCGCTTCCATCGGCATGTCGCCGATTTCGTCGAGGAACAGCGTGCCGCCCTCGGCCTGCTCGAACCGGCCGGAGGCGCGGGTGTTGGCACCGGTGAAGGCGCCGCGCTCGTGGCCGAACAGCTCGGACTCGATGAGGTCTCGCGGGATCGCCGCCATGTTGACCGCAACGAACGGGCCGTTGCGACGCTTGCCGTAATCGTGCAGCGCGCGCGCCACCAGCTCCTTGCCGGTGCCGGACTCGCCCGTGATCATCACGGTGAGGTCGGTCTGCATCAGACGCGCGAGCACGCGGTAGATTTCCTGCATCGCCGGCGAGCGGCCGACCAGCGGGATCGCCTCCATCTCGGCGTCGTCGTCAGGCGCTGCAACCCGCTCCTTCGGCTCGGCGAGTGCGCGGCCAACGATCGCGATCAGCTCCTTCAGATCGAAGGGCTTCGGCAGATATTCATACGCCCCGCGCTCGGAAGCGCGGATCGCCGTCATGAAGGTGTTTTGCGCGCTCATGACGATGACCGGCAAGTTTGGCCGCATCTTCTTGATCCGCGGCAAGAGGTCGAACGCGTTTTCGTCCGGCATCACGACGTCGGTGATGACGAGATCGCCCTCCCCCTGGCTGACCCAGCGCCACAACGTCGCGGCGTTTCCGGTGAGCCTGACTTCATACCCGGCCCGGGAAAGTGCCTGGTTCAGAACCGTGCGGATGGCGGTGTCGTCATCAGCTACGAGAATGCTACCTGCGGGCATTGTTAATCCTCATTTTGCCCCCTGTGATGCAGACGACGACTTCCCGGCAGAGCCGTCGCGACTGCTGTGATCGGCGGTCTTGGCCGATGTCGAGTACATCGGCATCAGCACGCGGAAGGTGGTCTTGCGCGGCTGAGACTCGCATTCGATGATGCCCCCATGATCGCCGACGATCTTGGCCACCAGCGCAAGACCGAGGCCAGAGCCGGTCTGTTTGGTGGTCACGAAGGGGTCGAACAGATTGGGCAGAAGATCGTCCGGCACGCCCGGTCCATTGTCCCTCACGCAGAACTCAAGCGGCAGGGATACCCGGGTCTTTTGACCGGGGACTGACAGGCGCACGCCGGGGCGGAACGCGGTGGTGAGCTGGATCTCCGCGTCGGGCACGTCGATCAGTGCCTCGGCGGCGTTCTTCACCAGGTTGAGGAACACTTGGATCAGCTGGTCTTGATTGGCCAGCACCGGCGGCAACGACGGATCGTAATCCTCGACGAAGCGGATATTGCGGGCAAAGCCCGACTGCGCCAGCCGCTTCACGTGATCGAGCACCGAATGGATGTTGACGGGACCACGCACCACGGGCCGCTCGTCACCGAACACCTCCATCCGGTCAACCAGGGTCACGATGCGGTCGGCCTCGTCGCAGATCAGCCGCGTCAGCATGCGGTCCTCGGTCGAGGCCTGCTGCTCGAGCAACTGCGCGGCGCCCCGGATGCCGGAGAGCGGATTCTTGATCTCATGCGCGAGCATCGCTGCCAGCGCTATCACCGAGCGCGCAGCGCTGCGGTGAGTGAGCTGGCGATCCATCTTGTCGGCGATGGAGCGCTCCTGCAGCATCACCACGATGTGGCCCGGCCGCTCGGTGAGCGGCGCGACGTGGAGATCGACCTGGCGGTCGCCGCCCATGCGCGGCGTGCCGAGATCAACCTTGTATTCATTGACGGGCGAGTTCGACGAGCGCACCTGATCGATCAGCGCCAGCAACGGGCTGCCGAACGGCACCAGCTCTTTCAGCGACTGCCGCTTCAAAAACTGCGTCGAGATATCGAAGAAGGCTTCGGTCGCGATGTTGGCGGCGACGATCTTGCCGTCCGGACCGATCATCAGCACGGGATTGGGCAAGGCATCGAGGATCGCGTCGCTCTCGGACAGAAGTGGACGGCGATGGTCAGCGGCTGAGCTCATGCAGCGGCGCTCCATGCGAAATCGTCGAAAGCATCCTGCAGTGACTGGTGGACGAGGCCAGGATTATCGGATGTGAGGATCTTCTGGCGCCAGGCCTTCAGCGTCTCGACCGGCGCGCCACTCGCATCGGCCGCGACGTCGAGCGCCCAGCCGAGATGTTTGCGCGCATGCTTGAGGCCGACGCGCATCCCATAGAGCGCACAGACGCCGTCGTAGAGCGTGCGGACGTAATGCAGCTGCGTCGCGAGAGACGGCGTTGCTTCAGCCGCCCCGCCGTTCAGGCGCCGGCCGATTTCGCCGGGTAGCCAGGGCTGACCGTTCGCGCCACGGCCGATCATCACGGCGTCGGCGCCGGAGGCTTCGAGCGCAGCAAGCGCTTTCTCGTAAGTGGTGATGTCGCCGTTGACGACGAGCGGAATGGAGATGGCCTCGCGAACCGCGCGGATCGCATCCCAATCGGCCTCGCCCTTATAGAACTGGCAGCGGGTGCGGCCATGCACGGTGACTAGCTTGATACCGGCAGCCTCCGCGCGACGCGCGAGCTCCGGCGCGTTGCGGGTGCGGTCGTCCCAGCCAAGCCGCATCTTCAGCGTCACCGGCACCTTCACGGCGGCAATCGTCGCCTCGATCAGGCTGACGGCGTGATCGAGATCCCGCATCAAGGCCGAGCCGGACTGGCCTCCGGTAACGTGACGGGCCGGACAGCCCATGTTGATGTCGATGATGTCGGCGCCCTCGGCTTCAGCGATCCGGGCGCCTTCCGCCATCCAATGCGCCTCGCAGCCGGCGAGCTGGACAACATGCGGGCCGACCCCGGTCGCTTCGCAGCGCAACCGCGACATGCGGTGGCCGTTGGCGAGCTCGTCGCTGGCGGTCATTTCGGAGACGACCAAGCCCGCCCCCAGCTCGGCGGCCAGCCGGCGAAAGGGTGAGTCCGTCACTCCCGACATCGGTGCCAGGAAGACCGGGGTAGCGATAGCAATATCGCCTATTTTCAACGGCTTAGAGCCTGATACTGCCGAGCCGGTCACTGGGGTCTCGTTGCGTGGGCAGCGCCTCATCGCGCCTGCCATGTCTATCTTGCGCACAATTCTTGTGCAGTCAAGCGTCATGCCTACAGTTTAGACAGTTCTGCAAATCTTTCAAGTGCAGTGCAACAAAATGCTGAATCCCACAATCCGGGGAAACCCCCTTTTTTTGCGGGCCTGCCGTGCTAGAGGCATGCCGACAATCACCCCAATCCCGACTCTTCCCTTAACAGTTGAATATTTGAGTCCTATGGCGAAATCACAGCGCACCGCAGTCGTTCTCGTCGCGGCCGGACGTGGCCTGCGCGCCGGTGCCGGCGGCCCCAAGCAATATCGCGAGATCGGCGGCGCGCCCGTGATCTACCGCGCCATGGAAGCCTTCAGCACGCATGCTGACGTCTTCGCCGTGCAGCCGGTGGTGAACCCCGACGACAGCGCAATCTTCACGGCAGCGGTCGCGGGTTTGAAGCACGAGGCGCCGGCCAATGGCGGCGCGACGCGTCAGGCCTCCGTGCTCGCCGGCCTTGAAGCGCTCGCCAAGCACAAGCCTGACATCGTCCTGATTCATGACGCCGCACGCCCCTTCGTTTCGGCCGGCGTGATCTCACGTGCGATCGAGGCAGCGAGCCGCACCGGTGCTGCCATCCCCGTCGTGGCCGTCACCGACACCATCAAGGTCACGAGCGCGAGCGGCGATGTCGTGGACACCCCTGACAGGGCTTCCTTGCGAATCGCGCAGACGCCGCAATCTTTTCGTTTCGACGTCATCCTTGAAGCGCATCGTCGCGCGGCCAAGGACGGACGCTCTGATTTCACCGATGATGCCGCGATCGCCGAATGGGCGGGATTGACGGTTGCGACCTTTGAAGGCGATGTTGCCAATATGAAGCTCACCACTCCCGAGGATTTCGTGCGCGAGGAAGCGCGCCTGGCCAGCCTGCTCGGCGACATCAGAACCGGCACGGGCTACGACGTGCATGCCTTCGGTGAGGGCGACCATCTCATGCTCTGCGGCGTCCGCGTGCCGCACACGAAGGGCTTCCTGGCGCATTCCGACGGTGACGTCGGCCTGCATGCGCTGGTCGATGCCATCCTCGGCGCGCTCGCCGACGGCGACATCGGCTCGCACTTCCCGCCGAGCGATGCGAAATGGAAGGGCGCTTCCTCCGACCGGTTCCTGAAATACGCTATCGATCGCGTGACGGCACGCGGCGGCCGCATCGCCAATCTCGAAGTCACCATGATCTGCGAGCGGCCGAAGATCGGACCCTTGCGTGACGTCATGCGCGCACGCATCGCCGAGATCTCCGGCGTCGATATCTCCCGCGTCGCCGTGAAGGCAACGACCAGCGAGCGGCTCGGCTTCACCGGCCGCGAGGAAGGCATCGCTGCCACTGCGAGCGCCACCATCCGCCTTCCTTGGAGCACCTAGACCATGGCCGGCAGCGACGCACGCGCCCTCTCCCGCTCGCTGCTCGATCTATGCCGGATGCGCAAGCTGACAATCGCAACAGCCGAGTCCTGCACTGGGGGGCTCGTCGCTGGCGCGCTGACCGACATCCCCGGCTCCTCTGACGTCATCGACCGCGGCTTCGTCACCTATTCCAACGACGCCAAGCGCGCGATGCTGGGCGTCGAGGCCTCAACGCTCACCAACTTCGGTGCTGTCAGCAAGGAGACCGCAACCGCGATGGCGGTGGGTGCGCTGGAACGTGCCGGCGTCGATCTCGCCGTTGCCATCACCGGCATTGCCGGCCCCGGCGGCGCGACCCCGGGCAAGCCGGTCGGCCTCGTGCATTTCGCCGCCGCCGCGCGCGACGGCCGCATCATCCATCGCGAGCAGCGCTTTGGCGCGATCGGCCGCACCGCCGTGCGCCAGCGCTCGGTGGTCGAAGCGCTGCGCATGCTGATGGAGCTCGCTCGCGGCCCGCAAGCCGCCGCCAAGCCGCGCCGCGCCGCCGCGGCAACGAGGCTGCGTCCCCGCGTAACCCGTTCGCCGCGCCGCCACGCCGTGAAGCGCATAACACCGCGGTCGCCGCGGGGCTGAAGCCCCGTAGCCCGGATGGAGCGAAGCGCAATCCGGGACCGCTGCATTCACGGACAGAAATCCCGGATTTCGCTTCGCTCCATCCGGGCTACAAGAGCTTGCGTTGCCCGACGGGCAAAACACCCAATCAGCGGGTCAATTGCCGCGCGCGAAAATATTCCACTTTACCGAATTTCCGATTTCCAGTAGACATCCGCCACCTCACCCCGGTCAGAGGGGCGTATCGCGATCGTCACGAACGTGGGGTGAGCCGTGGTGGACGCCGACTGCATCGGCGCGAAGGATTTCGCAGGGCGGGTCACCGTGTGCGAGAGCCGCGCGCGTACGACCGGTGCGGTCAGCGTACGGCAAAACCGTGTCGTCCTGGCGCCCGGAGTCTGTGCGCCAAGCCTCGTGGTGATGCGCTTCACCCAACCGGGTGTCCGCATCAGTCATCTGCGAGGCGACGGGGGCAATAGTGCATCGCTCCCCGGGGAGAGCTCGGCATAAGCCGTCAACCCACTGCGCAGGGAAGGCCGTGTGTTGGGCTTCACCTGTATGCCGCTGTGCAGCCTCTTGTAGCGCAACCTTCGCACAGTGGACCGTGGGTGCCAGGTCGGCACCCGGTCTTCCCTGCGCCCTCTGACAGGAGGGTGACACGACGATGCGAAGCTCGGGCGCAAAGCGCTGCGAGACTGCAGCGATATGTTTGCTTTTCAAATTGCACGCAAATTTGTCGAAATCGATCAGGATGTGCGGTGCAATGTCGCGACCAATTCGTCATCGCGGCAACGCGATCTTGCGCCGAAAAATATTGGCGCAATAATGCCGCTCTACGTTGTGATCCGGAATCAACCGGTCCAGCACTTTGGAGGGCGACAGCGTGTTCGCTCGCGATGCGGCGACAGCCGCTGCACTTGTCATCTTGGCCGCCTTTGATGGTGCGGCCGCGCAAACGGCCAACCAGCCGCCTGACACGATGGCGGCGCGGGTCGAGGCCTGCACGCCCTGTCACGGCAACAAGGGCGAAGGCACGAGCGACGTCTATTTCCCGCGCCTTGCCGGCAAGCCATCAGGCTATCTCTACAACCAGCTGCTCGCTTTCCGCAGCGGCCGGCGTAAATACCCCCCGATGAACTATCTGCTGGAGTTTCTGCCCGATCCGTATCTGGAGGCGATGGCGGAGTATTTTGCCGGCGAGCACCCGCCGCTGCCGCAGCCCGCGCCGAGCGAAGTCAGCAAGGACGTCCTCGCGCAAGGTGAGTTGCTCGCCACCAGCGGCGATGCAGGTCGCAACATTCCCGCATGTGTGAGCTGCCATGGTCCGGGACTCACGGGCATGCAGCCCGGTATCCCCGGCCTACTCGGCTTGCGTGCCGCCTATATCAGTGCGCAGCTTGGCGCCTGGCGTTACGGGACCCGCACGGCAAAATCCCCTGATTGCATGCAGCTCGTCGCCGGTCATCTCACCGAGGCCGACGTGACGGCGGTCGCGGCCTGGCTTGCGACGCGCCCTGCCCCCGCTAATCCTGCTCCCGTGGCGAAGGGCACCTACGCGCTGCCCTTCGGCTGCGGCAGCCAGCCCAACTGACGAGGCGGATGATGGGCTTGAAACTGTCGATCGCTCTGCTCGCCCTCGCCGCGTTCGCGACGTCCACGCAGGCACAGGACAAAAACAGCGATGTCATCGCGCGCGGCGAATATCTCGCCCGCGCCGGCGACTGCACCGCATGCCATACCGCGCCGGAAGGCAGATTGTTTGCCGGCGGTCGTGCGATGCCAACGCCGTTCGGCACGATCTACACCTCCAACATCACCCCCGATCCGGAAGCCGGGATCGGCAAATGGAGCGCCGACGATTTCTATCGGACCATGCATAGCGGCCGCTTCCCGGATGGCGGGCTGATCTATCCGGCGATGCCGTTCGCCTCCTACACCAAGGTCACGCGCGCCGACAGCGACGCGATCTACGCGTATCTGCGCTCGATCGCGCCGGTGAACCAGAAGAACCGGCCGCATGAGTTGCGCTTCCCCTATGACAACCGCCAACTGATCCTCGGCTGGCGCACGCTGTATTTCAGCGAAGGCGAGTTCAAGCCCGATCCGACCAAATCGGCTGAATGGAATCGTGGCGCCTATCTGGTCGAAGGTCTCGGCCATTGCGGCATGTGCCATTCGCCGATCAACGCCCTCGGCGGCACCTCGCAATCGGACGCCTTCAAGGGCGGCTTGATCCCGATGCAGAACTGGTACGCGCCTTCGCTCACCTCGAACCGCGAAGCGGGGCTCGGCGACTGGAGCATCAAGGACATCACCGATCTCCTGCAGACAGGCGTCTCCGCGCGCGGCGTGGTCTACGGGCCGATGGCCGAGGTCGTGCACAACAGCCTGCAATATCTCAATGACGAAGACACCAAGGCGATGGCGGTGTATCTCAAGGGCATCGCAGAGGGCTCAACACCGCCACCGGCAAGCACGGTGTTGCCGAACAGCGAGAGCAGCCTGCTGATCAGCCTCGGCAAGACCGTCTACGACAAGAACTGCGCGAGCTGTCATGGCACGCAAGGTGAAGGCAAGCCGCCGCACTGGCCGCCGCTCGCCAACAACCAGTCGATCGAGATGCAGTCGGCGGTCAACCCGATCCGGATGGTGCTCAATGGCGGCTATCCGCCTGGCACCAAGGGCAATCCGATGCCCTATGGCATGCCGCCGTTTGCTGGCCTGCTCTCCGACAACGAGGTCGCTGCCGTCGTCTCCTACATCCGCACCGCCTGGGGCAATCGCGGCTCGCCGGTTTCGGCACGCGATGCCAACGAGCTCCGCTCTGCACCGCTGAACTGAGAGGCGTCATGTTCAATTCCGATCCGCCGACCAGCCCAGCCACCGCCGACCAGGCCGTCGAGGAAGTCGTCGCGCAGGGACCTTCGGGCGCGATTGTGCTGGCCGGTATCGCCACGGCCTGCGTGGTCGCGATGTGGCTCGCCTTTTATCTCTTCGTCTTCCTGCCGCGCGGATCACTGCAATGAGCGCACAAGACACCCACGGCAGCAGTGCCGAGGTTGCCGCCCGCGTCGAGCGGCGCTGGGCGACCATTGCCGTCATCATCATCGTGGGGATGGCGCTGCTCGCGGCCTTCGCCGGTATCCATCAGGCGACCATGCCGCAGGCGCGCGTCGAGACAACAGATCCTTCACGCATTCATCTCTCCGGCGAGTTTGTCGAAAGCAATCTCGGCAGCGAGCTCGAGCCCAATGGCAATGTCACCGTACGCGCGATCGGCCAGCAATATTCCTTTACGCCGGCCTGTATCGTGGTGCCCGTGGATACGCCGATCACGCTGCGCGCGACCAGCGCCGACGTCGTGCACGGCATCCTGATCCAGGGCACCAACGTCAACACCATGCTGGTGCCCGGCTACATCTCAGAGCAGCTCATGCGCTTTACGAAGACCGGCGACTACCTGATGCCCTGCCAGGAGTTTTGCTCCTTCGGCCATGAGGGCATGTGGGGCAAGGTCAAGGTGATCGACAAGACCGACTTCGCCACGCGCGCGAAGACCGGCGGGAGGCTGAGCTGTGTTGGTCAATAGGAAGCTCATTCTCGCCCATTTCTGGTTTGCTTTCGCCGTATTCGGCGTAGCGCTCACGCTCGGCGCATGGCAGATGTTCATCCGCAGCCCGATCGGCACCTGGCTATCCAACCCCGAACTCTATTACCGTTCGCTGACCGCGCACGGCACGGTGATGGGCTACGTCTTCCCGACGCTGGTCGCGATGGGCTTTGGCTATGCCATCAGCGAATCCGCGCTGGAGCAGCGTCTCGTCGGCGTGCGCTGGGCCTGGACCGGGTTCTGGCTGATCGTCATCGGTAGCGTCATGGCGGTGATCCCGATCGCGCTCGGGCGCGCCTCGGTGCTGTACACGTTCTATCCGCCGCTGATCGGCAATCTCTTTTACTACCTCGGCGTCGTGCTGGTCGTGGTCGGCTCGTGGATATGGGTCGCGCTGATGTCGATCAATCTGCGCGTCTGGCGCAAGGCCCATCCCGGCGCGCCGGTGCCGCTCGCGATGTTCGCCAACGTGGCTGGCTCGTATCTCTGGGCCTGGACCGCCGTCGGCGCCGCACTCGAATTACTGCTTCAGATCATTCCCGTCGCGGCCGGCCTGAAGAACACCATCGATGCCGGCCTCGCGCGCATCTTCTTCTCCTGGACGCTGCACGCCATCGTCTATTTCTGGCTAATGCCGACCTACATCGCCTATTACACCATCTTGCCGCGCGCGATCGGGGGGCGGGTCTATTCCGACACCATGGCGCGGATCTCCTTCATCCTGTTCCTGGTGGTGGCTATGCCGATCGGCATGCACCACACCTTCGCCGATCCGCAGGTCGGCGCAGGTTTCAAGTTCATCCATTCGGCCTTCACGGCGCTGGTCGCGCTGCCGACGCTGCTGACCGTGTTCACGATCTGCGCGTCCGTGGAAATCGCGGCGCGACTGCGTGGCGGCCGCGGCCTGTTCGGTTGGATCAGGGCCCTGCCTTGGGACAATCCGATGATGCTGGCACTGGCCTTCTCGTTCGTCATGCTCGGCTTCGGCGGCGCCGGCGGGCTCATCAATATGAGCTATCAGCTCGATGCGTCCATCCACAACACGCAATGGATCACAGGCCATTTCCACCTGATCTTCGGCGGCGCCATCGTGATCATGTATTTTGCGATCGCCTATGATCTCTGGCCGCATCTGACCGGACGTGAGCTCATCGATATCCGCCTGATCCGCACCCAGCTCTGGCTGTGGTTCATCGGCATGATCGTCACGACCTTCCCCTGGCACTGGGTCGGCATTTTGGGCATGCCGCGCCGCATGGCCTATTTCGACTTCGGCGATCCCGCCATCGCGCCGCAGGCGCTCTCTGTGACGCTCTCGGCCATCGGTGGCTTCATCCTGCTGACTTCCGGCATCATGTTCATCGTCATCCTGACGCGTGGCATGCGCGCGCCCCAGGCTGACGCCGGCCAATATCGCTTTGCACTGGCAGTGCACCAGCCGACGACCGTCCCCGTTGCGCTCAATACGCATGCGCTGTGGGTGGCGTTGATGATCGCGCTCACCATCACCAATTACGGCTATCCGATCCTCAACCTCGCGACCACTGCGGGAACGTCGGTCCCAGCCGTGTATGTGGGAGCGCAGTGATGAGCACCCGCGATCTCTTCACCTTCAGCAATCGCCATTTCACGATCGGTGTCGGCATCACAGCCGCGATCCTGGTCGTGACGGCGATTGCCGGATTTGTCGTGCTGCCCTTCGCGCAGCCTTGGGTCCAGTTCGCCAGCGTTTGGGATGCGATTTGCAGCGCCGCCGGCGTGGCGCAGCGGACGGCCAGTGTCACCGTGCCCGAGCAGGCAAAGCGCCTGTCGGAGGTCGTGCTGACCTCGCATACGCTGTCACGTCCGAGCCAGGAGGCGATCGGCCGCGGTGCGACGCTGGCGCAGCGCTGCGCGATTTGCCACGGCCCGACCGGCATCAGCCGTGCGGATTCGCCCAACCTCGCCGGCCAGTACGCTGCGGTGATCTACAAGGAACTGCATGATTTCCGCTCGGGCGCGCGCGCAAACGCCGTGATGTCGCCCTTCGCCGTCAACCTCACGGAGGAGGAAATCGCCGATCTCTCAAACTATTACGCCTATTTGCCGCGGCCGCCGGCCTATCATCCGACGCCGCTTCTGCCGAAGCCCAATATTGTCATCTATGGCGCGCCGATGCGCGGCATCGCGCCCTGCGGCTCCTGCCATGGCAGCCTCGACAACAAGACCGGCAGCCCGTGGCTCGAAGGACAATCCGAGGCCTACATGAAGGCGCAGCTCCAGGCGTTTGCCTCGAGCGAACGACGCAACGATATCAGCCAGCAGATGCGCAACATCGCCCGCGCGATGACGCCGCAGGAGATCGAAGCGGCCGCGGCCTATTACGCCTCGCAGCCGCCGGATGTGGTGAAGGCGGTGGATTGAGGACGGTCTCGTGCCCCGGACGCAGCGCAGCGCTCCTTCAGCGGTGCGCTGCAGAGCCGGGGCCCATGTCAGCGGCACTCTGGGTCCCGGCTCTGCGCAGCAACGCTCCGCGTCGCAGCGCGTCCGGGACACGAGAGAGCTGCGATAACCTACGACGACGCCAGCTTCGGCCGGCCGTAGATCGCATCGGCGCGTTTTTCGAACGCCGCGGAGAACCGCGCGAATGCCGCGTCGAACATCGAGCCCATCAGCATCGCCAGCATGCGGCTCTTGAATTCATAGGCGAGGAAGAAACCGACATCGCAGACGTCGTCGCCTTTAGGCTCGAACGTCCAGCGATTTTCGAGGTTGCTGAACGGACCTTGCAGATATTCGACCAGGATTTTCAGATTGGCGCGATCGAGTGTCACGCGGCTGGTGAAGGATTCCTTGACCAGCTTGAACGACACCGTCATGTCGGCGACCAGCACCTCGGTCCCGTCAGGCTTTGTCATCCGTTGTCGGATCTTCAGCGCGCTGCACAGCGGCACAAACTCCGGGTACCGCTCGACGTCGGCGACCAGATCAAACATCTCGGATGCGCTGTGATTGACACGGCGCTTGCTCGAAAATTTGGGCATATCAGTTCAGCGGGCGCTAGCTGCCCGCGCGGCCTTCAGTCTCGCAAAATCCTCGCCGGCGTGATGCGACGAACGAGTGAGCGGGCTCGCCGACACCATCAGGAAGCCCTTGGTGTAGGCGACCTTTTCAAACGACGAAAACTCATCCGGCGGCACGTAGCGCATCACGGCGTGATGCTTGCGCGTCGGCTGGAGATATTGCCCGATGGTCAGGAAATCGACGTCGGCCGAACGCAGATCGTCCATCACCTGCTGCACCTCGTGGCGCTCCTCGCCGAGGCCGACCATGATGCCGGACTTGGTGAAGATGGTGGGGTCGAGCTCCTTGACCCGCTGCAGCAGCCGGATCGAGTGGAAGTAGCGGGCGCCGGGCC
Organism: Pseudomonadota bacterium; assembly: GCA_023387695.1. Lineage (GTDB taxonomy): Bacteria > Pseudomonadota > Alphaproteobacteria > Rhizobiales > Xanthobacteraceae > Bradyrhizobium. Next base: position 30,299 of record JAEWHT010000372.1, on the reverse strand, counting down.
GCACCGTGAGATAGCGCGACGGCACGGTCTCGAGATTATGGTTGAAGACGTCGGGGCGCGCGGCGACGACAATTTCGAGCGCACCTTCCTTGCGCAGGAAGTCCGGCGTCAGGATCTCGATCGTCGTCGAGGGGCATGCGGCGCGGATCGCGCGGATGGTCTGGGCAAAATGCTCGGCGCCGCCATCAGCGAGATCGTCGCGGTCGACCGAGGTGATGACGACGTGGGCGAGCCCGAGCTTGGCGACGGCCTCGGCGACGTTCTGCGGCTCGGCCGCATCCAGCGCATTGGGCAGGCCGGTCTTGACGTTACAGAACGCGCAGGCGCGGGTGCAGGTGTCACCCATGATCATGAAGGTCGCGTGCTTTTTGTCCCAGCACTCGCCGATATTCGGGCAGCCTGCCTCCTCGCACACCGTATGCAAGCCATTGGCTCGCACGATGTTGCGGGTGTCGGCATAGCCGCGGGTGTTGGGCGCGCGCACACGAATCCAGTCCGGCTTCGGTGGCGAAGCGGAATCGGGGCGGTTCACCTTTTCGGGGTGACGCGGGCGCAGCGGGTTGGTGATGGTATCGACAATAACGACCATGATCTGTCCGGTCTGTTCAGGTCCTACCTAATCGGTCTGGCTGCCTGCCGCAACCCGGCTCGCGCCGCTTCAGGGAACATGGCAGATATGGGCATTATCCTGCTCTGTTCTCAGGCGATTCTCACCTCGAATGGCTCCAGTCTCGAAAGCTTCCACACCCCGGCTCGGCAAAGCCCTGAAGCGCAGCTTCTTCGACCGCAGCGTCCACGAGGTCGCGCCCGATCTGATCGGCGCGACCATGCTGGTCGACGGCGTCGGCGGGATCATCGTCGAGGTCGAGGCCTATCATCATACCGAGCCGGCCGCGCACTCCTACAACGGCCCGACGCCGCGGAACCAAATCATGTTCGGCCCGCCCGGCTTTGCCTATGTCTACCGCTCCTACGGCATCCACTGGTGCGTGAACTTCGTCTGCGAGGAGGCAGGCTCGGCCGCCGCGGTGTTGATCCGTGCGCTGGAGCCGACGCACGGCTTGGCCACGATGCGTCGCCGCCGCCATATCCCGGACGTGCACGCGTTGTGCTCGGGTCCTGGCAAGCTGACCGAGGCGCTCGGCATCACCATCGCGCACAACACCCTGCCGCTGGATCGTCCCCCAATCGCGCTGCATGCGCGGACGGAGGACGTGGACGTGGTGGCCGGAATCCGGATCGGCATCACCAAGGCGGTCGAACTGCCCTGGCGCTATGGCGTCAGGGGCTCGAAATTCCTCAGCAAGCCGTTTCCGAAGTAGGTCTAGGAGGCCTGCTTCAACCGCTCCACCGCCTCGAGCAGCTTGGCCTTGCGGGCGAGCGCCGCCTCGCGCTTTTCGCGCTCCTCCTCGACAACCTCTTCGGCCGCGTTGGCGACGAACTTTTCGTTCGCCAGCTTGGACTCGGCGCGCTTGATGTCGGCGTCGGCCTTCGCAATCTCCTTGTCGAGGCGCGTGCGTTCCGCGGCAACGTCGACCACGCCCTTGATCGGCAGTGCAGCGACCTCGCCGCGAACGAGCAGCTGAACCGCACCATCAGGGGCGCGGTCGGCGAAGGAAATGTCGGAGAGACGCGCCATGCGCTTGATGACGTCGGTCCAGCGCGGCGCGCGTTCCTTGGTTTCGGCCGAGGCGCCGGCCAGCACCAGCGCAGTCAGCGTCGCCGGCGGGATGTTCATCTCGGCGCGCACCGAGCGGATTTGCGTGACGAGGTCGATCACCCAGCCGATCTCGGCCTCGGCCTTTGGATCGCTGAAGTCGGCATGATCGAAGAACGGCATCACGAATGCCGGCGAGATCAACGGATCGGTCGGGCCAGCCGCAGCCGCGAGCATCGCGAGCTGCTCCGGCGTCGGCCCGGCCGACTTCAGCGGCCATTCCGCCAGAGCGAGCAAGCCGTCGCGCTTGGCCGTCACCTCCCACAGCTCTTCGGTGATGAAGGGCATGAAGGGGTGCAGCAGCTTCAGGATCTCGTCCCGCGCCCAGGCGACCATGGCGCGGGTCTCGTCCTTGAGCGGCCCGTCTGCGCCGAGCAGCGCAGGCTTGGCGAGCTCGACATACCAGTCGCAATAGATATTCAGGACGAAACGATACATCGCGCTTGCAGCTTCGTTGAAGCTGTGAGCTTCAAGCGCCTCGGTCACCTCGCGCGTGGCTTCCGCAGCCTTGTGCGCGATCCAGCGATTCAGCGGCTCCTTGGCCTTCGCCGGCTCGAAGCCATCCGGCACCACGCACCCGTTCATCTCCGCGAAGCGGCAGGAATTCCAGAGCTTGGTCGCAAAATTGCGATTGATCTCGACGAGCTGCGACGAAAGCTTGATGTCATGCGTGTGGGCCGCCTCGCGCGCCAGCGCAAAGCGGAGCGCATCAGCGCCGAACTCGTCGATCAGGTTGAGCGGATCGATGACGTTGCCTTTCGACTTCGACATCTTGGCGCCCTTCTCGTCACGCACGAGACGGTGGATGTAGACGGTCGAGAACGGCGCCTCCTTCATGAAGTGAAGGCCCATCATCATCATGCGGGCGACCCAGAAGAAGATGATGTCCCAGCCCGTGACCAGCACATTGGTCGGGTAGTAGCGCTTCACCTCGGGGGCGTCTTCGGGCCAGCCGAGTGTCGAGAACGGCCACAGCGCCGAAGAGAACCAGGTGTCGAGCACGTCCTCGTCGCGGGTGATGAAGCCTTCGCGCTTGTTGCGGTCGAGCGCCATCTCGCGGCCCTGCTCGGCCGTGATGACTTCCTGCTCGACGTAATAGCCGAGCGCGTGGCTGATCGCCTCTTCCTCGGTTTCCGCGACGAACACCTTGCCGTCCGGGCCGTACCAGGCCGGGATCTGATGGCCCCACCAGAGCTGACGCGAGATGCACCAGGGCTGGATGTTCTCCATCCATTCGAAATAGGTCTTTTCCCAGTTCTTCGGCACGAAGGTCGTGTCGCCCGAACGCACCGCTGCGATCGCGGGCTTTGCCATCGTCTTGGCGTCGACGTACCATTGGTCGGTCAGATAAGGCTCGATCACGCTGTTGGAGCGATCGCCGTGCGGCACCATGTGGGTGTGCGGCTCGATCCGCTCGACGAAGCCGAACGATTCCAGCCGCTCGACGATGCGCTTGCGCGCAGCGAAGCGATCGACCTTGTTGAACTCCTCGGCGAATTGCGCAGCACCTTCCGGCAAGCCCTTCAGGTAATCCTCGTTGTCGATGAGCTCGAGGCAGCCTTCCTTGTCGAGCACGCTGATACGGCGCAAGCCGTGGCGATTGCCGACCTCGAAATCGTTGAAGTCGTGCGCCGGCGTTACCTTCACCGCACCCGAGCCCTTCTCGGGATCGGAGTACTCGTCGGCGACGATCTTAATCTTGCGGCCGACCAGCGGCAGGATCACGCATTTGCCGATGAGCTTCTGATAGCGCTCATCCTCGGGATGCACCGCAACGCCGGTATCGCCGAGCATGGTCTCGGGGCGCGTGGTCGCGACGACGATGAAGGTCGAGGAATCCTCGGGATCAAACGTCTTGCCCTCGATCGGATAGCGCAGATACCAGAGGTTTCCCTTGACCTCGGTCTGCTGCACTTCAAGATCGGAGATCGCGGTCAGCAGCTTGGTGTCCCAGTTCACCAGCCGCTTGTCTTTATAGATCAACCCGTCGCGGTGCAGCTCGACGAACACCTTGATGACGGCCTTCGACAGGCCCTCGTCCATGGTGAACCGCTCACGGGACCAGTCGCAGGAGGCGCCGAGCCGCTTGAGCTGGTTGATGATGGTGTCGCCGCTCTCGGACTTCCACTGCCAGACCTTCTCGAGAAACTTCTCGCGGCCCATCTCGCGGCGGCCCGGTTGCTGGCGCTCCATCAGTTGGCGCTCGACCACCATTTGGGTGGCGATGCCGGCATGGTCGGTACCGGGCTGCCACAGCACATCGCGGCCACGCATGCGCTCGAACCGGCACAGGATGTCCTGCAGCGTGTTGTTGAGGGCGTGGCCCATGTGCAGCGAGCCGGTCACGTTCGGCGGCGGGATCACGATGGTAAAGGGCGCTGCGTCGCGGCGGTCGGGACGGCCGGCCTTGAAGGCAAGGCTGTCCTCCCACACCAGGGACATGCGGGCTTCGATATCGGCGGGCTGGTAGTTTTTCTCGATCATGGGGCTGCTAGAAAGCCGCGCGCGGGGTTCAAGTCAACGGAAAGCTCAGCGGCAAAAGGGCTTTCCGGCCCGACCGGCAGGTCAAGTATGACGGGGGAGCAGGGCTTTATCGGGGCTGAGCGGCCTGGTTTAGCGGCCGCCGCGCGAGACCCGCTCGATTTCGGCCTTCACGATGCGCTCGACCAGGCCCGGCAAATTGTCATCAAGCCAGGATTTCAGCATCGGACGCAGCATCTCCTTGACCAGATCCTCCAGCGTCCGCGCATTGCTGCTGAGGACCGTGTGGGCCAGCGAGTTGAAGGCGGATTCGACGGCCGAGACCGTCGACTGGGCCAGCATCGGCTGCTGTGGCGGCAGCGGCGGCGCGTCGAAGTCCACCGGCGCATAGGACGGCGCAGGCGTCGGACGGGGCGGCGGTGCTTCGGCGAATTCGAGATCATCACGGGGCTCGACCCTGCGGAAACTCGGTGGCGGCGGCGCCGGGGTCGGCTCCGGGTCCATCGCCATCTCGTCGGTCAGTTCGAGCACGTCAGGTTCCGGCTCAGGCTCGGGCTCCGGCTCCGGCGCACGGACCTCCGGGGCGGCCGTGGCCGTGTCGAGCCCTGCCAGCAGCGCGTCGATATCGTCCTGGCTGTTGGGGCCGGCATCCGCTTCGGGCGCGGGTGGCGGCGGCGGAGCGGGCTTGGCAGCGGGCGGCGGCGCAGGCCTTTCAGCAGCAGGCTTTGCAGGCGCGACCTTGGATGGAGGAATGTCATTCATCGCCTGCGGCTTCGGTGCAGGCGCAGCAGGCGCCGGCGCAGGCTTGGCGGCCTCAGCCGGCGGCGGCTTGGCCTCATCGTCGGCAATGATGCGCCGGATCGAGGCCAGAATCTCCTCCATGGAGGGTTCTGTGACCTTTGCAGGCTGCGTCATCTCCGACTCCACATCATCAACGCCCTCGCATGCGTTGTTTTACACCAAGCACGACAGGATTGGCCGGTTCCGGATGTGTGCCCCGACATTTTCGTCGCGACAGCCAGACTTGTCCCCAGATCACGGCTCAACGTGAGGCGGAACGCCACTGCTCCGTCACTCAAGCATTACGCACGCAACATCGAACGTTGGGCGAATCGACCCGCAGCTTCTTGGCAAGGCTATGTCAGGGATTTTGATGATTGCAAGCAAAGCACCGGTCGGCTTCGACTGTTTGCGAGGCCGACCGGAGAACTACGGCAATCAGCGTCCGTCAGGCGTACGCACGCCGGCCCAGCTGTCGCGGACCTGCTGGTAATGCACGCTGGGATCGTAGACCGTGGTGTTGAGACCGAGAACCTGCGGCGCGAGGCGGCCAACCGCGCTGAGCACGGAGTAGGACGCGACCACGCGGTCGTGCTGCGCGGTCACGAGCGCGACGCGCGCGTTGACCAGCGCCTGCTGCGCGTTGAGCACGTCGAGCGTGGTGCGCTGGCCGGCCTTGGCTTCTTCGCGCACGCCGTTCAGAGCGATCTCGGACGCGGTAACCTGCGCCTGCGCCGACTGCACCTGCGCCTTGCCCGCCTGCAGCTGGCCCCACGCAGTGACCACGGTCGCGCGGGTCTGGTCGCGGGTGGTTTCGAGATTGAGACGCTGCTGGGCCAGGTTTTCCTTGGACTGGCGGATCAGCGCATATTCAGCACCGCCCTGATAGATCGGCGCATTGATCGAGGCGACCGCCGAGGCACCGAACGAGCGGAACACCGTCATGGTCTGCTCGTAGGACTGGGTCGCCGCGACCTGGAAATTGATCGTCGGCAGCAGGGCACCTTCGTTGATCTTCACCTGAAGATAGTTGACGTCGATGCCATACATGCCGGCGGTGACGTTGGGGTTCTCGACCAGGCTCAGGCTCACCGCGGACGCGAGCGAGCCAGGCAGGAAACGGTCGACCGGCGAGCCCGGCGCGAGGTTGGACGGCTCGTTGCCGATGATGCGGCGGAAATTGGAGCGGGTCGTGGTCAGGTTCGATTCGGCGGTCAGCGCCTGGGTATTGCCGGCCGCCAGTTGCGCCTCGGACTGCGCAACGTCGGTGCGGGTCACCTCACCCACGTTGAAGCGGTCACGCGTCTGCTTGAGCGTCTGCTCGAGCACGCGCACGTTGCTGCGTTGAACTTCGAGCGTCGCCGAATCGCGCAGATAGTCCATGTAGACGGTGGCGCCCTGAAGCAGGACGCGCTGCTCCATCACGCGCAATGCCTCGCGCGCACCGGAGACCTGGCTCTCGGCGGCGCGCGTCTTATTGGCTGTCTGGTTGCCGTTGTAGAGATTTTGTGTCGCCGTGACGCCGGCGCTGCGCGGCGCGTTGGCGCCATGGATTTCCGTTCGCACGATCGCGGTCGGCGAACCACCCGAAGTCGTATTCGTATCCGTGTATTGATAACCGACGCTACCCGTCACTGCGACCTTCGGCCGGTAGCCCGACAGAGCCTGCGGAACGTTTTCGTCGGTCGAGCGCACCTGGGCGCGCTGCGCGTTGAGCTGCGGATTGTTCTGATAGGCGCGCACCAGCGCAGCCTCGATCGTATCCGCCAATGCGGGCGTCGGCCCGGCGATCGCCGCCAGGAGGACCGAAACCGCAGCTCCGGTGAAGAGCTTCACCCCATGCATCCCTGAAATTCCGTTCATTCTCACGTCAGGCTCGTGCCCGCGAGCCTGGTTACCGTATCCGAGTGGAGTCGTTGCCCCGCAGCAACATAGGACGCGGTCAAGCGCGACGGAACTACCTCTGAGTGGTTCTCAGTGGAAACTCTTCACGTGCAGCATCCCGGCCACACTTCTGATTCAGAACGGGATTTTAACAGGGATTCAGCCGTCAAAAGACGAAAGCGGCGGCCCGTTCCAGCCCGGGAAGCACCGGCGCTGCCGCGTCGAACAGCGGCCGATGGCCGAATTCGCCGTGGGTGTGGGTGACGATCATGGCCCGGGACGGCCGGGATTCGGCGGAGATCCCCACCAGACGCCCCCCCTCCTTGAGCTGGCCGAACAGCCCTTCCGGAGTAACTTCAGTGGCTCCATTGAGGATGATCACGTCATAGGGCGCGGCGGCCGAATCGCCGTCGGCGCAGCCGGCGGCCTTGCTGGTGACGTTGCTGAGCCCGACCGCAGCGAAGGCGTCCTTGGCCTTTGCGGCCAGAGCCGAATCGCACTCCGTTGCCGTGACCTGGCTGGCCAGCTTCGCGGCCAGCGCGGCGAGGTAACCGGTGGCAGCGCCGACGACCAATACGTTGTCACCCTCGCCGATCTCGGCGGCCTGCAGCAGCTTGCCTGTCAGCTGCGGCTTGATCAGGAAGCGCTTGGCGCCACCCTCGCTCACATCGAGATCGAGGTCGAGATAGGCCAGCGCCTGCCGGCTCGCCGGCACGAAGGCTTCGCGGGGAACCGTGAGCATGGCATCGAGAATGCGGCGATCGGTAACGTCATTGGTGCGCACCTGGCCATCGACCATTTTGAGGCGCGCGGTCGAAAAACCGGACATTTGCGGACCCTGCAAGGCGGACGATGCCGCGGACAAAAGTTGGCGGCATCTTTGGAACAGGCTCCGCGAAAACGCAACACGTCCGTTGGCGGCTCAGCCAACGGTGATGCGACGGGAGATCGGAGGCAGAATGGCCTATTCGATCGCGACGGCAAGCCGTCCAATCAGCGCCGCCACTTCATCCAGCCGAGCCGAATCGGGTTTCTCGACTGCACGGGCGAGACAGGCGAGGCACTCGTCATCGCTCAGCTCCGGAATATCAGCCGGCAGAATCGAGGGGGCCTTATGGCTACGGGCGACCTGGATGTCGGGCATGGGAATCAGCTCCGTAAGAGTCCGGCCCTGCAAAGCTCGATTTCAATTAAGTCGATTTGGTGCCGCACCGAGAGGTCGCTGCACACATCCGCTTGAACGCGATTCTACGGGACGCAGGTGGGATGACGATGAGAGATTGATCGAACAACATCGCGCGCCACATCAGCGTACAGCCGCAAAATACTGAAAATAAAGCGGAATTTGGCTCCCCGGGCTGGATTCGAACCAGCGACCATCCGATTAACAGTCGGATGCTCTACCGCTGAGCTACCGAGGAAAAGGCGAACCAGTCGTTCGCGCGCGGCTGCGTATAACAAAGCCGGTTGCGCTTGCAAAGGACGAATTCGCCATCATGTGCAAAGCATTGAGGAAGGGCCCGTTGGGCCCCTCCCCGGGCCTGGGTCAGGACGCGTTACTCGGCCACGAACGAGGTGGTCTTGGTGCCAGAATCGTAGCGCAGGCGAAGCGCGGTGAACTTGCAGAGGTTGACGTTCTTCCAGAGAACGGACTCGTTGTAGTTCTCCCAGTCGACGCGGATGTTCCAGACGCAGCCCTCGTCGTCGTCGTCGAACTCGACATAGGTGCTGGCCTGGTTCTGCAACACCTTGTCCAGCTCGTTGTCCCATTCGTCCAGACCATCGTCCGGCGCGTTGAAGCCGAGAAACTTGATGGCGTAGCCGGTCTCGTTGACGACGGTGACGTTGCGGGCGTCGGCGGCGAACGAGGATGTGGCAGCAATCGCAAAACCGATCGCGAGCAATCCAGACAGAAAATACTTCATGTGAAATTCCCCTGATCGAAACAGGCCTCGACGCCTGACGTCGATCGGCGCAGGCGCCGCGGCAACAAAATGGCGTTGCCTCGAGAGATCAGTCCGGAGCGCAATTGAAAGGTTCAACACCTGATCAATCTGCGCCCCGGAGCGTGCGCGACGCGAGACGCGCACGGGTATTTCTTATCGATCCGAATTCTCCGCAGCAATGAACCGACATTCATAGATCGGCGGAGTTTGATTTCTCCGGCGCCGGTACCGGCGCCGGCGCGCCCGCGGCACCGTTGGCCTTGCCGGTCACGGCGCCGACCAGCGCCTTCACTGGATCGTCGCCCGGCGCGAAGCCGCTCTGACGCAGGATCTCGTCGATCATCGGACGCAGCGCGTGCACCTTGAGCAGTTCGCCGGCGAGCCCCTCGCCGAAGCCGACACCACCACCTGCGCTCCCGTTACCGCCGAAGGCGCCGCCGGTGTGGAGAATGCGGACGTCCTTGAGGTTGGCAATCGGCTTGACCATCTCGGCCAGCGCCGACGGCATCGTCTCGATCCGCTTCTTGGCGATCTCGAAATCGATGACGTTGCTGCCGAGCTTGTTCTGCGCCTCGTTCTTCATGGTGATGACGGCAGCCTCCGCCTCACCGATATTGCGCACACCAACCGCCTTGATCTTGTTGGACTCGGCCTCCGCCGTTGCCAGCGTCTTGACGGCCTCGGCACGATCGAGCGAGGCCTTCTTCTCGGCCTCCGCGGCGACGATCAGCTCGGTCGACTTGCGTTCGGCTTCCGTGCGGGCGGCGAGGACCTGGGTGAGTCGGGCGCGGTCGGCGACCTCGACAGCGCGTGCAGTCACAACCTTTTCCTCAGCCGAGACGGCCAATGCTTCCGCCGTCTTCGCCTCGGCCACCGCTTCCGAAGTCGTCTTGCTCTTGGCAGCGATCTGGATCTCGTTCTCCTGCGTTGCGATCTGGATCTCGCGCTGGGCGTCGGTCTTGCGCTTGTTGATCGCAAGGTCCGACTCGATGACCGCGGTTTCCTTGACCTGCTTGGCGCCAGCCTCCTTCTCTGCAACGGCACGGTCGGTGTCGATGCGGGCGTTCTCTTCGGTGAGGCGCGCGGTCTGGGTCGCAGTTGCGACTTCGGCGCGGGTGCTGGCGGTCTTGTTGGCGATATCGCGCTCCTGCGACAGCTCGGCTTCCTTCTTGGTCCGCTCGATCGTCAGGGTCTGCTGCCGCGCCTCGAGGTCTTTCTGGGCGATCGCAACTTCGTTGTCGCGCACGATGGCGTTACGGTCGCGGCGGCGGGTCTCGGTGATGGTCTTGAGCTGTGTGAGGCCCTCGGCATCGAAGAAGTTCTCCGGATTGAAGAACTTGACGTCGGTCTGGTCGAGTTTCGTCAGCGACACCGATTCCAGCTCCAGACCGTTCGACTTGACGTCGGACTCGACCGTGGACTGCACGTGCTTGACGAAGTCCGACCGCTTCTCCTGGAGCTCCAGGATGGTCATGGTCGCCGCCACCGAGCGCAGGCCGTCGACGAATTTCGCCTCAACCTGGTTACGTAGCGCTTCCGCATCATTGGTCAGCGCGCCCAGCGTTTGGCTCGCAAGTGCGATGCTTTCCTCGTCGGGGCGGACGCGCACGTAGAATTCGGCGACGATGTCGACGCGCAGGCGGTCCTTGGTGATCAGGGATTCCCGCTCCTTGCGCTCGACCGTCAACCGCAGCGTCTTGAGATTGATGCTGCCATAGGAGTGAAAGATCGGCAGGATCATGGCGCCGCCGTCGAGCACGACCTTCTTGCCGCCGAGTCCAGTGCGCACGAACGCCTCGTCGCGGGTGGCGCGCTTATAGAGGATGGTGAAGATGATGCCCAAAACGACGATCAGCGCGACGCCGATCATGGCCGGGACTGCGATGTCGAACATGACTTTCTCCGATGATGAACTAGCTGCTTAGAGTGGGTTTGGCCGGTTTCAGTTCATCGTCGGCCCGAACCGCCACGAAACGGGTGTCGACGCGATCGACCAAAAGCACGAGGGTCCCCTGAGGCAGCGGCGACGACGACGGCGCTGCCACCGCCAGGACGAAGTGCCGGTTGCCGTGGATGTCGGCGACGCTGACCCGGCCGGGCGGCCCCTGGTCGAGCGGACCGACGACGACCTCACCGACCCGGCCGACGAGATCGCCGAGACCGACGACATAGCTCTCGTCTTTGGGGATGATCCGCGCGATGCCGCCGCTCGCGGTACGGACCAGCGGAACCGAGACAACGATCGCCGCGAGCGAGGCGATGCCGGCCGGCAAGGGACCGGCCACCATCCGGGCGATGTCCTGGATCAGGAACCCGGTGATGGAAAAAGCGCCGAGCGCCAGCAGCAGGAAGATCAGCAGCGGCACGCCGCCGACATTGATCCAGGAAATGGCGTTGATCAGCCCATTGTCGCTGGGGTGGCTGAAATCGATGCTGGTGCCGAGCATCTCGCTCAGCGACGCTCCGACCAGCATCGTGACCACTTCGAGCGTGCCGACGATGAGGATCATGGCCGCGGCGATCGCGAACGGCCTGACCTCGGGCGACATGACGTGTTCGAGCATTGCGCTCATGACACGATACTCTCAGGAGCGCGACTTCAACCGCGCGAGCCTTGCCGCAATCTCCTTGTCGCGATGCAACGCGCTGAGCTCATCGATGTCGCTCGAATACGGGATGCCGGGCGGCACGCCGGTGACGCGCGATACCGCCCTGCCCGCACGTAGCGCCTTCGCCGCTGCCGATGTGCCGCCGCGTTTGCGAGGCGAATGCGAGGCCTGGTGGCTTGCTTCCGCCTCGCTCTTTTCCAGATCGGCACGGCGCTGTTCGGCATCCTGGAGCGCCGACAGAACGGCACGCAGCGAGGTGACGCATTGCTCGATCTTCTCATTGTTCTCGTCGATGGCACGGGAGAGCACCTCGAATTGCGCCTCCAGATCTATCTGCCGCGCGATGCCGGCGCGCGCCAGGTCGTCGCGGCTATCCGTGATCGCGCCCTCGATCTTGGCGGTAAGATCGGTCATCTCACGCTCGATCTCGGTGCGGCGCGCATTGAGGCGGTATTCCTCGGCACGCGCGGCCGCGAGCGCATCACGCGCCTCGCTCTCCGCGCGCTCGATTTCGCGGATGGCCTGGCCAACCACTTTCAGCTTGTTGTTGCCCTCCGCCTGCTCGATCGCGTCATAGGCGATGCCGGCGATCAGACGTCCGACCCGGGACAGGAAATTCTCGGGAGCGGCTGCAATGGTATCCATAGCGTTCTCCTCCTCTGGCAGACTGTTCGGCGTGACGCCGTAGTGAACCTCGAAACCGTCGTCGGTGCGGATCAGGTGCGCGGGCACGCTCTGCCCCCAGCCCTCCGCGTAGCCGGCGTAATCGAAGGGCACGCTGAAGCGTCCCTGCACGGTCGAAATCGAAATCGTGGCCGGCCCCTTGATCTTGGCGAGCTTGTCGTCGAGCGGCAGGCGGCGGCCTTGCGCGGCGCGATAGTCAGCGCGATCGCGCAGGCCCAGCGTCACCAGCCGAGACGGCAGCGCGGTTTCTTTCCGGATCGGCTCATAGGCATGGGCATGCAGCAGGACGACGTTGGAGCCCACATTGTGGGTCCGCGCGACCTCGTCGAGGATCTCCATCATGCGGTCATAGGCCCTGAACGTCGCCTCCATCGCAGCCTTGGCGGCCGGGTCAGGGGCGAGCCTGTATCGAAGCGCCGATGGCGCATTTCGGGGCGATTGGCTCATGAAAAGCACTAAAGCACCATTTTGGTGCTTTACAAGGGGGAAGCTCGATCACGTTTCACTAATCCTGATGCACTCTGGGGATTAGTCGCTGTCGCCTGAGGCCGCGTTCAAGACGGGCCATCACCTCTAGATCACCGCCAATCAAGACTTCTTGCACGCGCGGGTTGCAATTTGAAACGAAATGCGAGCTCTCGTGTCCCGGACGCGCTGCAGCGTTCTTACGCTGCTGCGCAGAGCCGGGGGCACGAGAGTGGAGCGTGACGCACCACTCTCTCGACATCATCATTGCGAGGAGCCCTTGCGACGAAGCAATCCAGAGTCTTTCCATGGAGGGACTCTGGATTGCTTCGCTACGCTCGCAATGACGGAGTATGAAGCGCTTGCGATGAGTTGTTCACTCGCATCTCATTGCTCAGATACAGCCTCGCATTCTCGCGGCTCATCTCGCCTGACGTCGTCAGAGGGCGCAGGGAAGACCGGGTCGACTGGCACCCGCGGTGCACATCTACTGACAATCAGAATTTCGATAAATACGAATATTTTCGCGCCGGGCGATTGACCCGGCGCTCGTCTGTTTTGCCCGTCGGGCAACACAAGGCATGGTGTTTTATGCCGGACTGGGTCATCAATCCATAACGGGACTGTCCTGGAGTATCCGCCGACCGCGCGGCGCGAGACAGGGATATCGATGATGCGTCCGCAACCGGCCACCAGCTTTTGCGCTCGAACCGATCGGCTGGCCTGGCAAATGGTAGCCAGGTTTGCGTGCGGGCTGGTCCTGGCGCTGCTCATCTCTGTGAACTGGTCTGCGGCCCAGGCCGAGACGGCCAAGCTCCGCGTGGCGACCCGAATAGTGCCACCCATGGTCGTCGAGAAAAACGGCGCGCCAAGTGGCTTCAGCATCGAGCTCTGGAACAGCATCGGCAAGAAATTGAATCGCGAGACCGAATATGTCGTGTTGCCCGATGTGAGCGAATTGCTTGACGCCGTGGGAAGCGGACGGGCCGATCTCGCCATCGCAGCCATCTCGATCACGGCAGAGCGAGAGGACAGGTTCGACTTCTCCCAACCGATCATGAACTCGGGCTTGCAGATCATGGTGCGCGGCACGGCCGTCAATGTCGAAGCCAATCCGTTGCGCGAGCTGATGCAACTGTTCTTCTCGCGCACTTTGCTGGTCTGGCTCGGCATTGCGCTTCTGCTGATCCTTGTGCCCGCGCATTTGATGTTCCTGGTCGAGCGAACGCACCACAGCGGCATCATTCCAACCAAGAAATATTTCCCCGGAATTTTCCATGCGATGTTTTGGGCCGCCGGCACGCTAGCCACCCAGGCCGACCAGATGCCCCGCCACTGGATGGCGCGGATTGTCGCTGTGCTCTGGATGTTCACCGGCGTGGTGTTCGTCGCCTTCTACACGGCCCAATTGACTGCGACGCTGACAGTCCAGCAGATCAAGGGCCCGATCAACGGCCCGCAGGATCTCGTCGGGAAGACCATCGGCACGACGCGAGGAAGCACGGCGACGGCCTATCTGAATGGCGTCAACGCCCGCATGGTCGAGTTCGAGAAGGTCGATGATCTCTACAATGCCCTGCTGCATCAGGAGCTCGACGCGGTCGTGTTCGACGCACCTGCCCTGCTCTACTACACGACCCATGACGGCCAGAGTTCGGTACGGACCGTTGGCGGGGTGTTTCACAAGGAAGACTACGGCATTGTCTTCCCGACCGGCAGTCCGTTGCGCAAGCAGGTCAACGAAGCCCTGCTGGGGCTGCGCGAGAACGACACGTATCAGAGGATCTACGAGGAATGGTTCGGCAAGCACTAGATCGGCTGGCCGAAATCTCGTCGTTCGGGCCAGGGGGCCCCGAGAAATCAAATGATGCCTCTGCCAGACGCAACTACGTCATGAATCCGTCAGATATGATTCGCCGAGCTTCCAGAGTTGCGTCCAGTCCCCAGCATTCAACAGCTTGTCCGCAGCATATCCACAGTCGCCTCGGGATGGATTTGCGCTGGCGATGCAAAGCACTTGCTGCGCACAAATCCACAGGGGGTGCTCAGCCGCCAGCCTGGTCGAACACGGTGCGACAAGCCTCGCTCAGGCTTGAGTGGTTACGACGCAGGCAGGCCGTGATCGCCTTGACGTTGGGAATCTCACCGGCACAGAGCCGGTAGACGTCGGGGCTGCAGGCCTTGCGCTGCTCCGGTGTGCCCGGCTGTGCCTGGGCGGCGGTGGCAAACAACGTCAGGAACAGCCCGACCGTGGAGGCGCGACGTGCCCGGCTCCTTACACCCGCGAACCGCAAGAACCTCGCCTTCATGACCCAGTCTCCTGTCTGCCTTGCTCGCCCGGCCTCCATTGGCCGGCATGCGCAAAGAGGTAGGAGGAATAAACTGCGGGGAATGTGATCTCCTTCACACTGGCCGCTGCCTGTGGACCCCTACGGTTCCTTGGGTGTCCTTAGATCTTCAGGATTCGCTAACCAAACGGGCGCCGATCGCCTGATCGTTAAAATGCGAACGATCGGCTCAATCGGGAAACAAACCGGCTCTGCGACAGTGCGCCATCCGCGTTTCGGAGGGTGTGATGAGCGAAGCCGAATTCAACTTGATGCTGGATGCTGTGCGCGACGCCATGATTCATGACAATTTCGCACCCGCGCCGGAGGAGGATTTCGTGCCCCGCTCGTGGAGCTTTGACGCGATGCCCAGGAAAGCGCTGATGGCCGCGAACGACAATGAGGGCGCCTGGCCCCTGCTGCCCTTTCCGGACGGCTGGTACGCTGCCTGCTGAGCCTTGTTGCCGAGGCTGAGGTCACGCTGGCCTCGCGGGGTTGCCTAAACCGCTGATCCCCTATATTGCTCCGCCCTCGTTGAGGCCACGTGGCGGAGTGGTTACGCAACGGTCTGCAAAACCGTGTACACCAGTTCAATTCTGGTCGTGGCCTCCATCACAACTCCCTGATATCAAAGCACAAAAGCGCTCAAAGAGCCGGTTCCACCGCGCCCGCGAGAGCGCCCGCGCGATGTGCTGCCACCGGGTTTGCCCGGGGCTGGTTGGAAACCCCCGATTCAGGTCACGTGGCATAACCTTCGCATCAGCGAGGTGATGCAGTCCCAACGAACGAGCGCTGGAGAGCACGTGGGCGAGATCGTCCGATTCATCCCGAAATCCGAGCTGGAACGAGCTCGCCTCATCCGTGAGGCGCGCGCGATCTACGACAGCATCTTCCCGCCGTCAGCACCCGACGAGGTGCCACAGGACGACGAGGAGAGCGTCAAGACCTAGTCACGGGACCTGGTCAGGACCGTTTACGACGGCGAAAATCACGCCGGGGGCCTTTCGGCGCCGGCTTTGGCGCCAATTCCGGCATCTCGGCCTGTACCTCGCGATAGCGTGTCAGCAGCCGTTCAAAACTCGCATTCAGCGTCTCGGCAATGTCGGGACGCCGCTCGAGACCGGCCAGCAGTGTTGCCGCCGCCTCGATGGTCGACAGTCCGTCCTTGCGCGGCTCGCGGCGCAGGCGGCCGTAGCGCGAGGGATGCGCGGGGTTGAGGATGATGCGCTGGCATTTCAACATCCAGGGATTGCGCCACCATAGCGCCTTGGCCTGGCTCCAGGTGCCGTCGAGCAGCACCACGCCTTCAAGCTTATTGAAGATCGCGCGCTGATTGTCTGCAACCTCACCCTTGCGGTTGAGCGCCACGATCTCACCTTCAGCGTCGAGGTCGACCGCACGGGCCGAGCCGAGATAGAGCACGGCCCAATGTGACGCATTCTCGATCGGGTGGCCGAGCGCCTTGGACAGGCTCGGCCAGGACAGACCGACGCGAAGCGTAGCGTCTTCGAAATGCTTGGCCAGCAGCCGCGCGGTGCCGAGCGCCCTGTCCTGTTCCTGCGGATGCTGGAGGATCAGGAGCGAAAGCTTGTTCTCGATCGGCGTGACGGTGTCGCAGATGCACAGTGGCATCGGCTTCTGGCAGTGCGGGCATTCGGGAATCGGCTCAGGCGCCGCGGCCGCGGTCTCGGATGGGTTCGACATGACCGCCGCTATACGCTCCGGACGGCGGTTCAACAACCCGCCTATTCCGCGGGCGCAGCGAGCACGTGCGGCTCGGACCGCCGGCGCAGGCGATCGATCAAAAGGTAGATCACGGGCGTGGTGTAGAGCGTCAGGATCTGCGACACGAACAGGCCGCCGATGATGGTGATGCCGAGCGGCCGCCGCAGCTCCGTACCGGGGCCCGTTGCAATCACCAGCGGAATGCCCGCGAACAGCGCCGCCATGGTCGTCATCAGGATCGGGCGGAAGCGCGCCTGACAGGCCTCGAAGATGGCCTCGGCCGACGACAGGCCGCGCTGGCGCTCGGCGTCGAGCGCGAAGTCGACCATCATGATTCCGTTCTTCTTGACGATGCCGATCAGCAGAATGATGCCGACGAAGGCGATCACCGTCAGCGGCGTGTTGGTGATCTGGAGCGCAAGCAGTGCGCCGAGACCTGCCGAGGGCAGCGTCGAGATGATCGTGAGCGGATGGGCGAGGCTCTCATAGAGCACGCCGAGCACGATATACATGGCGACCAGGGCGCCGAGGATCAAAAGAGGCTGACGCCCGCTGGTCTTGGCGAAATCACCGGCATTGCCGTCAAAGCTGCCGCGGATGCCCTCAGGCATGTGCAATTCATCGACCGCCCGCTGGATATTCAGGGTGGCCGCCTGGAGCTCGACGTCCGGCAGCGTGTTGAACGACACCGTGGTCGAGGGCACGGACTGCGAATGATAGACCGCGAGCGCAGCCAGCCCGCGCGTGGCGTGCACCACAGCTGACAACGGCACCTGTACGTCGCCCGAGCCGGCAACGTAAATGCGATCGAGATTGGACGGATCGACCTGGAATTTCGGATCGATCTCCAGCACGGTCATGTACTGGTTGCGCTGGGTGTAGATGATCGAGATCTGGCGCTGCGAGAAGGCGTTGTTCAGGGCGTTGTCGATGTCCTGAACCTTGACGCCGAGCATTGCGGCCTTCTGCCGGTCGATGTTCAGCGTGAGCTGAAGTCCGCCGGGATCGCGGTCGCTGGAAATGTCGGTAATGCCCTCGACCGTCTCCATCCGCTTGGCCACGATCGGCGCCCATTTCTGCAGCAGGTCGAGGTCGGTGCTCGATAGCGTGTACTGGTAGTTGGAATCGCTCTGCCGACCGCCGGCGCGGACGTCCTGGGCGGCGAACATGAAGAGCCGGATGCCGGGCACGGGGAACAGTGCCTTCCGCAACCGATCGATGACGACCTGCGTCGAAACGTGGTCTCGCTCCTCCGGCGGCTTCAGGCTGATGAACATGACACCGCGGTTCGATGTCGCGCCTCCCGGCCCGCCGCCACCGCCGACGGTCGAGCCGATGCCCGCCACGGCAGGATCCTGCATCACGATATCGGCAAGCCGCTGCTGCAGGCCCAGCATCGACTGGAACGAGATGTCGGCCGACGCACGTGTCGCGCCGATGACGAAGCCGGAATCATCCGTCGGGAAATAGCCCTTGGGCACCTTGACGTAGAGCAGCACCGTCAGGCCGATCGTGGCGAAGAACACCAGCAGCGTCAGCAGCGGAAATTCCAGAACCGCGCGCAGGGTGCGCGTATAGAACGAAACGATCCGCGACAGCGAGCCTTCGATCAAGCGGTCGAACAGCGTGGCGGATCCGGACGTGGTCTCCCGGACGTAATGAGCGCAGATCATCGGGGTGACCGTCAGCGACACCAGGGTCGACACCACGATCGCAAAAGTCAGCGTCAGCGAGAATTCGCGCAACAGGCGGCCGACGATGCCGTCCATGAAGATCAGCGGTGTGAACGCGGCGATCAGCGATAGGCTGATCGAAACCACGGTGAAGCCGATTTGCTTGGCGCCCTCCAGCGCCGCCTGCATCGGCCGCATGCCATGCTCGAGGTTGCGGAACATGTTCTCGATCATGACGATGGCGTCGTCGACGACGAAGCCGACCGAGATCGCGAGCGCCATCAGCGACAGATTGTCAATCGAGAAGCCCGCGACCCACATCCCGGCGCAGGTTCCGGCGAGCGCCAGCGGCACCGAGATGCCGGCGGCGATCGTCGGCGTCACCCGGCGCAGGAATACGAACACCACGACCATCACCAGGACGGCGGTCGCGAGCAGCGTCCACTGCATGTCCGTGACGCTGGCGCGGATCGTCGAGGTACGGTCAACAAGTGTCGAGACATCGACGCTCGCGGGAATCCACTGCTTCAACTCGGGAATCAGGGCCTTCACCCGGTCCACTGTATCGATGACGTTGGCGTCACCCTGCTTGGTGATCTGGATCAGCACCGCCGGCTGCTTGTTGAACCAGGCGATCGAGCGCGCGTTGCGGACGCTGTCCTCAATATCGGCGACGTCGGAGAGCCGGACGAAATTGCCGTTCGAGCTCTTGATGATGATGTTGCGGAATTCCTCGGCCGTGCGCATTTGCCGGTTCAGCGACAGCGTCTCGCTCTGGCGTTCGCCGTTGAAAATGCCGACAGGACCGAGCGGGTTCGCGTTAATGATCGCGGTCCGCACGTCGTCCGTCGCGATCCCCGCATTCGACAGCGCCACAGGGTTCAGCTGGATCCGCACGGCCGGCTGGTCGGCGCCGGAAACCGTCACGTCGCCCACGCCCGGCACCTGCGAGATGCGCTGCGCCAGCACAGTATCTGCGACGTCGTAGATCGCACTGGCGGACAGCGTCTTGGAAGTCAGCGCCAGCACGAAGACCGGCGCGCCGGCGGTGTTGGCCTTGCGGAAGCGCGGCAGCGCCGGCAGATCGCTCGGCAGGTCGACGAGCGCGGCATTGATGGCGGCCTGAACGTCGCGCGCCGCCTTGTCGATGTTGCGGCCGATGTCGAACTGGAGCTGGATGTTCGCGACGCCCAGCGATGACGTCGAGGTGATCTGGTTGATTCCCGCGATTTCGCCAAGCCGCCGCTCCAGCGGCGCGGCCACGGTTGCGGCCATCACGGACGGGTCGGCGCCCGGACGGCTCGCCGAGACGAAGATGGCGGGGAAGTCGACATTCGGGACGGAGGCGACGGGCAGGAACTCGTAAGCGACGCCACCCAGCAGGAACAGCCCAATCGACAGCAGCGTGGTCGCGACGGGACGGCGGATGAAGGGCTCCGAGATCGATGCCATCACTGCATCCCCTCGGTCGCGCCGGCCGTGGGCGGCGCGTTGAGCTCCGGCGGCGGCAACGCCTGCTCGAGGCGGCGGTTGATGCGGTCGAGCGCGAGGTAGATCACGGGTGTCGTGTAGAGCGTCAGCAGCTGGCTCAGCAGCAGGCCGCCGATGATGGAGATGCCCAGCGGGAAGCGCAGCTCGGCGCCGGTGCCGCTCTCGATCGCCAGCGGCAGCGCGCCGAACAGAGCGGCCAGTGTCGTCATCATGATCGGTCGGAAGCGCAGCAGACAGGCCTGCACGATGGCCTCATGCGCCGGCATGCCCTGCCCGCGCTCGGCCTCCAGCGCGAAGTCGATCATCATGATCGCGTTTTTCTTGACGATACCCATCAAGAGGATGATGCCGATCAGGCCGATGACCGAGAGATCCTGCCCGCACAGGATCAGGGCCAGGATGGCGCCGACGCCCGCCGAGGGCAGCGTCGAGAGGATCGTGATCGGGTGGATGTAGCTCTCGTAGAGCACGCCCAGCACGATGTAGATCGTGATGACCGCGGCAAGCAGCAGCCAGGGCTGGCCGGCCAACGCCTTGGCGAATTCGGCGGCATCGCCGGCATAGACGCCAACGATGCTGTTGGGCATCTCGATCCGGGTCTCGATCGCCTTCACCGCCTGGACGGCGTCACCTAGCGCCGCGCCCGGCGCGAGGTTGAAGCTGAGCGAGATCGCCGGGAATTGCGCCTGATGCGAGATCGCGAGCGGCGCGGTGGTGCGCTTCAGCGTCGCCACTGCGTCGAGCGGCACCTGCGCGTTGGGCGCCCCGGCGGTCGCGCTGGCGCCACCCGGCAGATAGAGCTTTGACAGGATCGAGGGATCGCGCTGGTACATCGGCAAGGCTTCCAGCACCACGCGGTACTGGTTGGCCTGGCCATAGATGGTCGAGATCTGCCGCTGCGCGAACGCATCGTTCAGCGTGTCGGTGATGGCCTGCAAGCTGACGCCAAGCTGGCCGGCGCGGGTGCGGTCGACGTCGAGCTGAGCCCGCAGGCCGCCTTCCTGCGCCTCCGAGGAGACGTCGCGGAACAGGGGATCGCGCCGCATCTCGTTGACGAGCTTTCGCGCCCACTCAGACACCAGCGCCGCGTCCGTACCCGTCAACGTGTACTGGTATTGCGACCGGCTCGACTGGGTCGAGATCTGGACGTCCTGCACCGGCTGGAAATAAACGGTCATGCCGGGAATGCCCGAGACCTTCTCCTTCAGTCGGGCAATGACCACGCTGACATCGTCGCGCCGCTCACCACGCGGCTTCAGGGTCATGACGAGGCGGCCGACATTGGTGGTCGGATTGACCGAGCCCGCGCCGATCACCGAGACCACGCCGGTCACGTCGGGATCGGCCTTGATGGCGTCGGCGGCCTCGGCCTGGCGCTTCTGCATTTCGCCAAAGGAGACGTCCGCGCCGGCTTCCGTCACCGCCGTGATCGAGGCCGTGTCCTGGAGCGGCAGGAAGCCCTTGGGTGCGACGACGTAGAGAACCAGGGTCGCGATCAGCGTAACGATAGTCACGACCAGCGTGGTGCGCTGGTGCCGCAGAACCACGAGCAGCGTGCGGTGATAGAACTCGACGGTGCGGCCGATGAAACGGCTGACGGCGGCAAGGCCCGGCACTGCCAGCTCTTCGTGGGCGTGCTTGAGCAGCCGCGAGCACATCATGGGCGTCAGCGTCAGCGACACCACGGCCGAGGTCACGACCGCGATGGTCAGCGTCAGCGCGAATTCGCGGAACATGCGCCCGACGAGGCCCGACATGAACAGCAGCGGGATGAACACGGCGATCAGCGACACCGTCAGCGAGATCACCGTGAAGCCGATTTCGCTGGCGCCCTTGAGCGAGGCGCTCATCGCGTTGTCGCCATTCTCCATATGACGAACGATGTTCTCGATCATGACGATGGCGTCATCGACGACGAAGCCGGTGCCGATGGTGAGCGCCATCAGCGACAGATTGTCGAGACTGAAGCCGGCAAAATACATGATGCCGAAGCTCGTGATCAGCGACAGCGGCAGCGCCACGCCCGCGATCAGCGTCGCGCGCAGCGAGCGCAGGAACAGCAGCACCACGAGCGTCACCAGCACCACGCTGAGGATCAGCGTGAACTGCACGTCGTGAACGGATGCGCGGATGGTAACCGTACGGTCGGAGACGATCGTGAGATTCACGCCGGCCGGAATGGCGCGCTGCACCTTCGGGATCTCGGCGCGGATCTGCTTGACGACGTCGATGACGTTGGCGCCGGGCTGGCGCTGGATGTCGATGATGACGGCCGGCGTGCCCTGGTACCAGCCGCCAGTGCGGTCGTTCTCGAGACCGTCGACGATCTGCGCGACGTCGCCGATCGTGACAGGCGCGCCGTTGCGATAGGCGATGATGATCGGCCGGTAGGCGTCGGCGGCAGCGATCTGGTCGTTGGCGGCGATGATGTAGGCTTGCTGGGCGCCGTCGAGCGAGCCCTTGGGCCCCGAGACGTTGGCGTTGGCGATCGCGGCGCGTAAGTCCTCCATCGCGATGCCGTAGGCGGCAAGCCGCGCCAGATCGGCCTGGATACGCACGGCCGGCTTCAGCCCGCCGAGCACGGAGACGCGGCCGACGCCTGAGATCTGGCTGAGGCGTTGGGCGAGTAGCGTGTCGGCGATGTCGCTCATCGACCGCAGTGAGATCGTCTCCGAACGCAGCGCCAGCGTCATGACTGGCGCATCCGCCGGGTTCACCTTGGCGTAGGTCGGTGGATAAGGCAGCGTCTTGGGCAGCACGCCGGCTGCGGCGTTGATCGCGGCCTGCACATCCTGGGTCGCGCCGTCGATGTCGCGGTTGAGATCGAACTGGAGCGAGATCTGGCTGACGCCGAACGAACTCGTCGAGTTCATCGCCGTCAGCGACGGGATCTGGCCGAGCTGCCGTTCCAGCGGCGCCGTGATCAACGAGGCGATCACGTCGGGGCTTGCGCCGGGCAGCTGCGTCGACACCTGCACGGTCGGGAAATCGACCTGCGGCAGCGCCGAGACCGGCAGCGCGAAATAGCCGAGCACGCCGCCAATCAGCAGCGCGATGCCGAGCAGCGAGGTTGCGATCGGCCGGCGGATGAAGGGTTCAGAGACACCCATGAGATGCGCCTCTTCGTCAATCCGTCTTGGTCGGGGTCATGGCTGCTTGGCTCCTGCCCCCGACGCGCTCGGACTTGCTCCTGGTCCGGGAGCCGGTCCGGTCTGCCCCTTCTGGTCGCCTTCACTGCTCTTCCGCTTGGCGCGGAATTCGCCGTCCTTGCCCGCTCCATCCTTCTGACCGTCTTTGGCCTGACCGCCCTTCCCGTCGCCTTGAGGCGCGCGGGTGCGCTTGCGCGGGGCAAGGTCGGCCGATGGTGTCTGCTCGTCGCGGCCGATGATGACCTTGGAGCCATCGGAGAGATTGGCAAAGCCCGTGGTGACGACCTTGTCATTCGCGGTCAGGCCGCTCGCAATCACCGCGTCATGTTCGTTCTGCTGGGTCACCGTCACAGGCTTGGCCGAGACGACGTTGTCCTCGCCGATGACGTAGCTGAACGTCCCGATCGGTCCGCGCTGCACCGCCGACGTCGGCACCACCAGCGCTTGCGACAAGGTCTCAACCTTGAGGCGGACATTGACGAACTGACCCGGCCAGAGCTGGTAATTGGCGTTGGGGAATTCCGCCTTCAGCTTGAGCGTGCCGGTGGTCTGGTCGACCTGGTTGTCGATGCCGGTGAGCTTGCCCGTGTCGATCACAGTCACGCCGTCATTGCCGAACACGTCGACCGCGAGCGTGCCCTTCGCGGCGGCCGCGTTGACGCGCATGATCTGCTGCTGCGGCAGGCTGAACCACACCGCGATCGGCTGCAATTGCGTGATGACGACGAGGCCGGTGGTGTCGGAGGCGTGGATGATATTGCCCTGGTCGACCTGGCGCAGGCCGGCGCGGCCCGACAGCGGCGCCACGATCTTGGTGTAGCTCAGCGTCGCCGCCGCATTGTCGATCGAAGCCTGGTCGGCCTTCACCAGCGCCTCGGTCTGGGCGACCGCCGCGCGCTGGGTGTCGGCCTGCTGCTTCGAGCCGGCGTTGGAGGCCGCAAGCTGCTCGTAGCGGGTCAGGTCGATGCGCTGGTTGGCGAGTTGCGCTTCGTCCTGCGCCTTCTTGGCCACGGCCTGGTCATAGGTCGCCTGATAGAGCGCCGGGTCGATCTCGCCGAGCACGTCGCCCTTCTTGACGTCCTGGCCTTCCGTGAACTTCACCGCGATCAGCTTGCCGTCAACTTGCGAGCGCACCGTCACGGTGTTGAGCGCGCGGATCGCGCCGACGCCATCGAGATAGACAGGGACATCTTGGACCTTGGGCGTCGCCGCCAGCACGGGCACCGGCAGATCAGGCCGCTGCGCGCCGCGACCGAAGGGGGTCTGTTGCTGCGGCTGCTGATGCCACAAGGTCCAGCCGAGATAGCCGAGCCCGCCGAGGATCGCGAGTGTGATCAGGGTCATGACGAAGCCGCGGCCCCGCGACTTCTGCGTCGCGCCCGCTTTCGAGTCCTGCTTCGTATCCGGCTTAAAGAGCATTGACCGGTTTCTCCATTCGCGGCTCCCAGCCGCCGCCAAGCGCCTGATACAGGCTGACAATGGCAAGAAGGCGTGCGAGCTGCGCCTGCGCCAGGGTGTCTTCAGCCTGGAACAGGGTCAGTTGGGTGTTGAGCACGGTGACGATATCGGCCGTGCCGGCGCGCAGCTGCTGCTCGGCAAGGTCGAAGGCGCGCCGCGAGGCGTTGACGACATCGCGCTGCAATTGCAGCTTGATGGTCGTCTGCTTGATTGAAAATAGTGCGTTGTCGACGTCGGTGAAGGCCTGGACGATCGTCTTGCGGTAGGTCTGCAACAACTCGTCCTGCCGCGCCTTGGCATATTCGAAATTACCGAGGATCTTGCCGCCATCGAAGATCGGCTGCGTCACGCTGCCAACAAGCTGGAAGAATGCCGCGTGCGGTTGGAACAGCGAGACCAGCGCCGAGCTCTGATAGCCGCCATTGCCGGTGAGCTGGATGGTCGGGAAGAACTGCGCACGCGCGTTGCCGATATTCGCGGTCGCCGAGGCGAGCTGCGCCTCCTGCCGGCGAATGTCGGGCCGCTGCGTCAGGATTTCCGACGGCAGACCGGGCGTGACGCGCGGGATCGCGATCCTGTCGAGCGAACCGCCTGCGAGGCGCACGCTCTCCGGCGGACGCGACACCAGCACGGCCAGCGCATTGGTGTTCTGGTCGAGCGTTTGGCGCAGCGGCGGCACCAGCGCCTTCTGGTTGGCCAGCACGCTCTCCTGCTGGGCGACGTCGAGATCGGTCCCGGTGCCGGCCTGACGCCGCTGCTTGACGGCGTCGAGGATGCGTTGCGCGCTTGCGATGTTGCGTTGTGAGGTCCTGAGGCGATCTTGCGAGGACAGCACCTGGAAATAGGCATTGGCGACGGCTGCGAGCGTCGTCAGCGCGACGGTGTCGCGGTCGAACCGGTTGGCCTTGGCGGTCTCCTCGGCCGTCTGCAGCGCGTCGCGGTTCTGGCCCCAGAAATCGAGCTGATAGCTGGCGCTCAGCGACGACTGATAGTTGACGACCTCGCGGCCGCCATTGGTCAGGCCCGACGCGCTCGAGCCCGACGTGCGCGAATAGGTCTCGTTTCCACTGCCCGACAGGCTCGGCAACAGGGCCGCACCCGCCTGCCGCGCCTGCGCGTCGGCCTCGACGATGCGGGACACTGCGGCTGCGATGTCGAGGTTGACGGTCTGCGCCTCCTCCATCAGCTGGGTCAGCTCTGCCGAGCGGAAGCCGCGCCACCAATCAAGCGTCGGCGGCGCGTCGGTCTTGCCGGCGTATTTGTACTGGGCGGGGACATCGAGCGCGGGGTCAGGAAGGTCCTGGGTCAGCACGCAGGCGCCCGAGCTCGATGCCAGGCAAACCACGGCGACCGCGCGCAGCGTCCGGGAGGCGGAGCCGAGGAATTGCCGCTTGGCGACGGCCGGAACCCGCGATGTCACATCACCCCCCTGAAGGGCAGATCACGCCGCCGGCACACGGCCGGATCGGCCGATTCTCGGGCGGACTGACGGGGACCTTGCTCTAACTCGTTCACAGCGTGATGCTTTCTGCGGAACCTGAAGTCCATACTAACCGGGCGCGGAACAGCGGGACAGTCCCGCACTTGCGAAGCGCACAGCCGAACACGCCCGCGTCGGAGCCACCGGAATGAAAGATACGCCTGTCTTGCAGTCGTTTCTTCAATTTCAGAAAAGTTCGGAAACGCACTCAAGCTTACAAAGATTTCATGTGATATTGCAGCCACAGTTGCGCCGAAGACGCATCGCCGGGGCCGTTCCTCCACTGAAACCCGCGCCGCAACGCACCGTAGCTTGTCCAACTCGAGGCAGGGACACTTACGCATGCGCATCGCGGTCATCGGAACGGGCATTGCCGGCAACGCGGCGGCCTGGACGCTCTCCCAGCGCTATCCGGTGACGGTCTATGACCGCGAGCTGCGCCCCGGCGGCCACAGCCACACCGTCACGATCGACTATCAGGGCACGCCAGTCGCGGTCGACATCGGCTTCATCGTCTACAACGAGCTCAACTATCCCGACCTGACGGCGATGTTCGCGCATCTCGGCGTCGAGACGGTCGCGAGCTGCATGAGCTTTGCCGTGTCGGCCGATGGCGGCCGTTTCGAATGGCGCGGCGGTGGCAATGATTGGCGGGCGACAGCGGCCGGCTTGTTCGCCCAGCCAGGCAACCTGCTCTCCCCGTCCTACCTGCGGATGCTCACCGAGATCCCGGCATTCGGCCGGCAGAGCATCGACGACCTCCGCAACAATCGTCTGAGCGGACTGACGCTCGGCGACTATTTCCGCCAACAGCGGTTCTCGACGCGCCTGCTCACGGACTATCTCGCGCCGATGGGCGCTGCGATCTGGTCGGCGCCGGCAAGCGAGATGCTCGACTTCCCGGCTGAAAACTTCGTCGCCTTCTTCGACAATCATCGCCTGCTGCATTACGACCGGCCGATCTGGCGCACGGTCACGGGCGGCAGCCAGCGTTATGTCGAGCGGCTTCAGGCTCCGTTCAGGGATCATATCCGGTTTGGCTGTGCGGTCACGTCGATCGAGCGGACCGCGCATGGCGTTATCGTCCATGACAGTCACGGTCAGCACGAGCTGTTCGACCACGTGGTGATCGCGGCGCATAGCGACCAGGCGCTTGCGATGCTGTCAGACGCAGACCCGGATGAGCGCGACATCCTCGGCGCCATCGGATATTCGCAGAACAAGGTCTATCTGCATCGCGACGTCAGGCTGATGCCGAGGCGACGGCATGCCTGGGCATCGTGGAATTTCCTGCGCTGGCAGCGCGAGGGAGATGCGGTGAACGACGTCGCGGTGACCTACTGGATGAACAACCTCCAGGACATCGATCACGACAAGCCGCTGTTCGTCAGCCTCAACCCGCCGTTCGAGCCTGCCCCCGAGCTCACATTTGGCCAATATCTTTTCGAGCACCCGCACTACAATGCGGCCGCCTTCGCCGCGCAGAAGCGGCTGGGCGAGATCCAGGGACAGCGGCATACCTGGTTCTGCGGTGCCTGGACCGGCTATGGCTTCCACGAGGATGGCCTGCGCTCGGGGCTCGGCGTGGCCGAAGCGCTCGGGGTCACCGCGCCCTGGCGTGAGGCCCCGGTCGAATTGGCGGTGGCCGCGGAGTAGCGCGATGGCGACGACAGCCCCTCCCGCAAGCGACGCCGCCGCGCTCTATTTCGGCGACGTCATGCACGCGCGGCTGAAGCCGATGGGCCATCGCTTCAGCTATCGAGTCATGAGCCTCCTGATCGATCTCGACAGATTGGGCGAAGCCGACCGGCAGTCAAAGCTGTTCGGCGTCAACCGTGCAGCGCTCTACAGTTTCCACGAGAAAGACCACGGCCCGCGCGACGGCTCCTCCCTGCGCGCCTATGCGGAGCGCTGTGCCGCGGCTGAAGGCATCGACCTCGACAGCGGCCGGGTCGAGCTCCTCTGCTACCCGCGCCTGCTCGGCTACGGCTTCAATCCGCTCTCGGTCTATTTCTGCTACCGCGCCGATGGCGAGCTCGCGCTGGTGATCTACGAGGTGCGCAACACCTTTGGCGAAATCCATCC
Source organism: Pseudomonadota bacterium (assembly GCA_023387695.1). Lineage (GTDB taxonomy): Bacteria > Pseudomonadota > Alphaproteobacteria > Rhizobiales > Xanthobacteraceae > Bradyrhizobium. The sequence goes on along the minus strand of JAEWHT010000372.1, from coordinate 2,345 downwards.
TTACGTTTTGCCGGTGAAGGCTGGCGAATGGAGCGATGCGGGGCTGCGCCAGCAGCAAGACAAGCTGTTCTACGTCTCGCCCTTCTTGCCGATGGCGATGCGCTACCATTTCCGTGTCCTGCCCCCCTCCAACACGGTCAAGCTGCGTATCCTGGAGACCGACCGTGACGGCCCGCTGCTCGCTGCGACCTTCAATGGCCGCCGCCGCGCCCTGACCTCGCCGGCCTTGCTGCGATCGTTCTTTGGCCTACCGTTCGTCACCCTCAAGGTTATGGCGGCGATCCATTGGGAAGCCCTGCGGCTGTGGCTGAAGGGCGCGCGGCTTGTGCCTCGGCCCGATGTCGCAGCGCGGTCCGGCGCCGAAACCACCTTGGCGGCGGGCAAGACGCCCACCTATATTATCCGTCGCTGACCGCATGCAGAGCGCGCTCGGATCGGACGAAACAGAGACTTGGGCGCGGTTGGCTCACGGTCGGACAGTACCAGTTGTGGTGATGGATCCGCCGATGCCGCACGCCATTTCGGTCACCCCCGAGAATGTGGAGACAGCGCTCCCCGACTTGCCGCGCCTCGTCCGCCTCGCCGTCAGCTTCGGTTCGCGGCTGCGGCGCGGTACGCTTGACGTGATTTTGCCCGATGATCGTACGATCCGGCTCGGCGGACATGAGCCGGGTCCGAATGCAGTGATGCGGCTTCACAATTACGACTTCGCTGCACGCCTCATAAATGGCGGCGACATCGGCATCGCGGAAGCCTATCTCGCCGGCGATTGGGATACGCCGGACCTGACGCAGTTTCTCTACCTGTTCTGCGTTAATCACGATCTGATCCAGACCATGCTGCGCGACAAGCCGCTGATGCGGTTCATGCAGATGATGCAGCACTGGTTCAACCGCAACACGCGCCGCCAGGCCAAGCGCAACATCCACGCCCATTACGACATCGGCAATGCATTCTACTCGGCCTGGCTCGATCCGAGCATGACCTATTCGTCGGCGCTGTTCGAAGGCTCGACCACGGATCTGACGGCCGCGCAGACCAACAAATATCGCCGCCTTGCCGAGGCGCTCGATCTCAAGCCGGGCCAGAGGCTGCTCGAGATCGGCTGCGGTTGGGGCGGCTTTGCCGAATTCGTCGCCAAGACGTATGGCACGCGCGTCGTCGGCCTCACGATCTCGACCGAGCAGCGCGATTTCGCGCAGAAGCGCATCCACGATGCAGGACTCGCCGAGCAGGTCGAGATCCGTCTGCAGGATTATCGCGATGAGCGCGATCGCTACGACCGGATCGCGTCGATCGAGATGATCGAGGCCGTCGGCGAGGAGTTCTGGCCGCGCTACTTCGCACAGCTGCGGGACCGGCTGCTGCCGGGTGGGCTTGCCGGCATCCAGGCGATCACGATCCAGGACAAGCTGTTCCAGGGCTACCGGCGCGAGGTCGACTTCATCCAGCGCTACGTCTTTCCCGGCGGGATGCTGCCCTCGCCCGCGGTGCTGAAGTCGCTCGGCGATCGATTCAGCATGCCTGTCATCCGCGAGCGCATCTTCGGGCAAGATTATGCCAAGACGCTTGCCAGCTGGCGAAATAACTTTCGCGCGGCCTGGCCCGGTCTTGTTCCGCTCGGCTTCGACGACCGGTTCAGGCGGTTGTGGGAGTACTATCTCGCTTATTGCGAAGCCGGCTTCCTGTCGGGAAATATCGACGTCCGGCAGGTCATCTTCGCAAAGCAGCAATAAGAGTTTTGGCCCTCGCCTTGTGCCGCTGGCGACCCTACTTTAGGGTCCGACCCACCTTGTGAACCAGCCGGTAATTGCCTGACATGACCATCAAAAACGACGTTGTCGACGCCATCGGCAACACCCCGCTCATCAAGCTCAAGCGCGCCTCCGAACTGACCGGCTGCACCATTCTCGGCAAGGCCGAGTTCATGAATCCCGGCCAGTCGGTCAAGGACCGCGCCGGCAAATGGATGATCCAGGAAGCCGAGAAACGCGGCGAGCTGAAGCCGGGTGGCCTCGTCGTGGAAGCGACCGCTGGCAACACGGGCATCGGCCTTGCGGTGGTGGCGAGCGCGCGCGGCTATCGCACGCTGATCGTGATCCCGGAGACGCAGAGCCAGGAGAAGAAGGATTTTCTCAAGCTGTGCGGCGCTGAACTGCTGGAATCGCCGGCGCTGCCCTACTCCAACCAGAACAACTACCAGCATGTCGGCCGCCGGTTGGCGGACGAACTACGCAAGACCGAGCCAAACGGCGTGCTGTTCGCCGACCAGTGGAACAATCTCGATAACGCCAAGGCGCATTACGATTCGACCGGCCCCGAGATCTGGGCGCAGACCGCCGGCA
>JAEWHT010000023.1 GCA_023387695.1 Pseudomonadota bacterium | reverse complement strand
GAGCAGGGACCTTTCGCGTTGACCTCATCTGCCATGGTCCGTAGCAACTCCTCGAGTCGCGCGATCACGGCCGGGTTGTCATCGCGGATCTGGAACAGCATCTCGGCGCCGCCAGGGATGATGCTCGGCGCACCCGGATCGAGCGTGATGCGGCCGGTGGTCCAGACCGTGCGAGGTCCGCACGCGGCAGGGAAACGCTCGTCGATCGCCACGCAGAATTTTGCGAGCGCGAGGCCCGCATCCTTGCGCACGGACATGCGCGTGGTGCCGGCGTGGTTCTGCTCGCCGGTGAAAGTGATGCGGTATTGCCAGATGCCGACGATGGAAGTGACGACGCCGATCGCGAGCTTGCCGCTTTCGAGCGTATCGCCCTGCTCGATATGCGCCTCGAGATAGCCGACATGCCGTCCCGGCTCGGCGCCGACACGCGCACGTCCGGCGAGGCCCAAATCGGCCAGCGCGTCGCGCATGGGGCGGCCGTTGGTGCGGTCGCGCGCGGCATCGATCTCGGCTTCGGTGACTTGGCCGACATAGGAGCGCGAGCCGAGGAAGCTGCCGAAATGGCCTTCTTCGTCAACCCATGCGGCGACCTCGACCGCACCCTTCACGGCGAGATCGGTGTTGAGCACGCGCGCTGCTTCAAGCGCATAGACGACGCCGAGCGGGCCATCGAGCCAGCCGGCATAGTTCTGGCTTTCCAGATGTGATCCGGCGAGCAGCTTCGGCCCGGGCTTCGCGCTGGTGCCGAGGATGTTGCCGATGCCGTCGATCGCGCCTATGAGACCTGCCTCGGGCAGCTTCCGAACAAGCCAGTCCAGCGACTGCTTGTGCGGCTCGGAGAAGGTCGGCTTGTGCACGCCGGTCTTGTAGGTGCCGAGCGTACGCAACGCATTGAGATCGGCGAGGACGCGCTGGCCATCAGCGCGCGGCGTGGTGTCAGGCATGTTCGGCAACCTTCAGCGCCTCAGTGCGGATTTCCTCGACCAGCCGTTCCTTGAGCTGGACAAATTCCGGCGTGGTCTTGATCTTGTAGGAGCGCGGATGCGGCAGGTCCACGACGATCTCGGCCTTGATGCGGCCGGGGCGGGCGCTCATGACGATGACGCGGCTGCCGAGGAAGATCGCTTCCTCGATGTCGTGGGTGACGAACAGCACGGTCTTCTGGTCGCGCTCCCAGATACCCAGCAGCATTTCTTGCATTAGGGCACGGGTCTGGTTGTCGAGTGCGCCGAAGGGCTCGTCGAGTAGCAGGATCTTTGGATCGTTCGCAAGCGCGCGCGCAATCGCTGTGCGCTGCTGCATGCCACCGGAGAGTTGCTTCGGCCAATGGTTCTCAAAGCCGGCAAGCCCAACCTGGCGTATGAAGGCGTCGGCGACCTTGTTGCGCTCGGCCTCCGGCACGCTGCGTTCCCGCAAGCCAAAGGCAATATTCTCGCGCACGGTGAGCCAGGGGAACAGCGTGTAGGACTGGAACACCATGCCGCGATCGGCGCCGGGGCCAGTCACCTCGCGCCCGTCGAGCGTGACGCGCCCGCTGGTCGGGCGGTCGAGGCCAGCAACGATGCGCAGCAAAGTGGACTTGCCGCAGCCGGAAGGTCCGAGGATGGTGACGAAGTCGTTGTTGCCGATGGTGAGGTCGGTCGGCTCCAGCGCGCGGGTCGGTGCGTTGCCGTGGCGGGCCGGGAAGGTTCGCGACACCTGCTCGATCTTGAGCGTGGTCATGCGAGCCTCCACGGGAACAGCCAGGCATTGAACGCCTTGAACATGAAGTCCGAGAGCAGGCCGATCAATCCGATCACGATGATGCCGAAAATGATTTGGCCGGTGTTGAGCAGCGCCTGGCTGTCCGTGATCATGTGGCCGATGCCGGAGGACGAGCCGATCAGCTCGGCGACAATGACGTAGGTCCAGGCCCAGCCTAGCACCAGGCGCAGAATTTCGGCGATCTCGGGAGCAGAGGAAGGCAGCAGCACGCGACGGATGATGCCACGGTCGCTCGCGCCGAGCGTATAGGCGGCTTCCACCAGATCACGGCGCGTCGCGCCGACGGTCACGGCGACCATCAGGATGACCTGGAACACCGAACCGATGAAGATGACGAGCAGCTTCTGCAATTCGCCGATGCCGGCCCACAGGATCAGCAGCGGAATGAAGGCCGAGGCAGGCAGATAGCGTGCAAAGGAAACGAACGGTTCGAGGAAAGCTTCGATCGGCTTGTAGGCGCCCATGAGGACGCCGAGCGGCACAGCGATGATCGCAGCGAGCGCAAAGCCGCCGACGACGCGCCAGATCGTCATGCCGATGTCGAACACGAAGCCCTGCTTGGCCAGGAGGTCATAACCCTCCTGCACCATCGTCAGCGGATTGGCGAGGAAGGTTTTAGACACATGGCCGCCGAAGGTCGCCCAGGACCAGAGAGCGACGAACAGCACGAAAAACGCGAGACCATAGGCCACGCGCTGCTTCGATGTCACGGAATCCAGGGGGCGCATCAATCGTCGATCCGATTGGTCGATCTCGCTGCGGTCCCGCCACCTGGCGGGACCGTCAGCATATCGTGGCTTACTTGATGAAGCTCGCGTCGAAGAGGTCCTCGACCTTCGGCGCTGCCTTGATGATGCCGATTTCGAGCAGGAGATCGGCGGCATCCTTGTTGAAGGCGAGGAAGTCGCCCGCAAAGAACTTCTGGTTCGCGGCCTTGTCCTGCCAGCGCAGGTACTTTGCCGAGTTGCCAAACTGCTCGCCGGTCTGCTTCACGTCGGCGCCCATGATCTCATAGGCCTTGGCCTGGTCCTTGGCGATCATCTCGAGCGACTCGAAATAGCTGTCGGCAAGCGCCTGTGCCGCCTTGGGATTCTCGCTCAGAAATTTCGGCGTGCAGCCGAACGTGTCCATCACGATCGGATAGTCCAGCGTGGTCGCGATGATCTTGCCCTTGTCGGGCGCAGCGCGCACGGTCGAGAGATACGGCTCATAGGTCATTGCGGCGTCGTTCTGGCCGGAAACGAAGGCCTGCGCGGCGGCTGCGGGCTCGAGGTTGACGACGGTCACGTCCTTCACGGTGAGGCCATTCTTCTTCAGCATCCAGGCCAGCGCGAAATAGGGCGAGGTGCCGGGCGCGGACGCCGCGACAGTCTTGCCCTTGAGCTCCTTGATCGAAGCGACGTCGTTGCGCACGGCCATACCGTCGGCGCCAAAACTCTTGTCGAGCTGGAAGATCTGCTTGGTGGCGACGCCGTTTGCGTTCCAGGAGATCCAGGTCTCGACGGTCGTTGCCGCGCACTGCACGTCGCCAGAGGCGATCGCGAGGTGGCGGTCCTTCTGCGGGATCTTCTTGATGGTGACGTCAAGGCCGTTCTTCTTGAAGATGCCGGCTTCCTTCGCCAGCGTCAGCGGCGCGAAGCCGGTCCATCCGGAGATGCCGACGCCGACCTTGACCTCATCGGCGAGCGCGGGAGTGGCGGCTGCCAGAGCAATGATTGTCGCAAAAACTGTCGAACTACGCATGATTGTCGTCCTCTTGCCCAGATGGTTTGACGTCCTGTTGATCTCTATCGGTCTGTGCAGACCGTTTGCGAAAAAGCGTTGCACGATTTGTGCCGATGTCGTTCTCTCAAGCCCCCTTGAATCGCGCGACAAGGCGGTGAGAGTCACCGGGATAAAGCAGGCGCACGGCGGTGATCGTGCGCGCGCTGCGCCAGGTATAACGGTCGATCACGAGGCATGGCGCACCGACGGCGATGTCGAGCGCTTCGGCCGTGCGATCGTCCGCGACAATAGCGCTGATCGTGTGCTCGGCTTCCGTCCATGGGACATGATGAAGCAGCCACGAGCCCGGCGGCTCGCGGGAGAAATCTGCGGTCGCGGCATCGGGTACGGATGATAGATCAATCAACCGGTCTTCAACCGCAAAGGGGACGTTGTCGGCGCTGTGGCGGCAGGAGATTGCGACCACCTTGCCGGCCTTCTTGACGCCAAGACGCTCACGGTCGGCGGCAGTCGCCGCGCGAAGCTTGCGGCTGATCAGTTCATAGCCGTAGCCTCGACCAAGCGCGGTGATCTCGGCGCGGATGTCGGCGATCTTGAGCACCGCCGACTGATGCTGCGGCCGGCGCACGAAAGAGCCGGCGCGGCGCCGCCGCTCGATCAGATCGGCCTGCGCGAGCTCCGACAGCGCCTTGTTCACCGTCATGCGCGAACAGCCGTAACGCGCGACCAGCTCGTGCTCGAAGGGAATACGATGCCCGGGCGGCCATTCGCCGGTCAGGATGCGCTTTTCGATATCGGCGCGAATACGCTTGTAGAGCGTCGGCTTGTCGGATGCGTCGGCAGTCAGGCTCATGCGACGAGCCTCCGCACTGCCGCGTTGAAGCGCTCGCGTGCGGACTGGCGCAATTTGTGCCGGCCGCCTTCGACGACTTTACTCCCGCCAGCCCAGACGCAATCGATTGCGCTGCCACCTGCGGCAAAGATCCAGCCGTCAATTACGGCGTCGCGCGCGCGTCCTGCGAGCGATGGATGCGCGACGTCGAGC
>JAEWHT010000283.1 GCA_023387695.1 Pseudomonadota bacterium | reverse complement strand
CATCGAGGAGCAGCCACCAAGGCTCACTCCGGCTAACGCAATCGCGATGACACGACGCATGACCATCCACTCTACTGCGACGAACCGCCACATAACCCCATCAGGGACCTTAGGAGCGTCGTTCCGGGCAAGCAACCGGCGGGCCGTGCATAGTTAATAGATGGTTAACGCGGGGTTCCGCGGAATAGCCAAGCTATCTCAGGATGTTGCCTGGCCCCTAGGCGGTCATCAGGCTGTGGGCGGCGGCCGGCAGGTCGCGCATGTGATGGATCAGCCGGTCCGGCTTCAGCTCGGCGATCGGCACGTCCGTGTAGCCGAAGCTGACCCCGATGACGGGCACTCCGGCACGTCGGGCCACCCCGACATCGGTTCCGGCGTCGCCGACCATGATGCTGGCTTTGACCTCACCGCCGGCCCGCGCCACGGTCTCACGGAAAATGGTCGGATCGGGCTTCTGGACCCCAAACGTATCCGCGCCGCAGATCGCCGCGAACCGCCGGGTGAGGTCGAGCTGGTCCAGCAGCCGCTTCGACAGCCATTCCAGCTTGTTGGTGCAGACCGCCAGGCGATGCCCCTGCGCCGCAAACAGGTCGAGCGCGTCCAGCAGCCCCTCAAAGGGGCGGGATTCGACGGCAATATTATCGGCGTAATAGGCGATGAAATCCGCGGTCAGCCGGTCCATGTCGGCCACGCTGACCGTGCGGCCCTCGGCCTCCAGGCCACGTTCGATCAGCTTTCGGGCGCCGGCGCCGATCATGTTCCGGGCCGAGGCCATCGGAACAGGCGGCAGGCCTTCGCGGTCGAGCACGTAATTGAGCGCGGTGATCAGGTCGGGCGCCGTATCCACAAGCGTGCCGTCGAGATCGAAGACGAGGGTGTAGGGGCAGGTCTTGTCTGGGGAGGTCATGCGAAAAGCGCTATCGGTCCGGCCGGGCCGGCGCAAGGGGCGGGCCCATAAGATCACCTTATGGGCATGGTTCCAGGCCCTGTTCTCCGGGGGAAAACGAGGCTACATAGGCCGCCGCAAGCGGCCCGAGCGGCAGCACTCCCGGCTTGAGAGACGAGCGCGAAATTGAACATGGACCAGCTGAAGCGGCAGGCTGCGGCGCGCGCCCTGGAAGAGGTGCGCGATGGGATGCAGCTTGGCCTCGGCACCGGCTCGACCGCGAAACATTTCGTCGAGCTGCTGGGTGAGCGCGTCGCTGCCGGACTCAATGTGATCGGCGTGCCGACCTCCGAGGCGACCCGCGCTGATGCGGAGCGCTGCGGCGTGCCGCTGACCACGCTCGACGAGATCGACCACCTCGACATCACCGTCGACGGCGCCGACGAGATCGACCCCGAACTCAATCTGATCAAGGGCGGCGGCGGCGCATTGCTGCGCGAGAAGATCGTGGCAGCGGCTTCGGATCGCATGATTGTCATTGCCGACGACTCGAAATGGGTGCCGACGCTCGGCCAATTTCCGCTCCCGATCGAGGTCATCCCGTTCGGGCTTGGGGCGACATGTCGGGCCATCGAGAAGGCATTTGCGGAATGCGGCGTTTCCGGGCAAATGGCGGTCCGCAAGGCCCAAGGTGGAAATAAGGACGGCCACGTTTTCGTCACCGATGGCGGCCACTGGATCGTCGACGCCCAGCTCGGACGGATTGCAGATCCGGCCAGCCTTGCCAGGGCGTTGAGCACGATCCCAGGCGTGGTCGAGCATGGGTTGTTCATCGGTTTGGCCAGCTCCGCCGTTTTGGCGGGTGGTGAAGGAATTCGCGTGATTGAACGGCGTAAGCCGAAAGGAGACTGGAAATGAAGAGCGTTTTGAAGATCGTGCCCGCGGCGTGCCTTGCCATCGCACTGGCGCTGGCGGCAGCACCCGCGACCGCGCAGCAGGCGGCGGCCCCGGCCGCACCCTCTCCCGGCGCGATCGCCGCGGCGAAGGAGATTCTGACGCTGAAGAACGCCAGCGCAATGTACGCCGGCGCCGTGCCCGGCATGGTGGAGAAGGTCAAGGCCACGCTGATCGGGCAGAACCTCAACTACCAGAAGGACCTCAACGAGATCGCTCCGATCGTCGCCAAGCAGCTGGCTGGCCGCGAGTCGGAGATCGGCGACGGCATGGTGGGCGTCTACGCCGGCGAGTTCACCGAGCAGGAGCTGAAGGATCTCGTCACGTTCTACAAGTCGCCGCTCGGCCAGAAGCTGCTCGCCAACGAGCCCAAGGCCATCAGCCTCAGCATGCAGGTCATGAATGCCTGGGCGCAGAACTTCGCCGAGGTCGTTGCGACCGCCTTCCGCGCCGAGATGAAGAAGCGTGGCAAGGAAATGTGATCGTACCTATCTGAGGGGTCACTGATCGGAAATCCCTCAAGCGCATCGTCGCGCTTTGGGTTGAAGAGGTCGGAGTGGACAATGGCTGAATTCGACGTCGACCTCTTTGTCATCGGTGGCGGTTCGGGCGGCGTGCGTGCCGCCCGCATCGCGGCCGGCTACGGCGCCCGCGTGATGATCGCTGAAGAGTACCGCATGGGCGGTACCTGCGTGATCCGCGGCTGCGTGCCGAAGAAGCTGTTCGTGATCGGCTCGCATTTCCGTCACGAGCTCGAGGACGCCGCCGGCTTCGGCTGGACCGTTCCGCCCGCGACCTTCGACTGGCCGACGCTGATCGCCAACAAGGACAAGGAGATCGCGCGGCTCGAGGCGGCCTACACGACCAATGTCGAGAAGTCGGGCGCACAAATCGTCAAGAGCCGTGCGGTCATCGAGGACAAGCACACGGTTCGGCTGCTCGCCGACGACAGGAAGATCACCGCCAAATACATCCTCATTGCCACCGGCGGCGCGCCCAATCATGGCGCCTCGATTCCTGGCATCGAGCATGTGATCTCGTCCAACGAGGCTTTCCATCTCAAGAAGCTCCCGAAGCGGATCGTGATCCAGGGCGGCGGCTATATCGCGCTGGAATTCGCCGGCATCTTTGCCGGCTTCGGCTCCGACGTCACCGTGATCTACCGCGGCGACAACATCCTGCGCGGTTTCGACGAGGACGTTCGCGCTCACGTCCGAGCTGAGATGGAGAAGCAGGGCATCACCATCCTCACCGGCTGCACGGTGAGCAAGGTCGATCGCCATGGTGAGGAATTCACCACGCATCTGTCGAATGGGTCGAGCATCGCGTCCGACCAGGTGATGTTCGCGATCGGCAGGCATCCGGCGGTCGTCAATCTCGGCCTGGAGAAGGCCGGCGTCGCCATCAACCCGAAGAACGGCGGCATCGCGGTCGATCATTTCTCGAAGAGCTCGGTCGACAGCATCTATGCGATCGGCGACGTCACCCATCGCCACAATTTGACGCCGGTCGCGATCCGCGAGGGCCATGCCTTCGCCGACACCGTGTTCGGCAAGCGGACGGTGCAGGTCGATCATTCCAGCATTCCGACCGCGGTATTCTCGCAGCCGGAGGTCGGCACGGTCGGTCTGACGGAAACCGAAGCGCGCGCGCAGTTCAGCCACGTCGACATCTACAAGACGACGTTCCGCCCGATCAAGGCGACGATGTCCGGCCGCGATACCCGGGTGCTGATGAAGCTCATCGTCGACGGTTCGACCGACCGCGTTCTCGGTTGCCACATCGTCGGCGACAGCGCCGCCGAGGTGACGCAAGTTGTCGCGATCGCCGTGAAGATGAAGGCGACCAAGGCCGATTTCGACGCGACCATTGCGCTGCATCCAACCGCGGCCGAAGAGCTGGTGACGATGCGTACGCCGACTGCGCGCCACGTGCGCCAGGCGGTCGAGTAAATCGTCAAACGACGGGGGAGCCGTGACCGGCTCCCCGCTATTTCCTGTTCCGATCAGAAGTCGAAGGTCATGCCGGTCGTGACGGCTTCGGCCTTATTGCCGGCGATGACGTTATTGTTGGCGTCGCGTCCGCAGACACCATAGCCGTGGCCGCTGACACCGAGGCAGTAGTGCGCGCCGGGTCCGTTGCGCAGATAGCTGCCGACCATGTACCAGCTCACGAACGGGCTGAAGTGATACTTCACGCCGATCGCATATTGGTCTGCGCTCGAATCTACCGTGTTGAGCGCGAAGTCGGCGGCACCGGCCGGAGCCGAAACCACGACACCCGGAGTGGGATAGGCGTTGAGGACGCCCGTGCCTGGCGATCCCGGCGAGGCGTTGGCGTGAGCCCAGGATGCACTGAGGTCCCACTTGTCGACGGACTGGGTCGCGCTCAGGAAGTAGCCATCGCGTGAACGCTCGTTGAAGGCGGCGACCGTGTTCTGGCGGCGCATGATCTCGTAGATTCCGTAGAGCTGGAGGCTGCCGATCATGTCGTTGAACTTGTAGCCCGCGCCGACCTTCGCCGCCCATTCGTTGGCGATGCCGACCGCTCCCGGAGGTACGGTGAGAACGGTGCCGTTGCTCAGCGCTGTCACGGCTTCGTCGCCGGTTCGGTTGGTGCCCTCGTGCAGCTCGTAGGCGGCGACGCCGGTGAACCCACCCTGGTTGTAGGTCAGCGACGCGCTGTAGAGATTGCCGTATGAGCCGTCGGTGCAACCTTCCGGCGCCGATGTGAGCGGGAAGCTCGAGCCGCTGCCGCGTGCCGAGGTGGCAGGGCAGTTGAAATCACCGAGCGCATAGTCGCTGTTGTCCTTTGCGGTGTTCTGTCCCGGCGAGACCATGAGCGTGGCCTGGAAGCCGTTCCACACCGGCGATTCGTACCAGATCGCATGCGCGGCACGCCAATCGAACTCGGCGCGCAAATCGCCGCCGGTATTACCCATGATCGAGTTGTAGTCGCCGAGCGTGGCCGAGAACGGATCGAACTTCGCCGTCGCCTTCTTGTAGGGCGTATCCGCCTTGCCGGCCTTGATCGTACCCCAAGGGCTCTCCATGCCAAGGAAGCTGTCGCGCGTGCCGAACGCCGCGCGCTCGGTCGGAACAGCTGCGACCTCGACGAGGGATTCGAACTGCGCGACGGCTGCCCATCCGGGATAGCCATAGGCATCGAGGTTGTGTCGCGCGCGGACGCCGAAATAGGTGAGGTTGCTGGAGACGCCGAACTTCGTGCCCTGGTCGTAAACGCCGGGATTGAAGATATCGCCTGAGAGATCGACATGGCCGTAGAGCGTCACGGTGGTGTTGTCGATGAACGGATTGCTGCCGGGTGCCTTGCTGTAAAGCGGAGCGCCGCCGAGGCTGACGACGGTGTGCTCGGCAGCCGGAGCAGGTGACGGCGCGACGGCTGCGTGGAGAACGGGATTGCCCTTGGGCGAGGATGGAGCGACTGCGATTGCCCCGGCCTTCGGCTCGCCGATGCGATTGACGCGTTCGCGAAGCTGCGCGTTCTCCTTCGCGAGCTTGGCGTTGCTGCGCTCGAGTGCATCGAGGCGGGCAACGACGTCATCTATAGTTGCAGCTTTGATAGGATGGCTCATTGTGGTTGCACAAAGAGCCGCGAAGCCTGTGCCGAGCAGAAAGGCCTTCTTCATTGGTTTCCCCTCTATCGCCGCGGACTCTCGATGGGCCCGGGATAAAGTGGAACGTAATGTATACCAGATGCCGTATACAAACGGATTGGTGTGATGCTACTCACTTTGCGGCTGAGTGTGTCTAATGGGCAACTATTCCTGACAAAACGTGTCACGCGGCGATCTGCCGCATTGCAGTGCAGCAATCTGGTTCCGCGCCAATAAGCGAGTGGATTCTTAGGCTTGCTTCAATCGCCCCACGGCGTTTCGCCGCGATCCAGACGGTCAACGATATCGGTCTGGAACACCGGCGGACCGAATGCGAACCACTCATCGCCGATCTGGTAGACCAGCAGCCGCCTGTTATCGGCGCAGAAGCGCGTCAACCAGTCGAGCGCCTTCTTCTTTGGCTGCTCGCCGACGGGCACCACGACATCAACAGGCAGGCCGCGCCAGACAAAATTGGCGGCGAGCATGATCATGCGCGATTGGTCCGGCCGCATCCAATCCGGAAGCGGGCTCGATCGGACCAGCCAGCCGCAGACGAATTCGCGACAGGGATGTTGCGGGCGTTCTGGATAGATCGCGCATTGGTGCGCGACACTGAACGGGCATGGTTGCCCTTTGCGCACCTTGTGTCCGCGTACTTCGATCTGCAGCCAACCATCACAGCAGGCGGTGCAGCTTCCGCAGGTTCTGGGGATGTCGGGGCTCACGGACGAAGCTGGTGCTCCAGGCGCAACTCGATCGCCTATGAACTATCAGCCCCCTTTGCGAACCGGCAAGACCTGCGACGGATGCTAGCCGTAGAGATATCCGACCGGCTTGCCTTCGGTGCGCAGCGGACGAATGTCCTTGTGCGTGATGATCTGGCTGGCGAGGCCGTCGATCTCGTCGCGCTGCGTCGGTGTCCAGCTGCGAAGTTCGTTCATCCCCTTGAGAAGCCCGAGACGCAAGACCTGGGTGTTCTCGCCGAGGCCGACGAGGCTGATCGAATCCTTGCCCGCCGTGACCACATCGCCGGCGGCGAGTTCAAAGCTTTCGCCGGACTTCTTCTTGAACTCGGCGGTGCCGCGAATGACGCGATAGATCACGACCTCGCCCTTGGCGAAGGAGGCCGCGTCGACCGCGACTGAAGTGCTCTTCGGCAGCAGCGATTGCGCGCGCGGGTCGGTTGCGATGATGTGGCCGGTGACGAGCTGGCCGCTCGGCGCCTCGATACCGGTATCGCGCACATAAACCGGTAGCGCCGATTTGACGGAGCCGTCCGTCAGCGGCTTGAACAGTGCGTCCAACGCCAGCGGATCCTGAAGCCAGAAGCCGGCATTGGCCGGGCGGTCATGCAGCGGATGGCTCCAGGCCACGCGCGGCGTCTCGGCTTCGTTGATCTGGTCCGGACCGACGATAGTTGGATTCGGGAATGTGGTGGGGTCGGTGATGAAGGCTTCGAGGAATTTGCCGGAATAGCCCATCGAGATCGGATCGGGCACGACCGTCTGCGGCGTTTTCAGATTCTCTTCGGTCGACAGGCCCGACCATGTGTAGAACAGCTGGCGATGCACGATCGCGCTTTGCAGCATCACCGCGCCGGGGCCGACATTGTAGAAGCGCCCGTCATAGTCGAAGGTGAACGCGCCCGAGGTGACCAGCACCAGCTGAAAGCCACCCGGCGGAAGATGGAGATGAAAATCGGTGGGGCCGGTGTCGGGACGATAGATCGGCAAGTTCGTCGCGACTTCGTGCAGCAGGAAGGTTTCGTTGTTGGCGTGAAAGCCTTCGTTGGCGCGATTGTAGAGCGCTTGCGGACGATACGTTGCCTCGAACTTCGCATTCTTGTCGCGATCGATCGCGACAAAATCCTGGGTGTTGAGGCGGAGCGGCGCGCCGTTCGGGTGGGTGAGGCCAGTCGTCTTGAGATCGCCCGCAGCATGCACGTTCATGACGTTCTCCGCTCTGCGCCATTGCCAGCTTGCAGTGTCATTGCGAATTTTGGGCCAGTTCGTTTGCGGAGCAGCAAACGGGCCGCGCGGCGTGACGCGGCGCGTGCATTCAGGAAAAAATCCGGTGATGGCGCGGGAGGTTAGATCGTCCGCCGGCTTTGACCGTCCGTGGCTTCGTTCGCGGTTCGCGCGTCCGGGACAGCGACCCGACTTGTCTAATTTGTCAGCAAGCATCGTCAGTGTGCGTGCAGTCGCGGCGTCCTTCATCGATGCGGCGATTGACAAAATGTTCATGTTTTGTTCTTATGCTGCAACCGAGATGGAGGCAGCTATGGACAACCGCATCAACGAAATTCGCAGAACGATCCGCGCGCTTCGCGTCAGCATGCGCGAAGCCGAAGCGATCATGCACGAGCAGATCAACCGCGACGAGGATTGTGGCTTTGTGGCGCAGGAAGTCATCAAGATGCGTTCGGTCATGAGTCTGCTGGTGAAGGAGCGAACCGCACTCGGCGACAATGAGCCGATCCTCGTGAACAGCTTCTTCATTCCGCGGCGTCGGTCGGCGCGCAGGTTGGCAGCAGTTGCTGCCCCGACCGTTGAGTCCGTGTTTCGCCCACGCCTGGTCGCGACGGCCTGAGGCGGAAGGCGTGGCGCTATGATGCCGGAGTAGGGCATCCGGCGTCGGCGCGCGTCTCCGCGATGGTCGAATCTGCGATCCACCGCGACGCGGCCGTGATGTCGTCGCCGTTCTCGCGATAGGCGCGCAGCTGGAATTCAGCCGAGCTTCCGCGCGCCACAATGGTGCGGCAGTGCTCGATCTCGGCTGTGCAGTCCAGGGCGGCGGCGTCTTCAGTGATGTCGTTGATGATCAGGGACAGCCACTCCGAGATCGTCACCGGTCCGTCCTGCGAGGCAAAGATGCAATCGGTGCCGTAACGTTGCGCGCGCCATTTGTTCTCGACCGCAATCGCGCGTTCGACGGCGGTGACCGCCTTCGACAGATGCGGCCGCTGATAAAGGTATCGTGTCAGGCAGCGATAGAGCGAGGCGATGGCGACGGCGTCGTCGACGAGGGTGCAGGTATCGGGGGCACGAAGCTCCAGCGTGGGGTGCTTCATCGATGGTCGCATCGCCCACCAGATGTGGCTCTCATCGGGGATCACGCCGGAACGCTGCAGTGCGCCGACATAGTCGTCGTAATCGCGCCGGCTCTCGAACAGTTCGGGAAGCCCGGTGCGCGGCAGTTCGGAATAGGCCGCGAGCCGGTAGCCCTTCAGTCCCGTCTTGTGCGAGTTCCAGAACGGCGAGGAAGCGGAGAGAGCGATGAACAGCGGCAGATGCGGTAGCATGGCGCGCATCACCGCCATCCGTTTCTCGGGATCCGGCAGCTGGACGTGGACATGCATGCCGCACATCATGTTGCGGTGGCCGATGCTGCGCAGGTCCTCGATCATCTCCTCATAGCGCGGCTTCGGGCTCGGTTGCGACATGCGCCACATCGCCGTCGGATGCGTACCGCAAGCCATGATGACGAAGCCATATTGCGCGGCGACGTTGGCGACCTCGCGGCGCAGGAACCTCAACTCCTCCCGCGCATCATTGACGTCGACGTGAACATTGGTGGCGACCTCGAGTTGGGACTGCAGCATCTCGCGCATGGCCTGGCCGCCCGTCGACCAGTTCGCCGATTCAAACAGCTCGTTTGGTGTCTGGATCGCGACTTCCAAGGTGCGGCGATCGGCGAGGAAATATTCCTCCTCGATGCCGAAGGAATATTCGGCCGGCTTGCCGCGTCCGCCTGCGGAGCGGATGACGAGATGCTGCTTGTCGTCGGAGGGATCAAGGCGCAGTAGTTTCAAAACGTCCGAAGCAAATGTCATTGAGCCACCCGGCAGTGGTATTACCTGCCGGCGATAATCCGTCGGACGTGAGCGGGTTCCGCGTCATCCCGAGTGGAAATCGCAACCTCGAACGGAACAATCCTGGTGCTTTCGGACGCGCGCGCGATCAGCGCATGATTCGCAGGCACTTCTGTCCAGTCCGTTTCCTTGTCGAACGGCTCGGACACGACGATGACCTGGCCGCCCGCCTCGCGAAAATAGAGCGTGTTGGCGGCATCGTTGACGGCCACACGAAACGCGTAGAGGTCCCTGCCGTTTGCAATCGCGCTGGTGAAACG
>JAEWHT010000233.1 GCA_023387695.1 Pseudomonadota bacterium | reverse complement strand
GATGTGGCGCTCGCTGCGGAACGACACGGCGACAGTGCGCGAATCCGCTGACCACGCCGCGTGGAAGGCATCCGGCGCGCTGTCCAGGATGTTGTCGTCATTGACGTCGGAAAGCGTCATCAGCTTGCGATGGCCGGGCTCCGCCATCAGGTAAATGCGAAAATTCTCCGAGCCGGCATCGCCCTCGCCATGCGCGGCAATGGACAACTTCCCGTTCGGCGCCTTGCCGTTCAGGATGATCGCGTATTCGCCCTTGCCGTATTTGTGCTCGGCCGTGGCGAAGGCCGGCGATGCGGCGAAGGCGAGGAGCAAAGCGAGGACGGCGCGGCGGTGGGGCATGATTGTGTGTCGGCGCAGGGGGAGCCGACGTTCAACCTACTCCACCAGCGTGAACTGCAACAGCAGGGTCCGCTGCAGCAGCGAGAAATTATCGTCAGACACCAGCGTCAGCACGGTCTCGCCCTCCGCCGTGACGTGGGCGTCGATGCCTTCCATGTTGTCGACCTCGTGGCCGAGATCGGCGCGAAACAGCACCGGGCCGTCGACCAGCGCGCCGGGTGCGATCGATTTCAGGGGGATCGAGCGGATGCGGATGTCGATGCCGGTGAACCAGGAGAATTTGCGTTCGAGGATGAGCAACTCGCCCGAGGCCAGCAGCACGGCGTCGCTGATGTCGAACTTTTCGGTGCGGCGCACGGCGAACTGGCCGGGCGACGGGCCGCCGATCAGGAACGCGACGAGATTCTCGTCGGCATCGAGCCCGCGCTCGGAGAACGCGATCAGCGTGCCCGCGAGCGCAATGTTGTTGTCTTTGCCTTTGGGCACGAACACCAGCGCTTCGAGCCCCTTGTTGACCGGCAGCTTGCGGATCGCCGGCGGCGAGGCGATCACCTCGCCGCGGGCGCGCGTGCCGCCCTTGGCGAAATCGAAGCGCATGATCTGGTTGACGCGCTCGAGCCCGACATAAAAGGCCGAGCCGTCGCGCGCGAGCGATTCGGTATCGTACCAGAGCCGCTTCTCCGTGATCGGCCGCCCTTCGCTGTTGAGCATCGGCGCGGCCTCGACATCGGCAAGACCTGTCATCTTGCCGTCGGCATAGCGGAGGCTGCCTGTGAACCAGGTGCCTTGATCCGACAGCGCGAGGAAGCGCTCGCCCTTGTCATCGAGGAAGCGGATGGCTGAGAGGCCGCCAAAGCCGCGATGCGGTGAGGTCAGGACGAGACCGCTGCGATATTGCAACGAGCCGAAACGCACGCGCGAGCGATCGCGCGGCTCGAAGAACGGAATCGACCGCGCGTTGACCTCGATGCTGACGGGTTCGTTGACCGCGTGCTCGGGCTGCGTCGGCTTTTGCGCGGACTGCGCCTGCGCGAGCCGCGGCAGGGCGAGAGTGGAAAATCCCGCCGCCGCGTGGCTGACGAAGCTGCGGCGGGATTGGTTGGTGCTCACGAATGCAATTTGCGTCGCGGGCGATTGGCCGGTTGCGTGGGCGCCGTGTTGGTCTCGCTGAAGAGTTCGGCGAGCTTTTCGGTGATGGCGCCGCCGAGTTCTTCGGCGTCCACGATCGTCACCGCGCGGCGATAGTAGCGCGTCACGTCATGGCCAATGCCGATCGCGATCAGCTCGACCGGCGATCGGGTCTCGATCTCCTCGATGATGTGGCGCAGGTGCCGCTCGAGATAATTGCCGGGATTGACCGACAGCGTGGAATCGTCGACCGGCGCACCGTCCGAGATCATCATCAGGATCTTGCGCTGCTCGGGCCGGCCGAGCAGGCGCTTGTGCGCCCAGTCGAGCGCCTCGCCGTCGATGTTCTCTTTCAGCAGACCCTCGCGCATCATCAGGCCGAGGTTTTTCCGCGCACGGCGCCAGGGGGCATCCGCTGACTTGTAGATGATGTGGCGAAGATCGTTGAGGCGGCCGGGATTGGCCGGCTTGCCGGCGGCCAACCACGCCTCACGCGATTGCCCGCCCTTCCAGGCGCGCGTGGTGAAGCCCAAAATCTCGACCTTGACGCCGCAACGCTCCAGCGTGCGGGCGAGAATGTCGGCGCAGGTGGCGGCGACCGTGATCGGGCGACCGCGCATCGAACCGGAATTGTCGAGCAGCAGCGTGACGACGGTGTCGCGGAACGTCGCTTCCTTCTCGTGCATGAAGGACAGCGGATGATAGGGATCGGTGACGACGCGCGACAGGCGCGCGGGGTCCAAGATGCCCTCTTCGAGATCGAACTCCCAGGCGCGGTTCTGCTGCGCCATCAAGCGGCGCTGCAGGCGGTTGGCGAGGCGGGCAACGATGCCCTGCAGATGCGCGAGCTGCTTGTCGAGATAGGCGCGCAGGCGCTCCAGCTCGTCATGGTCGCAGAGATCCTCAGCGGCGATGACTTCGTCGAATTTCGGCGCGAAGGCGTGATATTCCGGCCCGCGCGGCTCGTTCTTGCCATGCGAGTTCGGACGCGTCGCTTCGCCCGGCGTCTCGTCGTCGCCGAGCTCGCCGTCGTCGAACGTATCCGATGTCGCGGCCTGCGCGCTTTCCATCGCGCTGTCGCTCATCTCCTCGCTGGAGGCCTGCGCCTGGTCGGCGCTCATCTCCTGCGCGGCGTCGGAATCGGGGGACCCTTCCGCACCCGACTGATCGTTGTCGCCGTCCTGGTTCTCGTCGTTGTCGTCGTTATCTTCGCTGTCGGCACTGCGCTCGTCGCCGAGCTCGAGCGCGGTCAAGAGATCATGCACGGCGTCGCTGAACTTGGACTGGTCTTCGACGAGGGTGTCGAGCCGGTCGAGCCGCTTGCCGATCTTGTCTTCGAGGATCGGACGCCAGAGATCGACCATCTTCTTCGCAGCCGTCGGCGGCGCCAGACCGGTGAGGCGCTCGCGCACCAGCATGGCCAGGGCATCCGCCAGCGGCGCATCGGCGCGGTCGGTGATCTCGTCGAACTTGCCGCGATGAAAATGGTCATCGAGCATCGCGGTGAGGTTTTTGGCAACGCCCGCCATGCGGCGCGCGCCGATCGCCTCGACGCGGGCCTGCTCGACCGCCTCGAACACGCCGCGCGCCTGCGGATTGCCCGGCATCAGCTTGCGATGAAGTTTTGCGTCGTGACAGGCGAGCTTGAGCGCGATGGAATCGGCGTGGCCGCGCACGATCGCCGCGTCACGCTTGGTCATTTTTCGCGCGGGTTCGGGCAAACGAGCCTTGCCCGGCGCAAGACCGGGGCGCTCGGCGGCGAAGGAGACGTCGAGCTCGGGCGACTTCGCAATCGCCTTCAGGCAGGACGCCACCGAGCGCTTGAACGGCTCGGTCGGCGCTTCCTTGGTGTTGCGGAATTTGGAATTGGAAGGCGTGCTCATCTCGATCTCACCGTCCGTCCCCGCGAAGGCGGGGACCCAAAGCCACCGACGGTTGGTGCGTCAGGGAAAACTATCGGCGTCGCTTCAACCGAGACTTCACGCGGCGTCCGTCCCGGCCTTCGCCGGGACGACACCGCGCAAGATCAGCTGAGCGCCACGTTGACTGCCGATTCCGGCAGCTCGGCATTGAAGCAGCGCTGGTAGAACTCGGCGACCAGGGGACGCTCGAGCTCGTCGCACTTGTTGAGGAAGGTGACGCGGAACGCGAAACCGATATCGCCGAAGATGTCGGCGTTTTCCGCCCAGGTGATCACCGTGCGCGGGCTCATCACCGTCGACAGATCGCCATTGGCGAAGGCGTTACGGGTCAGATCGGCAAGGCGCACCATCTTGTTGACGATGTCGCGGCCTTCCTGGGTGCGATAGTGCTTGGCCTTGGACAGCACGATCTCGACTTCCTCGTCATGCGCCAGATAGTTCAGCGTGGTGACGATCGACCAGCGGTCCATCTGGCCCTGGTTGATCTGCTGGGTGCCATGATAGAGGCCCGAGGTATCGCCGAGACCGACCGTGTTGGCGGTGGCAAACAGGCGGAACGCCGGGTGCGGCTTGATCACCTTGTTCTGGTCGAGCAGCGTCAGGCGTCCGGAGACTTCCAGCACGCGCTGGATCACGAACATCACGTCCGGGCGGCCGGCGTCGTATTCGTCGAACACCAGCGCGATATTGTGCTGAAGCGCCCAGGGCAGAATGCCGTCGCGGAACTCGGTGACCTGCTTGCCGTCGCGGACCACGATGGAGTCCTTGCCGACAAGGTCGATACGGCTGATGTGGCTGTCGAGGTTGACGCGCACGCAGGGCCAGTTGAGGCGGGCGGCGACCTGCTCGATATGGGTGGATTTGCCGGTGCCGTGATAGCCGGTCACCATCACGCGGCGGTTGCGGGCGAAGCCGGCGAGAATGGCAAGCGTGGTGGCGCGGTCGAAACGGTAGTCGGAATCGACTTCAGGCACGTGAGGATCGACTTCGGAATAGGCCGGCACTTCGAGATCGCTATCGATCCCGAACACCTGACGCACCGACACCTTCATGTCGGGCAAACCGGAAACTTCCTCAACTTTGGACATGGCGGCGGTCGTCATCAATCCTCCGAGGCCCCGGGCGGTCCCGAGACCAGTTATTTGCACGTTGGCTGCGGCTGGGTGCGGTCGCGAACCTATCAGAGACAACGTGCCGGCAGAAGCCCGCGCCCCAATCAAAGTTCCGTTGTCTTTTCATTTAGATAGGCAAGGAACGCGATTTTGGGAAGGCTGCCCTGCAAATCTCGCCCAAATTTCGCGCCGAATAGCCGCCCTGCCCAAGCGAATGGCACTTTCACCGCCTCTCCTTACTTGTGTAAGGGTCTGAACCCGATTGCCCCAGCCCGCTACAGAGACCTCGTGACGTCCTTCCTTGATCCCCTGATATCGTTCGTTTCAGCCAACGCATGGCTGGCCTATCTGACCCTGTTCCTGGCGGCGCTGCTCGAAGCGGTTCCGGTGGTGGGATCGGTCATTCCAGGCTCGACCATTATCCTAGCGCTGAGCGCCCTGGTTCCGGGCGGCGAACTCAAATTGCAATGGGTGCTGCTGGCCGCCGGGCTCGGCGCCGTGCTCGGCGACGGCTCGGCCTACTGGATCGGGCATCGGCAACAGCGCGAAATCCTCAACACCTGGCCGCTGACCAATTATCCGCGCGTGGTCGAAGAGAGCGAGACCTTCTTCCACCGCTTCGGCACCTGGGCGGTTTTCTTCGCCCGCTTCGTGCCGCCGATCCGCGCCTTCGTGCCCGTGACGGCCGGAGCGCTAGGCATGACACCGGCGAGGTTTTACGCGGTGAATATCCCGGCGATCGTGGTATGGGCCACCGCCCATGTGCTGCCGGGCGTGCTGGCGGTGTCGGCGCTGCATGAATATGCCGGCCTGCCGCACCATGAGCATATCGGCAAGCACATCTGGATGTTCAGCGTCGTCGGTATCGCACTCGTGCTGGGGCTTGCGATCTGGACCATCCGCCGCAGGCATGGCAGCGGCGTGGCCGCGGCCAAGCCGCGAGCCTGAATCTAGGTCCCTGCCCGCCGCCCCGGCGCCGGTCCCACATATCTTGCCCGCGGCCTGATCAGCTTGCCGAACTGCAATTGCTCGCTCGCATGCGCGATCCAGCCGACGCTGCGGGCCATGGCGAACACCGCCAGCTCACTGCCTGCGGGCAGGCGTAGCGCATGCACGAGCACGGCGAGCACGTAGTCGATATTGACGAACTCTCCGGTCGCCTCCGCAATCCGCTCCGGGACTTCTTTCGTGAATTTACGTGGCGCGCCGGCCCGCGCCAGCGCGTTCAGCAGCGATTGCGCGCGGGGATCGCCGTGCTTGTAGACGCCGTGGCCGAAGCCCGGAAAGCGCTCGCCGAGCGCAACGCGCTCGCGCACCATCGGCTCGACATCGCGGTCGACCAGTGTCTTGACCAGCTGCGAAGCCAGCACGCCGGCGCCGCCATGTTTTGGGCCTTTCAGCGCGGCGAGGCCGGCGATGACAGAGTCATAAAGACTGAGCCCGGTCGAAGCCGCGCAGCGGGCAGTGAAGGTCGAAGCGTTCAATTCGTGATCGGCCAGCAGCACGAGCGCGCGGCGGATCAGATCGGGCGCGTGTTTGTTATCGGCAGCCCACATGCGCGCGATCTGCTGATGCAACGGCTCAGGCGACGGCTCGGAGTTCAGCATCGTGGCAACAAGGAGCCGGACGATGCGTCCGCCGACCATCGCACGGCCATCGGGCGCACGGGTGAAGGCCCTCGAATCCGCAGAGGTCGCGAGCGCTAGCACCGCGATGGCACGATCGATCGGCGCGGCGCGGCGCGCGGCATCCGCAATCGCGCGCATCTCGTCGGAGATTTTCGGCTGATTGTCCGGCGCGAAGGGATCGACGTCTGAGACATCCCAAAGCAGCGTCGCGGTGTGCTCCAGCGTGTCGTTCTCGGCGAGATCGACGCAGTTGACGCCACGATAGATCGCGCCCTCCTCCGTGATGGTCGAGATCTCCGTGTCCATCACCGGCAGGTCGGCATCGAAGCTGCGCAGGCCGCGCGGCTCCGGCGAGGGCACCCGGCGCTCCTTCAGCGCGCGGACGTCCTCGGCGCGATAGCGGTTCTTGCGCGAGTCCGGCGTCGGCTCAGAGCGGATCAAACCACGGCTGACATAGGCATAAAGGGTGGCCGGTGAGATCGCGAGCTCGGCGGCCGCTTCCCGGGCTGAGAGATAGAGACCTTCCGAATTATTCATATTGATTTATGTAATCAAGATTGATCAATCTGTCGAGAGGCCTGATTTTCCTAATGTGCACTGCAAAAGGGAGATTTGGGCCATGAACATCCACCTCACCAAAAGCCAGATCGGGCTGGACGGCGTTCCCGCAGCCGAAACCGTGCTGAGCCATGTCGACGGCGAGCGCGGCGAACTGATCATCGCCGGCGAGCATGTCGGCCGCCTCGCCGCCGTCTCGAGCTTCGAGGGCGTCACCGCCCGGCTCTGGAATGGCGCGAGCAAGACTAACCTCACCGAAGCCAATGTGCGGGCGAGCCTGGGCGCTGCGCGCGAACGCGCCTTCGCGCGGCTCTCCGAGTTGCTCCCGGCAACGAAAGCAATGGGCATCGTCGACGGGTTTCGTGCGGCGGTCGCGGGCCTGCGCGCCGAGCACGGGCTCGAGCACGAAGCGACCATCGTCGGTGCGTTTCCAGTGATTGCCGGCGCGCTGGTCCGGCGCGCCAAAGGCCTCGAGCCGATCGAGCCCGATCCGAATGTGAGCCATGCCGCCGATACGCTGCGCATGCTGCACGGGCGCGCACCCGCCGCCCGCGAGGTCACCGCGCTCGACGCCTATCTCGTCACCGCCAGTGACCACGGCATGAACGCCTCGACCTTCACCGCGCGTGTGGTGGCTTCAACACAAGCCGATCTGTTCGCCGCAGTGACCGGCGGCTATTGCGCGTTGACGGGTCCGCTGCATGGCGGCGCGCCAGAGCCGGTGCTCGAAATGTTGGACGCGATCGGCTCGCGCGAACGGATCCAGCCCTGGGTCGATGCCGCGCTGGCGCGCGGCGAGCGGATGATGGGGTTTGGTCATCGCGTCTATCGCGTGCGCGACCCACGCGCCGACGTATTGAAGACCGCGGTCGAAGCACTGGCGTCCAACGGCACTGATCTGCCGTTTGCCGGCGAGGTCGAGGCCTATATTCGCGCAGCGCTGCGCAAGAAGAATCCGGAGCGGCCGCTGGAGACCAATGTCGAGTTCTTCACCGCGATCCTGCTCGATGCGCTGGCGATTCCGCGGCAGGCGTTCACACCGATCTTCGCGGTGGCACGCGCAGCCGGTTGGACCGCGCATGCGCGCGAGCAGCAGCGGACTGGACGGTTGATCCGGCCGAGCTCGTCGTATGTGGGGGCGATGCCGGAGGCGTAAGGCGCGATAGCGCGCTAATGAAAGTGCGAAGGCGGAGCCAATCACTCCGCCGTCGTCCCGGCGAAGGCCGGGACCCATACGCCGCAGC
>JAEWHT010000212.1 GCA_023387695.1 Pseudomonadota bacterium | reverse complement strand
GCGCAGCCCCTCGCCGGTGGCGCTGGACCTCGTCGAGACCATGCGCAAGTCGCTCGCGGAGTTCGAGAGCTAGCCGTTGAACGCGGCCTGTGCCTCGGGCAGGTCCCAGATCTTGCCGATCGCGGCGGTGCCTGCTGCCGTGATCGCAGCCTCGTCGGCGCCGAGATAGCGTCCTTCGTCGACCAGCATGCGGCCGTCGACCATGACTTGATCGATGTTGGCGCGGTTAGCGAGTGCGATCAGCGCGCGGCGCGGGTCGAACAGCGGCTGCAGATGCGGATGGGTGAGATCGACAACGGTGAGATCGGCGGTCGCGCCGGGCTGAATGCGGCCAAGGTCCGGACGCTTGATGACGTCGGCGGCCACAGCCGTATTCGCTTCGATCAGCTCCGGCGAGTTGGCGACGTCGGCGCGTTGCGACGTCACCTTGGAAATCAGCGACGCCGCATTGAGCTCGCCGAGCAGATCCATGTTGTAGCCGTCCGTGCCGACCACCGTACGCACGCCATGCTCGGCAAACCGGCTGAAGGCAGCCGTGACGCCGGCGCGTGCAAACACGCGCGGGCAATTCAGCACGGTCATGCCGCGCACGGCCATCAGCTTGAGATCGTCGTCGCTTGAGAACATGCAGTGCGCCGCCATCAGATCCGGCGCGAGCAGACCGAGCCAATCCAGGTATTCTGCCGGCGTTCGGCCACCATAGCGCTTGCCGATGGTTTCGACCTCGGCGCGGCTCTGCGCCATGTGCGTGGTGATGGGCACGCCGAGTTCGCGCGCGCGCGCAGCGCAGGCCTTCAGGAGATCAGGCCCACAGGTGTCCGTAGCATGCGGGCTCATCGCCAGATTGATGCGACCATCACCGCGGTTGTTCCAGCGCTGGTAGAGCGCATCCCATGTCGCCATGTCGGCGGTGCCGTCGTCGCCGGAATAGCGGACCACGCCGTCGGCGCCAGCCTTGGCGTCCGATGTCGAGAACAGATAGGGCGCACCGTAGAAGCGGATGCCCATCTCCTCCGCTGCGTCGAACATCTCGGGGATCGAATTGCGGAACGGCTCCATCACCGTGGTGGCGCCGCCCTTGAGGAGCTGGAGGATGCCGAGCCGGGCGACCGCGAGCCGCTCTTCTGCCGACAGGATTTCGGCACCGCGCTTGGTCAGCGGCAGCAGCACCGTATAGACGATGCTCTGGTTGTTCTTGCGGCCGTTGCCGTCCTCGCTGTGGCTGCGCGCCACGGCTTCAGAGAAGCAGTGATTGTGCAGGTTCAACAGGCCCGGCAGCACGAAGCGGCCGGAGCGGTCATAGACCTGATCCGCGCTGGGCTTGTCGCGCGTGATTGCGGCAATCTTCTTGCCTTCGACCAGGACCCAATGGTCGCGCAGCACGTCCTGCGCGCCGTCTTTGCGTGACAGCACATAACTGCCGAAGATTGCTGTGGTGCTCATGCGGGGCGTACGTTCCAGAAGACGGCGGTGCCGTCGAGAATGCCGGTGATGTCTTTGCGATAGGCGGTCGGCTGCTTGTACAGGCCGATCGGAATATAGGGGATTTCGTCGAAGGCCACCGCCTGGATCTCGCGACAGATGCGATGCTGCTCGGCGAGCTCCGAGGCCGCGAGCCACTGGCTGCGCAACGGCCCCATCTTCTCGCTCGCATACCAGCCGGCGACCTTGCCCTCGCCGCGAATGTTGGTGTTGCCGGCCGGATTGAGCCAGTCGATGCCCTGCCAATTGCCGACGGCCGCACTCCACCCGCCCTGCCCGATCGGATCCTTCTTGAGCTGACGCTGCAGCACGACGGCGAAATCGAGCCCGGCATATTCGACATTCATGCCGGCCTTGCGCAGGCTATCCACCGCGATCTCGCCAAGCGGCTTCTGCGCCAACGAATTGGTGGGGACGAGCACCACGATCTTCTCGCCATTGTAGCCGGCGGCCTTGAGGTCAGCCTTGACCTTGTCGTAGCTGCGCGGGCCACGGAACACGTCGAGGCCGACATCGCTCGCCATCGGCGTCCCCGGCGCAAAATAGCCGATCGGCGAGACCTGGAAAGCCGGATCGGTGCCGGCCACCGCCGTCATGAACGCGGATTGATCAATCGCACCCAGCAGCGCGCGGCGAATGGCGGGATTGTCGAACGGCGGTTGCAGGTGATTGAGCCGCAGCATGCAGGCATAGCCTCTGGGATCGAGGATGCGTGTCTCGATATCGCCGGCGGCCTTGATGATCGGCAGCAGGTCGTGCGGTGTGGTCTCCTGCCAATCCTGCTCGCCGGTCTGGAGCGCGGCGACACCGGTGCCGGCGTCGGGCGTGGTGGTCCAGACCACGCGATCGTAGTGAACGATCTTCGGGCCCGCGGTCCAATCCGGCTTGCCGTCGGTGCGCGGCTGATAGCGGTCGAACTTGGCATAGGCGTTACGGGCGCCCTGCACGCGCTCGTCGGCGAGATAGCGGAACGGACCGCTGCCGATCACCTCAGTCAGCGGCTTGAACGGGTCCTGGCTCGCCAGCCGCTCCGGCATCATGAAGCAGGCATTGATGGCGGCCTTGCCGAGCGCTTGCGGCAGCAATGGGAACGGGCGCTTGAGCCGGAAACGGATGGTGCGATCGTCAGCGGCTGAGAGTTCAGCGGTCGCCTCCATCAGTTCACCGCCAAAGCCGTCGCGCGCGGCCCAGCGGCGGATGCTGGCAACGCAGTCACGCGCAAGTACGCGCTCGCCGTCATGCCAGAACAGCCCGTCACGCAAGCTGAGGTCCCACTGAAGCTGGTCGCCAGAGATGACGTGACCGGACAGCATCTGCGGCGAGACCTGGAGCGAGGCGCTCATGCCATAGAGCGTGTCGTAGACCATGAAGCCATGGTTCCGCGACACCTGCGCTGTCGAATAGATGGGATCGACGAAGGCGAGATCGATGACGGGGATGAAGCGCAATGTCGACTGGGATTCGGCGCGCACAATGCCCGGCAGCGACAACGCGGGCATGGCAGCGGCTGCCTTAAGGAGCGAACGGCGAGAGATGGGCATTCCAAGAGGCTCCTTAAGGGACTTCACGTATTCAACAAGACCGCGCCGATCGCAGCGGCAACCGCCTGCTGCGCAGGCTCAATGACCGGAACGCCGATCGCATCCGCAATTGCCGCACGATGCGACGCCATCCCCGCGCAGCCCATCACCACGACATCGGCCCGGCATTGCTTGACCAGTGCATGGCCGGCCTCGATCAAACGGCCGCGAATGTCCGCACTCGCCGTCTCCGCCGCATTCGCACCGACCGACCAGCTTCCGGCGTAGCGGCTGTCGACGCCCATCACACGTGCCATGCGCTGCTGACGGCGGATGCTCGACGGCGACAGCGCGATGACGCCGAACCGCTCACCGAGCATCAGCGCACGAAAGATGCCGCACTCGGCGATGCCCATCACCGGCCGACCACCCGCAGCCTCACGCACCGCATGCAGGCCGGGATCACTGAAGCAGGCCAGCACGAACGCGTCGGCATTGTCGCGCGACACGCGATTGACCAGCGGCATCACGACGCTATCAGCGTCGCGCTGCGAGCTGATGCCGGGCGGTCCCTCGGCAAGGCCGACCACCTCGATCTCAGGCCCGCCCGAGATGCGCAACGGCGCCACCGCATCGTCGATCGCCGCCGTCACCGACGCCGACGAGTTGGGGTTGATGACGAGGATGCGGCGACGGGTCATGGGAAGGCTCACTGGCATGGCTCAACGGTTCGCCGCCTCGTGGCGCAGGAAGTTCTCCGCAATCTGCTCGCCGGTCGTGATCCAGACGTCCGGGCACGATTTCGCGTAGGTGAGGAACTCGCGCAGCAGGCGCAGCCGCATGGGACGGCCACTACATTGCGGATGCAGCACGGTCGTCACCATCGCGCCCCAGTCGCGCACCTCATCCAGTTCGTCCTTCCAGATCGACAGCACGTGCTCCTTGGGGAAGATCGAGCGCGGGCTGAAGCGCGCGGAGAGGCCGTGCATCCAGTCGTCGTAGCTCGCCGTCACCGGCAGCTCAATCGTGCCGGGCTTGCCGTCGGCGAGGCGATGACGGTAGGGCCGCACGTCGTCGCGGAACGAGGACGTGTAGACGATGCCATGACGCACCAGTGCGACGCGCAGCTCCTCGGTGAACTCACCATAGGGAGCCCGATAGCCTGTCGGCTTGACACCGAGCCTGCGCTTCAGCGCCTCAAAACCACGCTCCAGCTCCTCCTCGATCCAGGGATCGCCGGGATCGGGCAGCAGATGGTGATAGCCGTGATGGCCGATCTCGTGGCCCGCCTTGAGGATGGACTCCGCCATAGCTGGATGCGCGTCGACCGACCAGCCCGTGACGAAGAAGGTCGCCTTCAGATCGAGCTGCTCGAGCAGTTCCAGAAGCTTTGGCGTGCCGACACGCGCCTCAAAGCCGCCATAGCTCATGGTGATGAGCCGCTGCGCGTGCATCGCGTCCTTGCTGGTCCACGCGGTCTCCGCGTCGACGTCGAACGAAAGGAACATCGCCGATGTGTACGGCTTGGGCCACGGATATTCCGGCGCGGGATCTGCGGTGTTGGCTGGGGTGAGCGGGATGCTCTGGAGTGCTTTACTGTCCAGCATTGATGGTCGCCTTTTCCATTCCGTTGTCGTTCAGTTTCCATTTCGCCAGCAGCGTCTTGTAGGTGCCGTCGACGATCAGCGCATCAAGCGCCTCGACGATGGCCTGCTGCAACGCCTTTTCCTTGACCGACAGAGCGATGCCGGTGAATTGCGTTGCGAAGGGATCGCCGACCGGAGCATAAGCACCCGGCTCTTGATCCATCAGATAGGGCAGCGTCTCGTTACCCTGCACGGCGCCGTCGATACGGCCCTGCCTGAGCTGCGTGCGCGCATCGGCCGAGCCGTCGGTGCCAACGAACTGGATCGGGCTGCCGCCGCAATTCTTCTGACTCCATTTGTCGATCTCGGTCGGAAACATGGTGCGGCGGCTGGCGCCGACCTTCTTGCCGCACAGCGCAGTCATGTCCTTGAACTCGGACGCGCGGGATTGCTGTACGAAGAATTTCGGGCCGCTGCGCAGATAATCGACGAAGGAGGCAATCTCGTGCCGGCTCGCATAGTCGGTGAAGCCGGACAGGATCGCATCCACCCGGCCCGTCTGGATCGACGGCATGAATTCGGCAAAACTGGTTTCGGTCCACTCGATCTTGACGCCAAGCTTGCGCGCAAGCGCTTCGCCGAGATCGATATCGAAGCCCGACAGCGCGTTGGTCGCGGGATCGCGAAACTCCATCGGCGGATAGTTCGGCACCAGCGCCACCTTGAGGCTGCCGCGCTTGGCAATGTCAGGCGGCAGCTCGATGGCAAAAGCCGAAGCCGTCATGGCTCCCAAAAGCGCCGCCGCAATCAAAACTCTCTTCATCAACACGCCCCCATTTCAGATCACTGCCGAAAGAAATGCCTTGGTGCGCTCCTCGCGCGGCGCGCCCAGAACGTCCGAAGCGCGGCCCTGTTCGACGATCGCACCCTGGTCCATGTAGACGACGCGGTCGGCGACCTCGCGCGCGAAGCCGAGCTCGTGCGTCACCACCATCATGGTCATGCCGCTCTTTGCGAGCTCCTTCATCACCGCGAGCACTTCGCCAACCAGCTCCGGATCGAGCGCGCTGGTCGGCTCGTCGAACAGCATCAGCATCGGTTTCATGGCGAGCGCGCGTGCAATCGCAACGCGCTGCTGCTGGCCACCGGAGAGCTGCGCGGGATACGACTCTGCCTTGGCTGACAGGCCGACGCGCCGAAGCAGTTCGAGCGCCTCGGTGCGCACCTCATCTGTTTTGCGCCCCTGCACCTGGAGCGGGCCCTCAATGATGTTTTCCAGCGCGGTCTTGTGCGGGAACAGGTTGAAGCGCTGGAACACCATGCCGGTCTTCAGCCGCTGCCGCCCGATCTCGCGCTCGCTGAGGCGATGCAGCTTCCCACTCTGCTCGCGCACGCCGAGCAACTCGTCATCGAGCCAGATGCCGCCGCTATCGACGATGGCGAGCTGGTTGATGCAGCGAAGCAGCGTAGTCTTGCCCGAGCCGGAGGCGCCGATCAGACACATCACCTCGCCGGGCCAGACGTCGAGCGAGACGCTTTTGAGAGCCTGGAACTCTCCAAAGTTCTTGCTGACAGAGCGGATCGCGACGAGGGGCTTTGTCATCGCGCTGGCCCCAAGGTGCCGCGTGCAAAACGGCGTTCGAGCAGCATCTGGAGTGGTGTGAGGATCGAGACCACGAGCAGGTACCAGAGCCCGGCGACGATCAGCAGTTCGATGACGCGGGAATTGGCGTAGTAGATGTTCTCGGCGTTGTGCAGCACTTCCGGATACTGGATGACGCTCGCAAGCGAGGTCGCCTTCACCATGCCGATAAATTCGTTGCCGAGCGGCGGGATCACCACGCGCATCGCCTGCGGCAAGATGATCCGGCGCAGCGCGCGCAGCCGCCCCATGCCGATCGCCTGCGCCGCTTCGTATTGCCCGACGTCAACCGACAGCATGCCGGCGCGCATGACTTCGGATGTATAGGCACCCTGGTTGATGCCGAGCCCGAGCAGCGCGGCGAGGAACGGCGTCATCACATCGACGGCACGCGCGCTCCAGACGCCGGGAATGCCGATGGTCGGAAACACCAGCGCGAGATTGAACCACAGCAGCAATTGCAGGATCAGCGGCGTGCCGCGGAACAGCCAGGTGTAGCCGGCCGCGACCGTCTTCAGCACCGGATTGGGCGACAGCCGCATGATCGCGACGACGACGCCGAGAAAAATGCCGAGCGCCATCGCCAGCACCGCCATCACCATGGTGTTGACGATGCCTTCGAGGATCACCTTGGCGGTGAGGAAGCGGCTGACATACGACCATTCGATCTGGCCATTGGCGAAGGCACGCGCGATCACCGCCAGCACCAGGACGATCAGCGCTGCACCGAGCCAGCGAAACCAGTGCGGCTCGCGCGCGACCTGCATTCCCGACAGATCGGGAAAACCTTCCGCGAGTGCCGGCGCGGGCTTCATTGCGGCGCCGCGTTCAGTTGAGGCTGGGTAACCGCATTCCCGCCCAGGCCCCATTTGTCGAGAACCGCCTTGTACGAACCATCGGCGATCATCGCCGCGAGTTTCTCCGTCACAACCTCACGGAGCGCAGCATCGTCCTTGCGGAACATGATGCCCTGATATCCCCTGGCGAAGGACTCGCCGACGATGCGGTATTTGCCCGGCTCCTGCGTCTGCGCATAAGGCAACGTCTCGCTGCCCTGCACAGCGGCATCGATGCGGCCCTGCTTGAGCTGATTGCGAACGTCGATCGAGTTCTCACCCGGCACGTACTGGATCGCGGGCTTGCCGGCCGCTTCGCAATTCTGCTTGCTCCACTTCTCGATCTCGACCGGGAAGCTGGTGCTGCGGGTGGTGCCGACCTTCTTGCCGCAGAGATCGGTCGCGACTTTCGCCTCGCTCTCCGCCATCACGAAGAACTGCGGGCCGGTCGTCAGGTAATCGACAAAATCCGCGCTCTCGCGCCGCGACGCCCGATCGGAGATGCCCGAGATGATGAAATCGGCGCGCTTGGTCTGGAGCGACGGGATCAGCTCGGCGAATGGCGTCTCGCTCCAGACGATCTTGAGGCCGCCAAGCCGCTTGGCGAGCTCGTTGGCAAGATCGATGTCGAGGCCGACCAGCTCATTGCTGGCGGGATCGCGATATTCCATCGGCGCGTAGGTGGAGTTGACCGTCAGCTTCAGCGTACCCGCCTGCTTGATCTCTGCCGGAAGCTCGGCAGCCTGCGCTGACGCCGCGGCAGCCAATGCTGCAAACCCAAGGAAATGCGAGAGGCGTATCATGTCAGCTCCTTTGCTAACCCAGTGCTTTACCAATCCATTGCTAGCGCCGTGCCAAGGCTAGTCCGCGTCCAGCACCGCCGGCTCGATGACGCCGGCGCGCTCGGTGATCACCCTGTATTGTTCTGGCCGCCGGTGAGCGGCGAAATTGAACATCTTGTCCTTGCCCTGGCGGCAGAGGTCGAGATCGATATCTGCGACGATCACCTCGTCGGTCAGCGTCGCAGCCTGTGCGACAATGCGTCCGTTGGGATCGACGATGCAGGAGCCACCGATGAGGCCCGAGCCATCCTCTTCACCCGCTTTCGCCACCGAGATCGCCCAGGTCGCATTCATGTAGGCATTAGCTTGCGTCACCAGCGTCGAATGGAAGGTGCGCAGGGAGGCGTCTTCGGTGGTGCCGCCATTGGGATCATAGGCGGCCGAATTGTAGCCGATGCAGACGAGCTCGACGCCTTGCAGGCCGAGGACACGCCAGGATTCCGGCCAGCGGCGGTCGTTGCAGATCATCATGCCCATGATCGCATGCGCCCAGGCAGATCCCGCGCGGAACGCGGGAAAGCCGAGATCGCCATATTCGAAATAGCGCTTCTCGAGCTGCTGGTAGCGCGCGCCTTCCCGCGGCTCGACCGAGCCCGGCAGATGCACCTTGCGATAGCGGCCGAGAATCTCGCCGTCGCGATCGACCAGGATGGCGCAATTGTAGCGGCGGCCTTCCGGGGTCAGCTCGGCATAGCCGACATAGAAGCCAACGCGCAGCGCCCGCGCGCGATCGAACAACTTGGCCACGGCCGGGTTCGGCATGCCGTGCTCGAAATAATGGTCGAGCGCGTCGCCCTCGAGCAGCCAGCGCGGAAAGAAGGTGGTGAAGGCGAGCTCAGGAAACACCACGAGGCTGGCACCGCGGCTCGCCGCCTCCTCCAGCATGGCCAGCATTCGCGACAACGTATGCTCGCGCGTATCGGCTTTTTGCGTTGGGCCCATTTGGGCTGCGGCGGCGCGAAGGACACGAACCAAGACTGCCTCCAATCTGTGCGCATGCTGCCTCAATGGGCGAATGAACCCGTTGATCCCGCATGCAAATCCGCAAGCATTAGGCGCAATGAGGGCTGCAAAAGCAATTCATCGTGCTATGATGTTTTGGCCCAGAGTATAATCGGCAGTGATATGAACCTGCGCCAGCTCGAGATCCTGCGTGCCGTCATCCGCCATCGCACCACGGTGGCGGCGGCCGACGAGCTGGCACTGTCGCAGCCCGCGATCAGCAACGCGCTGAAGACGATGGAGGCGCAGGCGGGCTTTGCGCTGTTTGAGCGCGTCAACAACCGGCTGTTTCCGACCGCGGAAGCGATGGCGCTCTACAAGGAGAGCGAGGCGATCTTCGCGCTCCACGCCAAGCTCGAGAACCGCGTCCGCGATCTGCGCGAGAACCGCGCCGGGTATCTTTCCATCGTGGCGACACCACCGCTCGCCTACAGCATCATCCCCTCGGCGCTATCAGGCTTCCTGCATCGGCGTCCCGAGACGCGCGTGTTCTTCGACGTGCGGCGTTATGAAGGCATCATCGAGGGCGTACTCAGCCGCGTCGCCGAGCTCGGCTTTGCGCTTGGGCTGACGCACCATCCCGGCATCGCACATGAGGTGGTGCACACCGGCGAGATGGTCTGCGTGTTGCCGCCGCAGCATCCGCTGGCAGACAGGCCGGTGATCTCGGCCGCGGATCTGTCTGGCTTGCCTTTCATTGGACTCGAACGCGGCACCAGACTTGGCGAGGCCGTGCGCGACAGTTTTGCCCGCGCGGGCGCACCGTTCCAGCCGACGGTCGAGGTGCGCTATTGCAATACGGCCTGCGTGCTCGCGAGCGCCGGCGTGGGTGCCTCGGTGGTCGATCCCTTTTCGCCGCGGCAGAATGGCGGTCACGGGCTCGTGGTCCGGCCGTTCGCGCCGACGACGCGCGCGGTCGCTTACATGCTATGGTCGGAGGCAGAGCCGCTATCGCGCCTGGCAAAAGCCTTTCTCGCCGAGATCCGCAAGGAGAGCGCGCTCCTGGAGAGCACAGCACCACACCAGCAACATGGGGCAGGAAGCGACTGAGCTTCGCAATCTCTGGTCTGAGGAACACATGGCACGCATCACCATCATCGAAACCGGACAGGTTCCAAAGAAATATCGTGAGCAGCACGGCTCGTTTCCGGACATGTTCGAGCGCATGGTCCAGGCCGAGGACCCGACAGCCACGATCGACGTCGTCAGCATTCCCAACGGCGACGCGCTACCCGATCCGAGCAAGCTCGAGGCCGTGCTGATCACGGGCGCTGCCGCCGGCGTCTATGACGGGCTCGACTGGATCGCGCCGCTGGAGGATTTCGTACGCTCCGCCTATGCCAACAAGACGCCGATGGTCGGCGTCTGTTTCGGTCATCAGCTGATCGCGCACGCGCTCGGCGGCACCGTGCGCAAATCCGAGAAGGGCTGGGGCATCGGCCGGCACGTCTATCAGGTCCTGCCGGAGAATGGCGTCGTCGACGGCGACGAAGTCGCGATCGCCTGCTCGCATCAGGATCAGGTGATCGAGGCACCGAACGACGCGCTGACGATCCTCTCGTCAGAGTTCACCCCGCATGCCGGCCTGCTCTATGCCAACGGTGCGACGCTGACGGTACAGCCGCATCCGGAATTCGACGTGGAGTTCGCGCGAGTCTGCTGCGAGTGGCGTGACGGCAAGGCGCCGGATGATGTCGTGTCAACGGCGAAGAACTCGCTGGCGAAGCCGCTGGACAGCGCGAAGCTGGGTGGCGCGATTACGAGGTTCTTGGCAAGGCGCTGATGTCACCTCGCCCCGCTTCCGGGGAGAGGTCGGATTTCATCAAAGATGCAATACCGGTGAGGGGGACTCTCCACGAGTCCAGCTATCACCGAATTTGCCGAGACAGCCCCTCACCCAAACCCTCTCCCCGTAAGAACGGGGAGAGGGAGAGGAAGAAATTCAGAACGGCTCCGTCCCCAGTCCAGGCACATTAGCCGGGCGTGGGCCCGGCGCGGCCCAATGAAACCTGCGATCCTTCTCCGCAATCGCGATATCATTGATCGAAGCCTCGCGCCGCCGCATCAGGCCGTGCTCGTCGAACTCCCACTGCTCGTTGCCGTAGGAGCGATACCACTGCCCGCTCGCATCGTGCCATTCGTACTGGAAGCGCACCGCGATGCGGTTCTCGTCGAAGGCCCAGAGATCCTTGATCAGGCGATACTCCTGCTCCTTCTCCCATTTGCGGGTGAGGAAGGCGACGATGGCCTCGCGGCCCTGAAACACTTCCGAGCGGTTACGCCAGCGGCTGTCCTCGGTATAGGCCAGCGAGACGCGCACCGGATCGCGTGAATTCCAGGCGTCCTCGGCCATGCGAGCCTTTTGCGCGGCGGTCTCTCGGGTGAAGGGTGGAAGCGGCGGGCGCGACATGATGGCCTCATCGATTTGATCAGGGCCGCAATCTATCGCCGCGTTTGGTGGAGTCGATAGGCTATCAGAGATCGGTCGATCACATATCGGGCGATCAGGAAATCAAATCGGCCTTCATCAACGCGCGGATCGATTTCGGGATCGGCTGCGCGCGGCCGCCGCTGATGAAGGCGACGCGCACCTCGGCCCTGACCAGCACATCCTCACCGCGCCGCACCTCCTGCGCCAGCATGATCGATGCGCCCTTCACCGCAACCGGCCAGGTTACGACATCGAGCACGTCGTCCATCCGCGCGGGCTTGAGAAAATCCAGATGCATCGAGCGAACCACGAAGGAAAAGCCGGCGCCTTCGGTCTCCACCTGGTCGAACAGCGCCTGTTGCTCGGCGCCCATCAGCCGCAGATGATTGGTACGCCCGCGCTCCATGTAGCGCAGATAATTGGCGTGATAGACGATGCCGGAGAAATCCGTGTCTTCGTAGTAGACGCGGACCTGCATGTGGTGGCGGCCGTCGCGGATCTCGCCGTCGAGATGAGCTGTCACGTCGCGAGCCTCTTCACTTGTCGCTACCGGTCCGTTTTGCGCAAAAACGGCCGGCGGCGCAAGCGCGGCTAGGACACAGTTACGACCGGTGCCCGCCCCAGCGTCACCTCGACGATCTCAGGCGGTACGCCGACGCGGACGGGCACGATGCTGCAGCCGAGACCGCCGGAGATGATCACGTCGCACTTTGTCCGCAGATGGCCATAAACCAGCGGAACGCCATGCTGCCGCGGCAGCGCCGGCGACCAGCCGAACAAGCGAACCTGGCCGCCATGGGTGTGACCGGACAATTGCAGCGCGACCCGCGCGGGTACGCGCCTCGCGATATAGGGCTCATGCGCGAGGAGAATGATCGGCGCGGCGTCGGTGATCTTTGCGAGCGTCGCGGTGAGATCGTCGGCACCAACGCTCCTCGCGTGGCCGTAGCGCGGCCCCGGAACATAAGCCAGCTGATCACCAAGACCTGCGAGCCAGAACGAACGGCCATCCTTGGTGAGACGCACGACATCGTTCTCGTAGACGGGAATGCCGGCCGCCTCCAGCGCGCGATGGGCGACCGTCTGCCCGTGCCCGGCGCGCTGCACGACCTTGTCGTCCCAATAGTCATGATTGCCCATGACGGCGTGAACACCGAGCGGCGCCTTCAGGCCGCTCAGCACCCTCGCCCATTCACCGGCCGGAATGATGCGCGTGACATGGTGATGGCCGGCAACGTAGTCGCCGAGCAGCGCGATGAGATCGGGCTTGAGCGCGTTGGTCTGGTCGACGATCGCCTCGATCCGCGGCAGCGACATCCAGGGATCGCAGGCGTGGATGTCGGCGACGACAGCGATCTTCAGCGGAATATCCGCGGGCCATTGCGGTGGGACCGGATGATA
Organism: Pseudomonadota bacterium; assembly: GCA_023387695.1. Lineage (GTDB taxonomy): Bacteria > Pseudomonadota > Alphaproteobacteria > Rhizobiales > Xanthobacteraceae > Bradyrhizobium. The sequence continues at coordinate 16,953 of JAEWHT010000212.1, read as the reverse complement.
ACGGGTGATGCGCGGGCTCAACTCCGGCTCGACGCCAACCCCATAGGCGGCAGTCGAGACGCCGAGCGCGGACAGGCCGCCGACAGAACGAATGAGATGACGCCGAGAGATCATGGAAGCCCACTTCTGGTGCGCTTCCGTGATGCGGCCCGAATGGAGCGGAATTGGGGTGCGCTTGTGCAGTTGATCTGCACAGAGATTACCGAAAGTTCATGACGGCGACAGCGATTAACGATTGCGCAGATCACTCGTCGCTTTCGTCCGTGCCAAACAGGCCAAACTGGGCCGCCGCATCGCGCGAAGGCTCGGCAATGCCGAGATGGCGGAAGGCGTGCGAGGTGAGCAGGCGGCCGCGCGGGGTGCGCTGGAGATAGCCGCATTGGATCAGATAAGGCTCGATGATGTCCTCGATCGCATCGCGCGGCTCGGATAGAGCCGCCGCCATCGTCTCCACGCCGACCGGGCCGCCGCCGTAGTTCGTCGCGATGGTCGTGAGATAGCGGCGGTCCATGGCGTCGAGGCCAGCGGCATCGACTTCGAGCGCGCTCAGCGCGTGATCGGCGATTTTGCGATCGATCGAGGCTGCATCAGCCGCCGAGGCGAAATCGCGCACGCGGCGCAGCAGGCGGCCGGCGATGCGCGGCGTCCCGCGCGCGCGGCGCGCGATCTCGTTGGCGCCGTCGGCGCTCATGCCGACATTGAGCACGCGCGCACCACGGGTGACGATGCTCTCCAGCTCCTCGATCGTATAGAAGTTGAGCCGCACCGGAATGCCGAAGCGATCGCGCAAGGGATTGGTCAGCAGGCCCGCGCGCGTGGTGGCGCCGACGAGCGTGAATTTCGACAGCTCGATCTTCACCGAGCGCGCCGCTGGGCCCTCGCCGATGATGAGGTCGAGCTGAAAATCCTCCATCGCGGGATAGAGCACTTCTTCCACCGCGGGACTGAGGCGATGGATCTCGTCGATGAAGAGCACGTCGCGCTCTTCGAGATTGGTCAGCAACGCGGCGAGATCACCGGCCTTCGCGATCACCGGACCCGAGGTGGCGCGAAAGCCCACGCCGAGTTCTTTCGCAACGATCTGCGCCAGCGTGGTCTTGCCGAGACCGGGCGGGCCGACAAACAACACGTGGTCCAGCGCCTCGCCACGTTTGCGCGCGGCCTCGATGAAGATCGAGAGGTTCTTGCGCGCCTGCTGCTGGCCGACGAAGTCGGACAGCGATTGCGGACGCAGCGCAGTGTCGCCGACATCGTCGCTACGGCGCTCGGGCGAAACCATGCGATTGGCCTTTGGATCAGCCTTGGGATCGCTCACTTCGCGAGCTCCTTCAGGCCGAGGCGAATGAGTTGCGCCGTCTCGGCGTTCTCACCGGCGCTGCGTGAGGCCGATGCGATCGCCGCGGCCGCCTGCGGCTGGCCGTAGCCGAGATTGACCAGCGCGGAAATTGCGTCGGCCACCGGCCGCGGCGCGCGCTGGTCGTCGACGGCGCCGGCAAGATGCACGACGGCCGGATCGACATTGGCGAAAGCCGGCGCCTTGTCCTTCAATTCGGTGACGATGCGCTCGGCTACCTTGGGCCCGACGCCGGGCGTGCGCGCCACCGCGGCCTTGTCGCGCAAGGCAATCGCATTGGCGAGATCGGCCGGCGCCAGCGTGCCGAGCACCGCCAGCGCAACCTTGGCGCCGACGCCCTGCACGGTCTGCAGCAGGCGAAACCATTCGCGCTCCTGGTCGGTGCGGAAGCCGAACAGTTTTATCGCGTCTTCGCGGACATAGGTCTCGATCGACAATACAGCCGCTTCACCGGGCGAGGGCAGATGCTGCAGCGTGCGCGCTGAACAATGCACCTGATAGCCGACGCCGCCGACATCGAGGAGGACATAATCCTCACCATAGGAATCGATCAGGCCCTTGAGTTTGCCGATCATAGTCCCACCACCTTCAGCCTGAGCGCGGCGCTCTGACGATGATGGGCGTGGGTGATGGCGATGGCGAGCGCGTCGGCGGCATCCGCTGACGGCGGCTCGGCCTTGGGCAGCAGGATCTTCAGCATCATCGCGATCTGCTGCTTGTCGGCATGGCCGGCGCCGACCACCGTCTTTTTCACCTGGTTCGGCGCATATTCGGCGACCGAGATGCCGAACATCGCGGGCGACAGCATGGCGACGCCACGGGCCTGGCCGAGTTTCAGCGTTGCAACGCCGTCCTTGTTCACGAAGGTCTGCTCGACCGCGGCTTCCATCGGCTGGTGATGGGAGAGAATGGCCGCAAGCCCCTCATGGATCGCCAGCAGCCGGCTCGCCAGCGGCAAATCGTCCGGCGGTTCCACCGAACCGCAGGCAACGTAGATCAGACGGTTGCCGTCAGCCTCGATCACGCCCCAGCCGGTGCGGCGCAGGCCGGGGTCGATGCCGATGATGCGAACGGGTTGGCGAATCGGGAGCGCGGTCATGGGCCAGTGATAGCGGTTGGCCCATGATAGCGAAACAGAAACAGAACAGAAGTCCCCGGGGAAAGGAGGGCCGTGCCCTACCCGCCCATCTTCGCGACCAGCGCGTCAGACACCTCGAAATTGGCGTAGACTTGCTGGACGTCGTCGTGCTCGTTGAGCAGGTCCATCAGCTTGAGCAGCTTCTCGCCAGTCTCGTCGTCGACGGCGACGGTGTTCTGAGGCTTCCAGATCAGCGCGGCCTTGCGCGGCTCGCCGAACTTGGCTTCCAGCGCCTTGGCGACATCGCGGTAACCTTCGGTCGAGGCATAGATCTCGTGACCGCCCTCGCCCGAGACCACGTCGTCGGCGCCGGCCTCAATCGCGGCATCCAGCACCGAATCGTCGTCGGCGATGCTGCGGTCGTATTCGATGATGCCGGTGCGATCGAACATGAACGACACTGAGCCGGTTTCACCGAGATTGCCGCCGGATTTGGTGAAGAAGGAGCGGATGTCGGAGGCCGCCCGGTTGCGGTTGTCGGTCAGCGCTTCGACGATAACGGCGACGCCGCCGGGGCCATAGCCCTCGTAGCGGATCTCGTCATAGTTCTCGCCGTCATTGCCGAGCGCCTTCTTGACCGCGCGCTCGATATTGTCCTTCGGCATATTTTCCTGCCGCGCCGCGATGATCGCCGCGCGCAGGCGCGGGTTCATGTTGGGGTCGGGCGTGCCGAGCTTGGCCGCGACGGTGATTTCGCGCGCCAGCTTGCCGAACAGTTTCGACTTCTGCGCGTCCTGCCGCCCCTTGCGGTGCATGATGTTCTTGAATTGGGAATGTCCGGCCATGCGTGATCTTCTCTAGGGAATCGTGCGCCAAAGGTGAGCTTGGGGAAGCGCGGCCTTATAGGCTGCCAACCCACCGGAATGAAAGAGCCTCTCATACTTTAAGGTAATATCGTAGCAGCTGATGCCCAGAAGTCAGGCACCGTTAACCCTGATTTCATTCCGGCTTGCGAAAATAGCGTCCGCCCATCTCCCGACAAGAGTAGACCCAATGGCGTTCGCATTATTTCGGAAGCGTCTGCCGGACACGGCCGCGCCTGCGGTCGCTGCGCAGGTGGCCCAGCCGGCAGCCGAGCCCGCCCCGGCCGCTGAGGTCGATTCGGCCCGCGAAATCCTGGAACTGCTGGAACTCGAGCTCGGCGCCATGATCCGCCAGCTCGAGCGCGCCGCCAATTCGGTGGCCGGCGGCGCCGAGGCGACGGCCGCAACGCTGGCCGACATTCGCCAGCGCACCGATGCGCTGACCGGGCAGACCAATGCGGCGCAGTCGAATGCCTCGGGCTTCGCGCATGCCGCCGACAAATTCACCCAATCCGCGCAAGGGATCGGCGCGCAGGTCCGCGAGGCCGGCAAGCTGGCCGATGCGGCAAGTGCCGCGGCGCAGGAAGCGCGTGAAAACGTCGACCGCCTTCGCGAATCCTCCGCCGCGATCGGCAACGTCGTCAATCTGATCGCCCAGATCGCGCGGCAGACCACGCTACTCGCGCTCAACTCCACCATCGAGGCCGCACGCGCCGGCGCCGCAGGCAAAGGCTTCGCAGTTGTTGCGACCGAGGTGAAGGCGCTCGCGGTGCAGACCCAAGGCGCGACGGAAGAAATCTCCAAGAAGATCGACGCGCTCCAACGCGACGCCGCGGGCTCGGCGGACGCGGTGCACCGCATCTCGCAGGCGATCGAGGCGATCCGCCCGGTGTTCGACACCGTCAACGGCGCGGTGGCCGAGCAGAACGCCACCACCAGCGAAGTCTCCGGCAACGCGTCGAGCGCATCGCAATTCATCATCTCGGTCGGTGAGAGCGCGGCCAAGATCGACGCCGCGACCAAAGCGGCCGAGACCCATGGCGAGAACGTCGCCAGCGCCGGCAAGGCGGTGACGACGTTTGCGCAGAAGCTGAAATCGCGCTGCGCGGTGCTGCTCCGCCAGAGCGAGCACGACGACCGCCGCAAGACCGAGCGGCTGCCCTGCCATCTCAAATTCGAGAGCGCACGCGGCGTGCTGCCGGTCTACGAGATCGCTATGGATGGTGTGTTGATCGGTGGCGCGGACGCAAGCCGGCTTGCGCCGCAGTCGGTCATCGACGGCACACTCGAGGACGTCGGCGCCTGCCGCCTGCGCGTGATCGAGCAGTCCAAGACCGGCGCCCGCACGCAATTCGTCAACTCCGATGCCGCGCTGCGCGAGAAGATCGAGGACAAGCTCTGGTCAATCCATGAGGAGAATACCGAGTTCGTCACCCGCGCGATGGAAGCGGGCAGCGCACTGACCCGGATTTTCGAGCAGGCGGTCGCATGCGGCGAGGTCAAGCTGGATGATCTCTTCGATACGGCTTACGCCGAGATATCAGGCACCAATCCTCAGCAATACCGCACGAAATATCTGGACTGGGCCGACCGCGCATTGCCGCCGTTCCAGGAAGCCTTTCTTGCCAAGGAACCGCGCATGGCGTTCTGCGCCATGGTCGACCGGAATGGCTTCCTGCCGGTCCACAACAAGATCTATTCGCACCCGCAGCGACCAGGCGATGCCGCCTGGAACACGGCCAATTGCCGCAACCGCCGCATCTTCAACGATCCGGCGGGGTTGGCGGCCGCGCACAACCTGCGCTCGTACCTGATCCAGAGCTATGCGCGCGATATGGGCAACGGCAACACGGTGATGATGCGCGAGATCGACGTTCCGATCCGCGTGCAGGGCCGGCACTGGGGCGGATTTCGTACGGCCTACAAACTGTAGTGCACGCTCAGGCAAGACGCCGGGCGCGAATCGTTCTCTAAGTCGAAGTTGGAATGGGAATGCCGCGGTGGACCGATGAACGGTCCCGACTGGAGGATTCGCGAAACATGTCCGTTGCGCAAGTTGCAGTACTGGACACCGGTTCCAACCGAACGCTCGCCGAACGGCTGATCGACCAGCTTGCCGACCGCATCGGCGGCCTCGGCGTCGAGCTCGCCGACATCGCCGGCAACGTCCAGGAAGTCGCCAACCGCGTCGCCAACCAGTCGGAACGGTTCCATCATCTGCAGAAGACCGCGGAGACCATGGTCTCCGCCAACCACGACATCGCCAACGCCTCGCAGGCGGTGCAGTCGACCGCATCGGCCGCGGTTGGCGAAATCGCGCAATCGCGCGGCGCGGTCGATACCGCGGTCAGCCACATCTCCGAGCTCGTCGCAGCCGTGGAGCGGATCGAGGCGCGCCTGAGCGCCGTCGGCTCGGCACTGGCGCAGGTCGCAAAGGTCTCCGGCTCGATCGAGGCGATCGCGAAGCAAACCAATCTGCTCGCGCTGAATGCAACCATCGAAGCCGCGCGTGCCGGCACTGCCGGACGCGGGTTCGCGGTGGTCGCGAGCGAGGTCAAGAATCTCGCGGAGGCCACGCGCCAGGCCACGCACCAGATCTCCGACACCGTGCGTGATCTCGACGGCCAGATCGAAGGCCTGATCGGCGAGAGCAGCGACGCATCGCAGCGCGCCAAGACCGCCGGCGAAGGTGCACAAGCGATCTCCGGCATCATCTCGCGCGTCCAGCAGGGCTTTGCATCGGTGGAAGCCGAGATCGACAGCGTTACGCGCGCGGCGACCTCCAATCTAGGCCATTGCGACACCGTCATTGGCGAGCTCAACGAGCTCGCCAAGGGCGTCGACCTCTCCTCGCGCGATCTCAGGAGTGCCGACCAGCGCGTGACCAAGCTGCTCGACACTTCCGAGAGCCTGATCGCGCTGATCGCCGACAGCGGCGTCGAGACGTCGGATGCGCCGCTGATCAGGATCGTCGTCGACACCGCCAAGCGGATCTCCGCCGAGTTCGAGGCCGCGATCGGCCGCGGCGAGATCACGCTCGACCAGCTCATGGACGAGAACTATCGCGAGATCGCCGGCACCGATCCGAAGCAGTTCAACACGGCCTATGTCGACTTTACCGACCGCGTGCTGCCCAGCATCCAGGACCCGATCCAGAAGTCCGATCCGCGCATCGTGTTCTGCGTCGCCTGGGCCAAGGGCGGCTATCTGCCGACGCACAATCCGAACTACCGGCTGCCGCAGGGCAAAGACCCGGTCTGGAACAACGCCAATTGCCGCAACCGGCGCCTGTTCACCGATCGCGCAGTGAAGAAGGTCGCCGCCAATACAAAGCCCTTCCTGCTCCAGACCTACCGCCGCGACATGGGCGGCGGGCAATTCGTGCTGATGAAGGATCTGTCGTCGCCGATCGTGGTGCGCGGCAAGCACTGGGGCGCATTCCGGATGGGTTTTCGTCAGAGCTAATCGCTGCGCCGGATCAAAATGTCGAAAACAACCCCATGCACAGTAGCCGCGACGTGGGGAAGCGACGGTTCGCGCCGGCAAACCACGACGCGGCTTGACGCGTCGGGCAAAACAGGCGCATAGTTCTATTATTCCGAAACGTGTCTCGCCCCGCCGATGGAACCATCGCAGGTGGAATCTTGGCGGCCGACTGAGCAAGCGGCGCCTCGCACTTCGCTCCCGCTTTGTATTTCCCTAATCGCACGAGTTTCGTCATCGCATGATTTTGCGCGTTCGCACGATCATCTGCGGTGACCGACGGCGTGCATGACAAAAATACGTCAGAAAATGACGCTTATCATATCAATTAGCCCAAAACCGCAGCACGCATCGCCGCACAAAATCGTGAACGTCATGGCCTGACGCGGCGTGCGCGCAGATATGCATTGCTGCGAATTTGGAAGCTTCATCGCTTCACACCACTATGATTATGGTGCGCGCGAATTCGCCGACCGGATCGCCGCAAGCGATCGGGCGAAGAAGGGAATGCATATGGCAATAACTCTCACCATCAACGGCGAAACCAAATCCTTCGACGCGCCACCCGAAATGCCGCTGCTGTGGGTGCTGCGTGACATCCTCGGAATGACCGGCACCAAATTCGGCTGCGGCATCGCGCAATGCGGCGCCTGCACGGTGCATGTCGACGGCAAGGCGGTGCGTTCCTGCGTGCTGCCGATCAGCGCGGTCGCAAACCGCGCCATCACCACCATCGAGCATGTCGGCAGCACACCGTCAGGTGCGAAGGTGCAGAAGGCCTGGCTCGATGCCGAAGTGATCCAGTGCGGCTATTGCCAGTCCGGCCAGATCATGTCGGCCGCCGCACTTCTGGCGGCAACGCCGAACCCTGACGATGCCGATATCGATGCGGCGATGGCCGGCAACATCTGCCGCTGCGGCACCTATGTGCGCATTCGCGAAGCCATCAAGCTCGCCGCCTCCGGCCGTCAGTCGTGAGATCAGCCATGAATGCACATAACAGCGTCTCTCGCCGCGCGCTCCTGACCAGCGGCCTCGCCACCGGCTTCCTGCTCGCCTTCCATCTGCCGCTGCATGCCGCCACCAACGAGCCGGCGCAGAAGGATACGACTGACGGTAAATTCGCGCCGAACGCCTTCATCCGCATCGACGAGACCGGCCGGACGGTGCTGATGATGCCGCAAGTGGAGATGGGCCAGGGCGTCTATACTTCGATATCGATGATCATCGCGGAAGAGCTCGATGCCGACTGGGCAAAGGTTGAGGTGCAGCACGCACCGCCCAACGACAAGCTCTATGCCAATCCCGTCTTCGGCCTGCAGGCAACCGGTGGCTCGACCTCGATCCGGGCCTGGTGGAAGCCGCTGCGCACAGCAGGCGCCAGTGCGCGGGCAATGCTGGTGCAGGCGGCAGCCAGCCAATGGGGCGTCGAGCCCGCAAGCTGCACGGCCTCGAAGGGTGAGGTCGCGCATGCCGCGAGCGGCCGCAAGCTCAGTTATGGCGAGCTGGCGCTGGCCGCGCAGGGCCAGACGCCGCCGAAGGACGTCGCGGTCAAGGACCCCAAGGATTTCGTTCTCATCGGCCAGCCGCTGAAGCGGCTCGATACGCCCGACAAGGTCAATGGCAAGGCGCTCTACGGCATCGACGCGATCCTGCCCGACATGAAGATCGCGGTCATCGCCAATTGCCCGGTGTTCGGCGGCAAGGTCGGCAGGGTCGACGACAACGCGGCGATGAGGGTCGCCGGCGTGCGCAAGGTCGTCGTGCTCGACGACGCCGTCGCCGTGATCGGCGATCACATGTGGGCGGCCAAGAAGGGTCTCGAAGCCCTCAAGATCGAGTGGAACGAGGGCCCGAACGCCAAACTTAGCACCAAGGACATCTGGCAGAATTTGCGCGATGCCAGCGCCAAGGACGGCGCGGTCGCGAAATCCACCGGCGACATCGCCAAGGCGCTCGCAACCGGCGACAGGTTCGAGGCCGCCTACGAGCTGCCGTTCCTGGCGCACGCATCGATGGAGCCGATCAACGCCACCGTGCGGGTGACGAAAGACTCCTGCGAGATCTGGACGGGCACGCAGATCATGACGCGTGTGCAGTCGGAAGCGGCAAAGGCCGCCGGCCTCCCTGTCGACAAGGTGATCGTCAATCAGCACCTGCTCGGCGGCGGCTTCGGCCGCAAGCTCGAGCCGGACATGGTGATCGCGGCGGTGAAGATCGCAAAACAGGTCGACTATCCCGTCAAGGTGATCTGGACCCGCGAGGAAGACATCCAGCACGACGTCTACCGTCCAGTCTATCGCGACCAGATCACAGCCTCGCTGGTCGACGGCAAGGTCGCAGCCTGGAAATACAAGGTCGCCGGCTCCGCCGTGATCGCCCGCTGGCTGCCGCCGGCCTTCCAAAAGGGCATCGACATCGATGCAGTCGATGCCGCGGTCGACGCGCCCTACGATTTCGCCAACTTCCACGTCGAATATGTCCGCGCCGAACCGCCGGCAGTGCCGACCGGCTTCTGGCGCGGCGTCGGTCCGAATAACAATGTGTTCGCGATCGAGTGCGCCATGGACGAACTCGCGCGCAAGGCCGGCAAGGATCCAGTCGAATTTCGACGGTCGATGCTCACCAAGAACCCGCGCGCACTTGCCGTCCTCAACCTCGTCGCCGAGAAATCCGGCTGGGGCCAAAAGCTGCCGCCGCGCGTCGGCCGCGGCGTCTGCGTGCAGCCGTCATTTGCGAGCTTCCTCGCAACGGTTGTGGAAGCCGAGATAGACGACATCGGCGAGATCACGCTCCGCCGCATCACCTCGGTGGTCGACACCGGTATCGCCGTCAACCCCGACACCGTGAAGGCGCAGATCGAGGGTGGCCTGATCTTCGGCCTCACCGCCGCGCTGTATGGCGAGATCACCATCGAGAAGGGCCGCGTGCAGCAGTCGAACTTCCACGACTACCGCATGATGCGCATCAGCGAGACGCCGAAGATCGAGGTCGTCGTCGTCAAGAGCGGCGAAGCTCCCGGCGGCATCGGCGAAGCCGGCGTCAACGCCGGACCGCCCGCGCTGCGCAACGCGATTCTTGCCGCGACCGGCGTGACGCTGCGGCGCCTGCCAATCGATCGGAAACTGCTGGCTGTGGGGAAGAAGGCATGAGCCGGACAATGCGTATCCTTGCAAGCCTTGTCGTGATCGCCATCGCAGCAGTCGCGATTGGCGTCTTTATTATCCGCGGGCCCGGCCCGCTCGATTTCACCGGCGGCACAAAGGTGGCGCTGGCGGATTACAGCGCTGGCAAGCCGACCGGCGTCCCGGCCAAGCTCGAGAAGGCGAACCTTGTCGAGCGCGGCGAATATCTTGCGAAGGCGGCCGACTGCATGGTCTGCCACACCAAGCCCGGCGAGAAGGACTATTCGGGCGGGCTCGCCTTCAAGCTCCCATTCGGCACGCTCTATTCCACCAACATCACGCCGGACAAAGACACCGGCATCGGCAATTACAGCGACCAGGATTTCCTCAACGCGGTCCAGCGCGGCAAGCGCCATGACGGCGCGCGGCTTTATCCGGCGATGCCCTACACGTCCTACACCTATATGAGCGACGAGGACGTGCTGGCGGTGAAGGCCTATCTGTTCAGCCTGCCGGCGGTGAGCGCCAAGGCGCCTGACAACACGCTGTCGTTCCCGTTCAACCAGCGCTGGGCGATGATATTCTGGTCGGCCGTGTTCAATCCGGACACACGCTTTGCACCTGACACGACGAAGAGCCCGGAATGGAATCGCGGTGCGTATCTGGCGGAAGCGCTGGCGCATTGCGGCGAGTGCCATACCCCGCGCAATCTCGGCTTTGCGCTCGACAACCGCAAGAAGTTCGCCGGCGCCATCACCGCCGGCTGGCACGCCTTCAACATCTCCTCCGACAAGGCGACCGGCCTCGGTAATTGGAGCGATGCGGATCTGATCTCGTACCTCTCGCTCGGCCACGCACCGGGCCACGGCTCGGCCTCGGGTCCGATGGGTGAAGCCGTCGACCACAGCTTCAGCCAGTTCGCACCGGAGGACATCCGCTCCATCGTGGCTTATTTGCGCAGCGTGCCACCGGTCGCCTCGCCCGACCTGCCCGCCACCACGGCGCCCGTCGCACCCGCCTCGCACAAGGACGGCGTGACGGCAGACGCCCGCGGCAAGAAGGTGTTCGCCAGCGCCTGCGCCAGCTGCCACGGCTGGAGCGGCGAGAGCCCAGTGTCACCGATGGCAACGCTCACCGGCACCTGGGCCGTCAACGACCCCGCCGCCACCAACGTCGCGCAGATCGTGATCTCCGGCACCAAGCGGCACACACCGGATGGTGCGCTGTCGATGCCAGCTTTCGGCAACGCGTATACGGATGACGAGATCGCGGCGGTGGCGAACTATGTCACGGCACGGTTTGGGACGAAGGGATCGAAGCTCACGGCGAAGGATGTGGCGGAGTTGCGGGAGCAGACGGCGGAGTGACGGGCTAACCTTAACGCCAGCGAGATTGATGCACGATCGCGCGCGTCAATCTCCCCCGTCGTCCCGGACAAGCGCAGCGCAGATCTCGCGCAACAACTATTGCTGCGGCGTATGGGTCCCGGCCCCCGCGCACAATTGCGCACTAGGCCGGGACGACGCCGGTGTTGTGGAGTCAGGACGTGTACTCATAATTTCGGCGCAGGTCTGTTTCACCTCCAAAAGCAGGCATCACAGTGTCGAAGTCTGAGGACCGCTACGGGCCATGAGCGGCCATTTATCTGCGGGAAACGGCGTAGTAGTGTCGCGCGAAATGTCTGTGGCAGGCACCGCGCATACTTAGGACCACCCCGACCTGATATGGCAACCGAACTGACAGTCGATGTGGTCCGCGACCGCCTCGTATCGGAATTGAAAAGGGTCGGCTTTGCGGGGGCGGAGCGCCGTCCAACGAGGCTCGTATACAAGATCAACGACGAAACGGAGGTCTTCCTTTATCCGGGGGCCGCGCGCGATCGCCGCTGCGTCCGCATCGATCCGGTGATCGGAGTAGACAATGTGCGGCTGCGCGAAAGACTTCTCGCTTTGGATGCGAAGCGCTGGGGAAATGGTGCTGCACGAGTCTGCCACGTCTATTTGGGACTGCTGGACTCGTGGAGCACAATCTATGTGAAGACCGAGGATGAATTGGACAAGGCCGTCGCCGCGATCATCAAAACCACCGTCGATATCGGCCTCCCGACGATGCGTGATTTCGATACACTCGATAAGGTGAAGGCGCTTTTGCGTGACCCGTGGTCTCCCGCTCTCAAGCGGCCGAAGGTGGCTGTACTTTTCGAGAAAGAGAAGCTTGCCGTGCTCCAGGATCACTAGCGGGAGCAAGTGCCAAATCGATCATGCCGGTAAGATGTCCGCTTTGGGTCAATCGTGTCGATTTGCCCGCGTCTGGCCGATGTCCGGTATCGCCTCAGCTGCTGACACGTCGGACGCCCTCACCTCATTCGCCTGCGGACCACAAGCAGCTATCCGGTCCGCATATTGAGGAAGCTATTGTCTAAGCGTTGAAGACAGCTGTATGAATTCAGCGCACGGCTGCCGTCGCCTTTGTTCGACGTCAAGCTGGCCATGAAAGCCAGATTCAGTTGGACCAGGTACCGGATGAGCGACTCGACCAGCCGTTTCGACGGTTTCTTCAAAAGCGAGTTCAAGGTCAACGAAACGGTGGGACGCAGCGTCAGCTACGTCCGCGATGGCAAGTTGCTGGGTGGCAATTCGGGCTTCGCTCATATCGGAACCTACGGTTTCGACGGGGACTCAATCGCCGTCGCGGTCACGAGCCGACGACACAATTTCGGTGCCGGTCATCAATCGCTGCTGGGCTCTGACGTTTCGACGATTGCGGTCACCGGGCGGGCGGTCGGCGACGCCTTCCACTTCGAGGGCGGTTCGCCGCAAATGCCCAACGCCACCTTTCGGTCGGTTATGACGCCGCTCGACGAGAGCGACCTTCCCGCCCCCGGCTTGATCAGCGAAGGCGGCATTTCCAACGGGTTGTACTCAATCCATTTGAGGATCCTGGACGGCGTGCCCGGCGGACTGACGGGGGTCATGCTTTTGAACAACGGCCGCATCTTTGGCGGCGATGCATTCTTCTATTATCTCGGGTCATATTCCTCGTCTAACGGCCGATGGAAAGGCCAGATGGTCAATCAGGAACATACGCCGGCACGAGGTGAAGACCCGGTGTTTGGCGGACACGAGATCGGAATTGGCTTTGCAGGGACATGCGATGCTGAGGGCGGCTTCCTCGAGGGGACAGCACTTGCGGGCAAGCGCAGCATCCGATTCGAAGCCCAGCTTAGATTGATCGACGCCGCCTAGACTAAAGCGAGATGAGATTGAGTTGAATCGTCATCGCGCTTTGGCTCTGGTCCCTGCGCTGGCGGGGACGCCATCCCCGATCCGGCCGTGCCTAATGATGCGAGACCGCGCGCTGCACCGTGGCGGCCAGTTCATTGGCAACCGCGCTTTGCTCCTCGACCGCTGCAGCCGTCGACGACACGTATTGCTGCACCGCGTCGATTTCACGCTTGACCGAGATCAGCGAGGACACGACGTCCCTGGAGGATACCTGCATCGCGCTTATCTCGCCGGAGATCTTCTCGCTGGCGGTCTTGACCTGGCCGGCGAGGCTCTTGACCTCGGACGCGACGACGGCGAAGCCGCGTCCCGCCTCACCGGCGCGCGCGGATTCGATCGTGGCGTTGAGCGCGAGCAGATTGATCTGGTCGGTGATGCTGGCGATCATCTCGACGATGTTGGCGGTCGATTTCGCGTTCTGGTCGAATTTCTGCGAAATGGCGTCGGCCTGATCGACGCAGGCGGCGGCCTGGTCGGCGGTCCGGCGCGACTTCGTCATGGCTTCGGCGATCTCCTTCACCGATGAGCTCAATTCCTCGGTCCCCGTCGCGACCGCGCTGATCAATTCGCTGCGCTCGCGTTCGGTCTGCAGCTTGGCCTGTTGCTCAACGGTGACGTCGTGGGCGAACTTGACGACCTTCCATGGCTTGCCGTTGAGGTCTAGGATCGGATTGTAGGACGCCTGAATGTAGAACTCGTCGCCGCTCTTGCGGATGCGCCGGAACTGCTCGGCGCGGTACTCGCCCCGCGCCAGCGCCTGCCAGAACTCGCGATAGGCCGCGGCGCCGCGCTCTTCCGCCGCCACGAACATGCTGTGATGCTTGCCCTTGATCTCGGCCAGCGTGTAGCCGGTCACAGACAGGAAATTCTCATTGGCAGACAGGATCGTGCCGTCCAGTTCGAACTCGATCACCGCCTGCGACTTGTGGATGGCCTGGATCTGGCCGAGCATGTTGGCGCTCTCCAGCTTCGCCGCGGTGATGTCGGTGGCGTATTTGACGACCTTGAAGACCTTGCCGCTCTCGTCGAGGATCGGGTTGTAGGTAGCCTGAATCCAGACCTCCCTGCCGTTCTTTCCGATCCGTTTAAACTCCTGCGAATAGAACTTGCCGTGGCGAAGATCGTCCCAGAAGCGGGCGTAGGACGCATCGGCCGCGTCCTCCGGTGTGACGAACATGCGGTGCGACTTGCCCTTGATCTCATCGAGCGAATAGCCCATCGCGTGAAGGAAATTGTCGTTGGCATTGACGATCGTGCCGGTCGGCTCGAACTCGATGACGGCCTGGGAGCGGTCGAGTGCATCTGCCACCGCCCTGAACTGGAGGTTGGACTGCCGGACCGAAGCGTCGGCCCATTCGACCGAGATGCCGATCTGCCTACGCTTGCGGTCCAGCAGCGGGTTCGCGACGAGGTCGAAGGTGAAGCCGCCGACCTTGATGGTGGCGCGGTGCCGCGCCTTCAGGGCCGAGAGCAGCCCACGCTGATGGCTGGGGTTTTTGTGGAAACGGTCGATGGAGGTGCCGATCAGCGCGTCGACCTTGAAATCCGGGAAGGCCTGCCGGAGATCGGACTCGGCCTCGGTCAGCAATTGCGATACCGCCGGATTCATGAAGCGGATCACGTAATCCTGGTCTGCAATCATGATCGGTGTCGCCGAGGTGGCAACGGCGGCAAGGGTGCGCTCGGCGTCCGCCGAGGCTGATTTTTTCGCGAAGAGATTCATCATCCGACCCGCTGCGATGTGCCGAGCGCAATTGCTCAAACCTTTGGGCTCGATGCCGCTCGCGCAGATCGAGCAATAGCGAAAGACTAGCGCCTTCGCGTTGACGATCTGAGAAGGACACTATCGGTTTCTGGAAGGTGCGATTATCCCGATCGAAAGAGATGACAATGAGTACGACAGATGCCCGTAATTCTACGGCACGCGATGGACAACATCGCGCACTTGGTCCGCGCATGGGCGAACAGCGGACGCTCCGATTTATGAGTCTCTAGCTCAACCAGAACTTCGGCGTCGCCGGCTCCAGCCTTCCGCCCACGCGCACCGGCGCGACCTTGAGCGCGAGGCCCGTCGCATCATCCGTCTCCACCGCGACGCCGCTGAGCGTTGCGACTCCTGCGGCCGGCTCAAACCGGCCCGATGGAATCCCCGAGGTGAACCTCCGCAGCGGCTCTTCCTTCTGCATGCCGATGATGGAGTCGTAATCGCCGGTCATGCCGGCGTCGGTCATGTAGGCTGTGCCGCCTGACAGGATCTGGTGGTCGGCGGTCGGGACATGCGTATGTGTGCCGACGACGAGGCTGGCGCGGCCGTCGCAGAAGAAGCCGACGCCCTGTTTCTCGCTCGACGCTTCGCAATGGAAGTCGACGACGATGGCGTCCGCCGCGACACCGAGCGGACAGGCCCCCAGCTCGCGCTCGAGCGCGGCGAAGGGATCGTCGAACGGGGTCATGAAGACGCGCCCGAGCGCGTTGACCACGAGCGCATGCTTGCCGTTCTTGGTCTCGACCAAAGCGGCGCCGCGGCCGGGCGTGCCCCGCGGATAGTTCGCGGGCCGCACCAGGCGTTCGGCGCGCTCGATGAACACGAGCGCCTCGCGCTGGTCCCAGGAGTGGTTGCCGAGCGTCACCGCGTCGGCGCCGGCGTCGAGAAATTCCTGATAGATCGCTTCCGTGATGCCAAAGCCTCCGGCCGAATTCTCACCGTTGACGACGACGAGATCGAGCGACCAGTCCTTGACCATGCCGGGCAGATATTCGGCGATGGCGTTGCGGCCGCTACGGCCGACGACATCACCCACGAAGAGAATGCGCAACTTCTGAACTCCGGAAATCGAAAACGTCCGATTCCGTTAGCACATAATCCAGCGCCACGTCGTGGGCCAATGCTGGAACCGCCTTGATCTCTTGCGCTGCGAAAGCGACCCCGATGCCCAGGATGTTCTTGGCCTTGCGCAGGTGCGCGAAGGTGAAGTCGTAATGCCCCGCGCCATAGCCGATGCGATGGCCCAGACGATCGAAGGCCGCGAGCGGCGTCAGCATGATGTCGGGGATGACCTCGGCGGCTGCCGGCGACGGCTCGGGAATGCCGAGCGGGCCGAGCATCAGGCGGTCGTTCGGATGGAAGAGGCGGAAGATCAGCGACTGGCCGCGCGCGGTGACGCAGGGCAGCGCCAGCCTTGCGCCCTCCTCGGCGAGCTTCTTCATCAGCGGCAGCGGGTCGATCTCGCTGCGGATCGGCGAATAGCCGGAGACGATGCTGCCGGGCAGCAGCTTGAACGGCAGCCCGCGCTTGGCGAGTTTCGTCGCGGCGGCGACGCGCTTCTTCTCGCTCAGCGCGTCACGCGCCGCGAGAGCTTTGGCGCGGAGTTCGGATTTGGTGTTGGACATGTGCTTCGGTCCCCCAAGGCGAAGTCTTGCTCCGCCGTCATCACCCGCCTTGTGCGCCATTGCGCACTGGAGCGGGTGATCCAGTATTCCAGAGACGCCAGTGATCACACATCGACGCCGCGGCGTACTGGATGCCCCGGTCCCCCGCGCGCAATTGCGCACTAGGCCGGGGCATGACACTGCCGTTTTGTCGGGGACGCAATTCGACAGGCACGAACCAGAAGAAATAGTGCGAAGCCGCGTACGCCGTTGAAGCACTCGATCCCGGAGTTCCCTACGAAAGTAGGTGGGCACCATATGTCCGGGCCCACGGGCCCGGCCAGGGACAGTTCCCTAAAGGATCGATAAGGCCCCGGGGATATATGGCTCCTGACGC
>JAEWHT010000094.1 GCA_023387695.1 Pseudomonadota bacterium | reverse complement strand
CTCTTCGCCTTTGCAACGGTCGACTTGAACGCGGCCCAATCGTCGGGCGGCAGGTTCAGCTTGGCGGAGGACAGGCATTCCGAGCCACCATTGATCTGGCCGGAGACGGCAACGACGTCAAAGCCCTTATCGAGCGCGGTGATGTAATGGAGGTAGGTGACCTGCGCGACATCGATACTCTTCGACACCAGCGCGGTCAGCACGTCATTGCCTGAGTTGAAGCCGGTCGCTTCGACCTCGACGCCTTTCGTCATGCCGGGGATGAGCGACATCGGCAAGCAGTGCGCGCATTTGGCGTAACCAAGCTTGATCTTCGCGGTCTGCGCGGAGGCGAGATCGCTTCCGCCGAGCATCGCCGCCACCACCACCATCAAGCCCAGTCGCAAACTCGTCCGCATCGCTCACTCCGTTTCGAAGGCGCGAGATCTCGCGCGTCTTGCAAGATCATCCGTCGAGCTTCGCGGCAGCGCAATCCGGTTTTTGCATGCTGCATACAATTTGCGCGTTGTGCCATTGTTTTCAGCGAGATACGTCAGTATTTTGGGCAAGCCAAGGAGCCGGAAATGGCTAAGATCAACGGCGAGAAACGAGGCACGCGTGCAGCCAAAATCGGAAGCGGCGAAGGGACGAAAGTCGCCCAAACTCAAGCGGATGGGTCTGCATGAGCGGGCCGCCGCGCGGATGCGGACGATGATCATTCGCGGCGAGCTGCCGCCGGGATCGCAGACCCAGGAGACCAGGCTGTCGAAGGAGCTCGGCGTGTCGCGCACGCCGCTCCGCGAAGCCATGAAGGTGCTAGCGGCCGAAGGATTGATCGAGCTAAGGCCGAACCGCAGCCCGCGCATCGCCGACATTGCGGTCGAGGACATCTCGGAATTGTTCGAGGCTCTCGCCGGCATCGAGCGGCTAGCGGCCGAACTCGCCGCAGAGCGCGCCACTGAACGCGATCTCGCCCGCTTGCGCACGCTTCAGACCCGGATGGAAGGTCACCATCGCAACGGCAAGCTCGACGAGTACTTCGCCATCAATGGCGAGATCCACAACACCATCGTCCGCATGACTCGCAATACGCCGCTGCGTGAGGCCCATGAGACGCTGATCTCCCGCGCCGAACGCGCACGCTATCTGGCGCTGGGTGCCGACAGGCGCTGGAGCAATTCGGTGGACGAGCACGCCAACATCCTTGCGGCGCTCGAGGCGCGCGACAGCGAGGCCGCAGGCCGCCTGCTCGGCGCCCATGTGCGTCAGACCGGCACCGCGTTGCTCGATGTCCTCGCTGCTTCGAAACCCAAGCGAACGGCGGCATGACCATGAAGCTGCTGCTGCTCAATCCCAACACCAGCACCGCCGTCACTGACCTGATGACGGGCGTCGGACAGCGCGCCGCCGCATCCGACACCGAGATCGTCCCCTGTACCGCGACGCGCGGCGTACCCTATATCTCGACGCGCACCGAGGCGCAGATCGGCGGCGCCATCGCGCTGGAGATGCTGGCCGAGCAACACACCAAGGTGGATGCCGCGATCATCGCCGCCTTCGGCGATCCCGGCCTGTTTGCCGCACGTGAGACGTTCGACATTCCCGTGATTGGCCTTGCAGAAGCGGCAATGCTGACCGCCTGCATGGCCGGACGCCGGTTCGCCATCGTGACCTTCGCGCAGGCTCTGGGACCCTGGTACGAGGAATGCGTCCGCGATCATGGGCTGCGCGAGCGCTGCGCCGGCATCCGCATGCTCGACACGCCGTTCCAGGCGATCTCAGACGTCGGCACCGAGAAGGAGGATGTCCTCGTCGAGCTTGCCCAGCGCGCGATTGTCGAGGACGAGGCCGACGTCCTGATTTTTGCCGGGGCACCGCTTTCTGGCCTTGCCGAGCGTGTCGCCGACCGCGTCCCTGTCCCCGTCGTCGACCAGGTCGTTGCCGCCGTCAAACAGGCCGAGGCGCTGGTGGCGCTGCGGCTGCGCAAGGCAACATCAGGCACGTTTCGCCGGCCCGCAGCCAAGCCGACGATTGGTCTGGCCGAGGCGCTCGCCGCCCGGCTCGAGCATCGCGACAGCTAGGGGAGCTTCGGTCGGCGATGCGCGAAACCCAATTCTTTTCCGATGGTCCGACCGAAGGCGAACAGGTGGGATTCGCAACCTGGTGGCGCGATGATCTGGATGCCGAAGGGCAGTTCATTGGCTTCGCGGCGCACCGGCAGGGTCAGGACTGGAAAGCCGACCAGCGACACGATGAACGTGACGGCGAGATAGTCGATCGGCGTCTCCAGTGCCGCGCCATCGATTGCGGCGACGTCGCTGATCTCGTTCGGCCAGGGAAACACCGACGCGGCTGGCGCAACCAGAAAATCTGCGCAGCCGAACAACGCGCGAAAGCTGCGGTAGATCGCGGTGCGGCGCCGTTCGGCGTTGAGATAATCCTCCGCGGAGAGCTTTGCGCCCGCCTCGATGTTCCAGATCACCGTGGGCGTGAGCTCGTCACGGCGCGTTCTCAGCAGCTCGCCATAGCCGTTGGCAATATGTGCGGCACGCAGCGTGCGGAAAGTTTCGATGGCGCCGCCGCAATCGGGCGACGACGGCACGAGGTCGGCCACTCCGCTGAGTGCATCGCACGCCCTGGCGAAACGTGCACGCACCTCGCGCGCCATTGGAGCAACGCCGAAATCGGGAGTCACGGCGATCCGGGGACGGCCGGCAACAATCCGATCGTCGCCGATGACGCTTGTCGAGATCGGATCGCTCGCATCGCCTCCCCCGCAGACCGACAACGCGATTTCGAGGTCGTCGACACCGCGCGCGAGGAAGCCGTGGGTCGCCAGCATATCCCAGCCCAGCGGTCGTCGCGGCGACGGGATACGGCCGGGCGTCGGCCGGATCGAGGCAACATCGCAGAAGCTCGCGGGCGTACGCACGGAGCCGCCGAAATCGGTGCCATGCGCCAGCGGCACCATGCCGGCCGCAACTGCGACAGCGGAGCCTCCGGACGATCCGCCCGAGGTCAGTGCGGGATCGAAGGGATTGCGGGTCGGCCCGCACAGGCGGTTGGTGCAGACAGCGCCGAAGCCAAATTCGGGCGTGTTGGTCTTGCCCAGAACGATCGCGCCAGCGCGACGCAACCGTGCGACGACGAGATCGTCCTCCGCCGGCACATGACCGCGGAACAGTGCCGATCCGTAAGTGGTCTTGAGCCCCGCGGTGTCGGTGAGATCCTTGATGCCGACAGGCACGCCGTGCAGCAGACCGATTGGCGCAGACGCGGCATCACAGATCTCGGCAGCGCGACGGGCACCTTCAGCATCGACGGTTATGAACGCCGCCCATTGAGCATCCAGACGGGTAATTCGTGCGAGATGCGCCTCGACGGCATCACGCGACGTCAGTTCGCGCCGCGCAATGGCGCGCGCAAGGTCCGTGGCGGAGAGGTCGCAGATCTCTGTCATGACCGCACCATGCCAAAACGCGCTTCGAAAAGCGACCGGCCGGGGCACGAGACTTGCTTTGTTTCTGCGGAGAACGGGAGGCAACATCATGGCTGATGCGCCAAGCGGTCGATCGCTCGTCGTCGACGCGGTCACCCATCGTTATCCGAGCGGCGCGCTTGCGGTCGAGAACGTCAATCTCGACATCAAGGGCGGCGAGATCATCGCGCTGCTCGGCCCGTCCGGCTGTGGCAAGACGACGCTGCTGCGGATCATCGCCGGCTTCATTGCGCAGAGCCAGGGGCGGATCATCATCGGCGACGACATCGTCGATGCACTGCCGCCGAACCGCCGTGCCGTCGGTATCGTGTTCCAGAACTATGCGCTCTTCCCGCATCTCTCGATCAGCGAGAACGTCTCTTACGGGTTGGCCGCCCGCGGCATCGACAAGGCGACGCGCCATCGCGAGGCGCAGCGCCTGCTCGAACTGGTGCAATTGCCGTCGATGGCCGAGCGGCTGCCGCGGCAGCTCTCCGGCGGTCAGCAGCAGCGTGTCGCGCTCGCCCGCGCGCTGGCCATCAAGCCGTCGATCCTGCTGCTCGACGAGCCCTTTGCCGCGCTCGACAAGAATT
Organism: Pseudomonadota bacterium; assembly: GCA_023387695.1. Classification (GTDB taxonomy): domain Bacteria; phylum Pseudomonadota; class Alphaproteobacteria; order Rhizobiales; family Xanthobacteraceae; genus Bradyrhizobium. Next base: position 9,124 of record JAEWHT010000094.1, on the reverse strand, counting down.
TGCGCCTCGACATGCAGATCGAGGTCAAGCGGCTGCAGCGCGTGTCGGGGATCACCACGCTGATCGTGACCCACGACCAGGAAGAAGCGCTCTCGATGGCCGACCGCGTCGCGGTGCTGAGCCATGGCAAGCTCGAGCAATTCGGCTCGCCATCCGACGTCTACGACCGTCCGCAGACCCTGTTCGTGAATACCTTCGTTGGTTCGACGAACCGCATGCCCGGCATAGTGGTCTCGGCGGATCGCACGGCGGCAAAGGTACGACTCGATGCTGGTTCCGAAATCATCGCGCGGCCCGCGGGAGGCACGCTGAGCGAAGGCGGCCGTGTCACCGTCTGCATCCGGCCCGAGCATCTGCAATTCGTCGGTGACGAGACCGGCTTTGCCGGCGTGGTCGGCATGTCGCTGCCGCTGGGCGCGACCGTCGTACACGAGGTCACCACCGCCGACGGCTCCGGCGTGAAAATCTCCCAGGCCCGCATTGGCGAGACGCGCGCGCTGGAGAATGGCGCGGCCGTGCGGCTCGCACCCCTCGCGCCATCTCTCGCCAACGCCTTTCCCGCAACGCTCTAGATCCAGTCATAGTCCAAAAAGGAGTTCGACATGATCCTTAACCGCCGAAGCCTGATGACGACCGCACTCACTCTTGGTGCCATGAAGGCGTTTCCGGGCTTGAGCTACGCCCAGGCCCGTCCGCTGGTGTTTGCGACCTTCACCGGAAGCTGGGAGGAGGCGCACAAGGCCGTGCTGGTGCCGGCCTTCCGCAAGGCCAATGCCGATGCGGCGATCGTGCTCGACCCCATGCTCTCGGTCGACCAGATCGCGAAGGTGAATGCCGCCAAGGCCAACCCGCCGATTGACGTCATGCTGCACGATCCCGGCCCGGCGCTGGTTGCGATCGATCAGGGTCTTGTCGAGCCCTATCCGGTCGAGAAGAGCGCCTATTACAAGGACCTGATCACTGAGGCACAGGAGCCGATGGGCCCTGCCCCGTTCTTCCAGGTCGTCGGCCTCACCTACAATCCCGAAGCGATCAAGACGCCGCCGACCTCCTGGGCCGATCTCTGGAAGCCGGAGTTCAAGGGCCGCGTCGGCATCACCAACCTCAACTCGACGCTCGGCACCGGCTGGCTGGTCGAGATCGCCAAGATGCGTGGCGGCTCGGAGGCCAATGTCGACCCCGCCTTCAAGGCGCTGGAGGAGCTGAAGCCCAATCTCGCCGCCGTCGCCGCCAATCCTGGCGCGCTCGCGACCCTGTTTCAGCAGGGCCAGATCGACATCTCGCCTGGCAATTTCAACGCCATCCAGATCCTCAAGGCCCGTGGCGTGCCGGTCGAGTTCGTGGCGCCGAAGGAAGGTGCGATCGCCTTCAAGACCACGATCCACATCGTCAAGAATTCGCCGAACCGCGAGCTCGCCTTCAAGATGATCGAGGCGGCCTTGACGCCCGAGGTGCAAACCACGCTGATGAACCCGCCCTATCTGATCGTGCCGACCAATTCCAAGGTGGCGATGGGCGGCGAGATCGCGCGCGTGCTCGCCAAGGACACCGCGGAGCTGAAGCAGAAATTCGTGTTCCAGGATTGGAAGAAGATCAACGAGCAACGCTCGGCCTGGATCGAACGTTTCAACCGCGAGATCAAGATTTAGGTCCATGGGCGCAGCACCGGCATCACGGGACGTGACGTCTTACGGGTTGGGATTGGCAGCGCCGCTGGCGCTGTTCTTCTTGATCTTCTTCGTCGCGCCGCTGCTGCAATTGCTCTGGCTCTCGCTGCACAACGACACGGCCGGGCTTCATTGGGGGCTCGGCCAGTACCTGCACTTCCTTACCGATCCCTTCAGCCTCAGCGTGCTCGGCTCGACGCTGTTGCTGGGGGCCGAGGTCACCGCCGTCTGCCTCGTGCTCGGCTTTCCCATCGCCTGGCTCTACCAGCGGGTCGGCCCGCGACTACAGACGATCATCATCCTGATCGTGCTGCTGCCGCTGCTGACCAGCGTCGTGGTGCGCACCTTCGCGTGGATCGTCATCCTCGGACGCCAGGGCATCATCAACGCGACGCTGCAATCACTGGGCGTCATCGATACGCCCTTGAAACTGCTTTACACCCAATTCGGCGTGGTGATCGCGCTGGCGCAGGTGCAGATGCCGCTGATGACGCTGCCATTGATTACCGCGCTCGGCCGCATCGATCCCAATCTCGACGACGCCTCCTGCTCGCTCGGCGCCGGAAGCTGGCGCACGTTCTTCAGGATCGTGCTGCCGCTGTCGCTACCCGGCGTGATCGCCGGCTGCACGCTGACCTATGCTGCCGCGATCACGGCCTTCATCACCCAGTCGCTGGTCGGCGGCGGACAGATGCTATTCATGCCGATGTATCTCTATCAGCAGGCCTCTACGCTGCAGAATTGGCCGTTTGCGGCGGCGATCTCGATCATCTTCCTGCTCGCCGTGCTCGCCGTCGTCTCCGTCTTCACCACGCTCGGTCGCCTGTCGCGCGGCTATGGAGGTGCGTGATGAGCGGGCGCAAGCGCACGCTGGAAGCATTCAGCTTCGAGCTGGTCATGACCATCATCGCGATGATCGCGCTGATCATCATCATTGCGCCGTCGCTGGTGGTGCTGATCGTGTCCTTTACCAGCGGCTTCTCGCTGAGATTTCCTCCGCCCGGCTATTCGCTGCGCTGGTACGGCGAGCTCTGGGATGCCTGGCAGCTGCATTTCGCTGCCAAGAACAGCCTGATCGTCGCGCTATGGGCGACGGGCCTCTCCGTCGTGATGGGCGTCGCGGCGGCGCTCGCGATCTCGCGGTCACCGAAGCTGTCGGCGCGGCTGCTCGATTCCCTCTTCATGTCGCCGCTGGTGTTGCCGGCGCTGGCCTTTGGCCTGGCCGCCCTGATGCTGTTCTCGCTGGTCGGCCTGCCGGTGTCGCCGCTGACGCTTGTGATCGGGCATACAGTGGTTTGCGTGCCCTATGTCGTGCGCAATACTGTCGCGGCGCTCGCCCAACTCGAGCCGACACTGCTGGAAAGCTCGGCGGTGCTCGGCGCAAGCCGGCTCTACACGTTCCGCCGTATCGTGCTGCCGCTGATCCGGCCCGGCATCATCGCCGGCGCCTTCATCGCGTTCATGTCGTCCTTTGACAACGTGCCGGTTTCGCTGTTCCTGCGCGATGCCGCGACCGACATGCTGCCGATCCGGATGTGGCAGGATCTCGAAGGCAAGCTCGACGTCACGATCGCGGCACTGTCGAGCGTGCTGATCATTGCAACAGTCGTGCTGGTGGCGGTGATGGAGCGCGTCGCCGGCCTGTCGCGGCGGCTGACCAACTGATCAGGCGCCGCGGAACAGCGAATAGCCCCAACGCGTGAATTTCAGCGGCAGATGAAAATGCTCGTCGACGTTCTTGATACGAAAGCGGAACGGCGTCACCGTGAGAAAGCCGTCGTTGCCGCCAAAGAACTCGCCGAGATGAAACAGCACCTCGTAGTCGCCTGCCGTCACGCCCGCGCCTTGCGCGACGGAATGTTCGAGCACACCGTTCGCACCGAGCCGTCCATCGGCGATACGCAATTGCTCTGGATCGATCCGCCAAATCTCGACGCGCAGCCCCTGCGCGGGCCGTCCGCTGGCCACATCGACCGCGTGAATGGAAATGCCGCCTGCCACCATGGTCCTCCCGTGAGCTCAGCGCCATGGTAGACGCAAACATGGCCGCTCGGCCAGCGCCCGCGCTGCTGCCGGCGCTGGGTGCCATGACCTCGCTGCAGGCACTCGTGGCACTCGCCTTGTTTGCGCCGGGCGTGGTCGCACCGCGCGCCCATATCGAGGTCTGGCAGCTCTCGATGTTCTCCTGCGCGGTGTTCGCGGTCGGCATCCCCGCCTCGTTCTGGGGCGGAGGCTTCATTGCCCGCCTGGGTTCGCTGCGGATCGCGAGCCTGTGCGCGGCGGCTATCGTCGTCAGCATGGCGCTGGCTTCGCTCGGCACGACGGCGGCTCTGCTTGCCGCAGGTCTCTGCCTTGGCCTCGCCTTTGGTCCTGAGACACCGGCCAGTGCCGCATTGCTCGCGCGGCTCGTGACGGCGGAACGACGCGCCTTCGTGTTCTCGGTGCGGCAGACCGGCAACCAGATCGGTGCTGTCTGCGGCTCGCTGATCTTGCCCGCGATCGCCATCTCGCTCGGACCTGCCTGGTGCTACGCGGTGGTCGGGGCCTGTGCATGTCTCGCGATCCTGATCTACGAGCGGCTAAGGCCGGTCTATGCCGGCAAGGCCGCCCCGCCGCCGGAACTCGATCTCCGCGCGCGGCTGGCGCTCGTGACATCCGATCGGCGGATCGCGATGCTGGCGCTGGCCTCGATGCCGTTCAGCGCGATGCAAGTGTCGCTCAACACCGTCTTCGTCACGCTCGGCACACGCGAGCTTGGGCTGAGCCATATCGAAGCCGGGATGGCGCTCGCCTGTGCGCAAGCCGGCGGCCTAGTCGGCCGGCTCGGCTGGGGCGTGGTGGCGATGCGGCTCAACGCGTCACGCATGGTGCTGATCGTCATTGGCCTCGGCATGGCCTTCTGCGCCGCGCTGCTAGGCCTCAATGGCGCATCGCTTGGACGTGGCGGGCAGTTCGTGATGGCCGCCCTGTTCGGCCTGACGGCATCGGGATGGAACGGAGTCTTCGTCGCCGAGATCGCCCGCCTCGCCCCGCAGGACCGGATCGGCGATACCACAGGCGCGGTGCTGACGGCCTCCTATGCGGGCTTGTTGGCCGCGCCGGCGCTGGTGTCGATCCTGGATGGTGCAGCCAGCCTCGGCGCAGCCTTTGTCGCCCTGGCGTGCCTTGCACTGTGCGGCACTGGAGCACTGATCTGGGGAGGCCATGACAAAGCAGACACATAGCACGCGCGAGATCGCGGCCGATGTCGGCGCAGGCCGGATCAGCGCTGTTGAGACCGCCCAGGCCGCGCTCGCGCGCATTGAAGCCGCGAGAGCCTTGAACGCGGTCGTCACGATCGATCCTGCACGCACGCTTGCCGATGCAGCCGCAGTCGATAACCGCATACGCGGCGGCGAGACGCTGCCACTCGCCGGCGTGCCCATCATCGTCAAGGATAATATCTGGGTCGGCGGCTGGCGCGTGACCCAGGGCTCACGCCTGTTCGCCGATTTCGTCGCGCCGCAGGATGCCATTGCGATCGCCCGGCTGCGCAATGCCGGCGCTGTTGTCGTCGGCATCGGTGCGACATCGGAATTCGCCAGCAAAGGCGTGACGACCTCGCAGCTGTACGGGCCGACGCGGCATCCGCAAAATCCAGCGTTGACGCCGGGCGGTTCGTCCGGCGGCCCATCCGTTGCCGTCGCGGCCGGCCTCGTGCCGCTCGCGATCGGGACCGACGCCGGTGGCTCAAGCCGCAGACCGCCAGCCCATGTCGGCGTCGCCGGCTTCAAGCCGTCCTACGGCGCGATCCCCTATGGTCCCGGTTTCGCCGAGCCCTTCTTCGGCCTGTCCGTCATAGCGCCGATAGCGGCCGACGTCGCCGATATCACGCTGGCGTTTGAGATCATGGCCGGAATCGATCCACGCGATCCGGACTCCGCCGCCATCGCCAACGCAGCCGACGATCCCGCCGGCCTGCGCATCGCGTTCTCACCGCGCCTCGGGCTCGACGTTGCCGTGGACGAGGTCGTCGCCAATGGGCTTGCCTCCGCCGCTGCGCGTCTTTCAGATGCAGGCTTGCGCATCGCCCGACGCGATCCGGTCTGGCCGGCCGGCGCGACGGAAGATGCGATCATGCCGCTTCAGCATGTGGGCCTTGCCGCGCTCTACGGCGATGCTTTCCGCAGGGATGCGAGCGTGTTCGATCCCGATATCGCCAGGCAGATCGAACGTGGCCTAGCCTGGTCAGGCACCGATGTTGGCGGAGCGCTGGTCGCGAGCGCGGCGATCGCACAGGCGTTCGCGGCCTTCTTTGCCGACGTCGACCTGCTGCTGGCCCCGACAGTGCCTTGCGTCGCCTGGCCGCTGACCCAACTTGGACCCGACATGATCGGCGGCCAACCGGCAAGCCCGCGCGGGCACGCCGTGTTCACCCCCTTCGTCAACCACGCCCGCCTGCCCGCGATCTCTGTTCCGTGCGGACGCGATGCGGCCGGACTTTCCTTCGGCCTGCAGGTGATCGGCCGGCGCGGGCAAGACCGAACCTTGCTGCGGGCCGCACAGCAGATCGAAACCATCTTGCGATCATAGCGACGGACTTTTTCTCTCAGCCCAGCCCTCGATCAAGCCGTGCATGATACGCGCGAACATGATGGCCCAATCGAGCGCTTGCTTGCGGAGCATCTGTTCCGGCCGCAGCCGACGCGACGGAAAATCGTCGAAGTAGAAATAGACGCTTCGGCGGCCATCGCGGAAGCGCACCTCGAAGCTACCTGTGCCGGGCACGGCTTCGTGCTTGATAAGGCGGATCGTCATGCCGCAATCAAAGCGACATCCTGATGACCTGGCAAATTGTCGATTCCTAGAGGCTGGGAACGCGCGCAGACTACTGCCGGTCGTGGGTGTGGATGACTCAAGCCTTGCCAACACGATCATCAATTGCACGCGCAACTACGATGACGATGCGATCTACTATCCAGGAGTTGCACCTGACGCGGTCCCGTCGCTGATCGATCACACTGGGTCACACGCGATTCACCGAAGATCAAGATTCTGGCTCTAATGTCCGCGGCTGCTTGGTGATCATCTGTGGGGGATGGTTGATGAGTGAGGGAGAGCAACGCGGGGATAGGCGTATCGCATTCGAACGCCCTATCGAAGCTCGCCTTATGGCAATCGACGGCACATGGCAGCGCGCCTGCAAGATCTACGACGTCTCTGAAACGGGGGCGAAGTTGGTGATCGACGGCGCGGTGACGGACATCGGCCAGAGAGAATTTTTCCTGGTGCTGTCACCGATCGGATTGGTCTACCGGCACTGCGAGCTCGCCTGGATCAATGGTGAGTTCGTCGGCGTCCAGTTCATCAATCGCGGCCGAGCATCCAAGCGCGCACGCCGCGGCGAGACGCTGGTCTCGTAGTCGCTCCCGTCTGATTGCCCCGTCCGCTCCGGCATGCCGGCCTCACGTTTCAAAGCACAGGCAGCCTCGCTCACAACCGGCAAGATAATTCGCGTTGGCTCGGCTGCCTCCTCCGCGGCTAATGTGACTTTCTACACGTTTGATTTTACTGATGTTTTGACAGAGCTTTGCCAGCCCAATTATGTGAGCAAGATCGCTGAACTTGTGACCCGGACGTGCTTGACCATGGCAGGTGACTTCAACTTGAACATCACGATATGTTGCAATCAGGGATTGCAATGATCAGCATCGGAAAGGCCGCCTGTTCCCTGACCGTTTTGCGCTACGCCGATTTTTTGTATCCTGCCCCTGAATTTCCTCACGTGCCGAGCAATCATTTCCACCCATCGGGACATGCAACAAGATGGCGAATAATTTCGACCTTGATGCCTATCTCAGCCGTATCGACTATTCCGGTCCGCGCACGCCGACCTACGACACGCTGGCCGGAATTCTCGCGGGCCATGTCGCCAACATTCCCTTCGAAATCTTCGATGTCCTTCTGCGACGTCCCATCCGGCTGGATCCCGAAGGACTGCACGCCAAGCTCATCGCCGCCAGGCGCGGCGGACATTGCGTCGAACACGCAACGCTCATGTACAACGCCTTGTCTGCGATCGGCTTCAGTCCCGTCAGGCATTCGTCCCGCGTCGTTTTCTTCAAACCGCGTCATGAGAGCGTGCGGGAGCACATGTTTCTCTCGGTGACGGTCGACGGGAGAACTTACGTGGTCGATCCCGGCTTCGGCCCCTTTGCCTGCCCTCACCCGATCCCGCTTGACGGCACGCCCGTTCCTTCAGGCGCCCCAACGCACAGGATTGCCCATGAAGCTACCGATTGGGTTCTCTATCTGCTCCGTAGCGGCGGGGAGACGCGCGGATGGATCTCGAAGATGGAGGAAGAATACCCGGTCGATTTCGAGATGATGCACTACTACCTCGTCAGTCACCCGAATTCCTTTTACACGCACAACCTCGTCGCCAGCGCCGTCACGAAGGAAGGCCGCGTCAATATCACGAACCAGGACGTCAACTTCATCAGGGATGGCGTGGTTCAACCCACGCAATTGTCCGACCGCAAGGCGTTGCGTCTGCTCGTCGCTGAGCATTTCGGGTTCGACTTGCCTGAACTGGAGATGATGAAGGTCGACGGTGTACCCGGCTGGCTGTAGGTGATGCCATCTCGCAAACTGCGTCTTGCGCTAGAACCGCTAACCGCGGAGCCGCGTCATGGTCTGCGGGAGTGAGGCCAGCAGCAGCACCAGACAGACGCAAAGCAGCACGATGTCCTTGAACAGGAATTCGCCTGCCAAATTCCACGCCATCGGGTCAGTCGAGAAACTCCACTTCACGACGCCGGGAGTCGTAAAAAAGAAGGACCAGGTGACCGCGAATGTCATCACGCCCATCAGCGATCCCAGAGCCGACATGATCGGGCTGAAGGCACCGGCAGCGAGCAGCGCTGCGATGGCAAATTCAGTGATACCAAGAAAATAGGCTTCCCCTCTGAATCCAAATATTGAAAGCCACGAAACAAATGGACTGTGGATGATGAACTGCTCGATGCCTTGTGCTGACTGCAGTGTAAACTTCTGCATGCCGAAAGACACGAAGATCACAACCATGACCCAGCGCAGAAGGGCTAGAGGTCGATAGGACCCCGCCCCGGCTTCTGCAACGCAGAATGTTCCTGAGAACTCTTTCATTTCACCGTCTCCTGCAATTGATGCAGTCTCTACGGTGGTGCCTGTTGTCGCGTTACGAGGACTTGGCGGCGCTTCGGTTCACGATTGTTTGCGTGCAATGGGACAAAAACACGCGCGAAATCGGGAATAAATGATGCGTCGAAACGACAGTCGCCGCACAGTCATTTCGTGGTCAGCGCCGCAACCGGCCGCCATGTCGCATCGCTGCCGACCTCTAGCAAATGAAGGCAGCGCTCACGGATGATGCTTGCTGGTCGGTCATCGGCGCGCGCGGCCAGCACCGCATCGAAATCGGCGACCGCACCCTCGAA
>JAEWHT010000044.1 GCA_023387695.1 Pseudomonadota bacterium | reverse complement strand
ACTGCGCGAGACCTTGAACGGCGACGCCGAGGCGGGCCTCGTTCATCATCACGAACATGCCCTGCATGCCCTTGTTCTCTTCGCCGATCAGCCAGCCGGTGGCGTTGTCGTAGTTCATCACGCAGGTCGAATTGCCGTGGATGCCCATCTTGTGCTCGATCGATCCGCACACCACGCCGTTGCGGGCACCGACCGAACCGTCGGCATTCACCATGAACTTCGGCACCACGAACAGCGACACGCCCTTGATGCCGGCGGGTGCGCCTTCGATGCGGGCGAGCACGAGGTGGATGATGTTCGGAGCGAGATCATGCTCACCGGCCGAGATGAAGATCTTGGTGCCCGTGATCTTGAAGCTGCCATCGGCCTGGCGCACCGCCTTGGTGCGGAGCATGCCGAGATCGGTGCCGCAATGCGGCTCGGTCAGGTTCATGGTGCCGGTCCATTCGCCGGCGACCATCTTCGGAACGTAGGTCTGCTTCTGCTCAGGCGAGCCGTGAACAATGAGCGCGGCGGTCGCGCCCATGGTGAGGCCGCCATACATCGAGAACACCATGTTGGCGGAGATCTGGAATTCGTTGACCGCCTGCGACAGCGTCACCGGCAGACCCTGGCCGCCAAACTCGGTCGGCGCCGACAAGCCAAGCCAGCCGCCTTCAGCCACCTGCTTGAACGCGTCCTTGAAGCCCTTCGGCGTGGTGACGCTGCCGTCATCGGCGCGCTTGCAGCCTTCGAGATCGCCAACGCGATTGAGCGGCTGCAGCACTTCTTCGGCGAGCTTCGCCGCTTCACCCAGGATCGCCTCGCGCACGTCGCTCGACGCATCGGAGAAGCCGGCGAGATTGTCGTAGCGGTCGATCTGGAAGACGTCGTTCATCAGGAAGTTCACGTCTTCGACGGGGGCTTTATAGATCGGCATTGCGGTCTCCCGGCAGGGGCTGAAATGATGAAATCAGGATTGGGCGGCGAGCTGCTCCGCCATCAGGCGATGCAGCATGTTGATGGCCTTGAGCGGACGCACCATCACCTTGAAATTGGTGATGCGCCCTTCGCTGTCGAAAGTGATGATGTCGACGCCGTTGATCTCGATGCCGTCGATGACATTCTTGAATTCGAGCACGGCTCCGTCAGCGCTTGTCCACTCGCCGACATAGGTGAAGCCCGGACCGCCGAGCACCTTCTCGGCGCTGGCGAGATATTTGAAGGTGATGTCGCGGCCGCGCTGCGGCGAGTGCACGACCGGACTTTCGAACACGGCGTCGGGATGGAGCAGGTTCCACAACGCCTTGGTGTCGTGGGACTTCATGAAGGCGTACCAGGAGTCGAGACCGGTCATTGTCAGCTGCCTCCCAAAGGGCTTTGGCAAAAACACGAAAACAACCCCATGCACAGTAGCGCGAAGGGCCTATCACGGGGGTCTGGAGCCCACCTCATATGCACATTGACGCATATGCGCCGATACGCATAAAGTCAAGCTGGTTGGTTAAGGTCACGGGGAGGCAGGTCAACATGGCACTGGGCGACGCGATCCTCGCATGCCTCACGGAACGTCCGATGACGGGCTACGAGCTCGCCAAGACGTTCGACTCCTCGGTCGGCTTCTTCTGGAAGGCCGACCACCAGCAAATCTACCGCGAGCTCTCCAAGTTGCGCGACCGCGGCTACATCCAGGGCCGCGAGGTCGTACAGTCAGGCAAACCCAATAAACTCATCTATACGCTCACTCCCGAAGGGCGAACAGCGCTGCGGCACTGGGCCGCGAGGCCGAGCACACCGCCCTCGATCAAGGACGACCTGCTGGTGCGGCTGCATGCCCTCGACAGCATCGACATCGAGCCGATCCGCACCGATCTGATGGACCGCCTCGAGCACCACCGCGACCGGGCCGAGAACTACGAGCGAATACTAAAAAAGCGATTCCCGGAAGGGAGTGCGTCAGACGTTCTCGACCTCGGCAATCTGCTGCTGCTCCGCCTCGGCGCGCGGCACGAGCAGATGGTCGCCGACTTCTGCGAGGAAGCCCTCGACGCGCTGTCCGCCATGAGCGGCAAGGGTACGGTGAAGGGTACCGTGGTGCCGCTGGACGATGGGAAGCGGGAGAAGGGTTAGGGAGGGCGAACCCGGGGCGCAACGGGAGCGTCACCACACCCACCACTGTCATGCCCCGCGAAAGCGGAGCATCCAGTACTCCGAGGCGGCGCGGCTGGAATCGAGCCGCCGCGGCGTACTGGATCGCCCGCCTTCGCGGGCGATGACGGCGGAGCGAGTCGTTCCGTGTGCCCGCCGCCCAACTTTAAGACACCGGCGTCACGTTCCTTAACCCGTTATTTACCGTAACGGACAAAAGTCGGTTTTCGAGGCAGACGACCCGCGCCGAATTCGATTGTCTTGCAATCGGAACGCGTGGGGAGACTGGAGGCGTCGGGTGGGACGCCGGAGTCGGAACCGGACAGAGTCATGAATTCGCGCGTATCGTGGAGTGTTGACAGTATCGATCCATCCGTCAGGGAGCGGGCCGAAGCTGCTGCGCGCCGTGCCGGCATGTCACTCAACGATTGGCTGAACTCCACGCTCGGCGAGACTGCGCCGCCGAACTTTCGCGGGCCTTACGATCAGCCGCGCCAGGATCCACGTCAGGAGCAGCGTCAGGATCAACGTCAAGACTCGCCGCGCGCCGCGCAAATGCCGAGCCAGGAGAGTCGCGAAGTCGCCGACATCCATCAGCGGCTCGACGCGATCACCCAGCAGATCGAACGAATTTCAAAGCCCGCAGCACCCCGTCAGGACGTCTCGCGCGAGCAGGGCGTTGCCCGTCAGCTCAACGATGCGATCTCGCGGCTCGACGCGCGGCTGTCGCAGATCTCGCGGCCCCAGCAGCCTCAGGCCCAGCAATTCCAGGCGCCGCGTCAGGCGCCACCTCCCTCACCCTCGCCCGTTGAATCGCGCCAGCGTCAGGCCGATGCGGTCGAGCGCGCCGCCGCGCAGGTCTATCGCAATTCACCACCCTTGAGCCCCGCCTCGTTCGACGTCGCGGTTGCCGAGATCACCGCACGGCAGAGCGAGCTCGATGGATTCGCACCACGGCAAATGCCGCCGCGCGCCGCGCCGTCGATCGCACCCAGCCAAGCGCCCTACGCTCCCCCGATGGCGCCGCCTCAGCCTGCCTATGCGCCGCCGCCTCCGCAAGCAGGACCGGATTTCTCGTCGCTCGAGCGCCATCTGCTCAAGATCACGAGCCAGATCGAGTCACTGCAGCGTCCCGACAATACTGCGCAGGCGATCAACGGTTTCCGTTCCGAGCTCGCCGAGATCCGCCAGGCCATCACCGAAGCGATGCCGCGCCGCGCGATCGAATCGATCGAGAACGAGATCCGCTCGCTGCACCGTCGCATCGACGAGACCCGTTCCAGCGGTACGGACGGGCAAGTTCTCTCCGGCATCGAGCGCGCGCTGTCCGACATCAAGCAGGTGCTGCGCACGCTGACACCTGCCGAGCAGCTCGCCGGCTATGACGAAGCGATCCGCAATCTCGGCGGCAAGCTCGACATGATCCTGCGCGCCAATGACGATCCCTCGACGGTGCGCCAGCTCGAAGGTGCGATCTCCGCGCTGCGCGGCATCGTCTCGAATGTTGCCTCCAACGACGCACTGGCACGCCTCTCCGACGACGTGCAGCTGCTGGCGTCCAAGGTCGAGCAGGTCAATCGCGCTTCAGACCGCGGCGACAGCTTTGCCGTGCTGGAGCAGCGCATTGCCGCCCTGACCGCCGCGCTGGAAACGCGCGAGCGTCCGCAAGCCACCGAAAGCACCGAGCATCTGGAAGCCGCGATCCGCGCGCTATCCGACCGTTTCGATCGCATGCCGGTCGGCAACGACTCGGCATCGGCCTTCGCGCATCTGGAGCAGCGGGTCTCTTACCTGCTGGAGCGGATCGAGGCCAACTCCGATCCGCGTGGCGGCAACTTAAGCCGTGTCGAGGACGGGCTGCACGACATCCTGCGTCACCTCGAGCGTCAGCAAGCGACTTATTCCGCGCTCGCCGAGAGCCGCAATTCGGCACCGCCGCCTGATTCCGGAATGGTCGACCTCGTCAAGCGCGAGCTGTCCGACATTCGCTACAGCCAGGCCGAGACCAACCGCGGCACCCAGGATGCGCTGGAGGCCGTGCACAACACGCTCGGCCACGTCGTCGATCGCCTTGCGATGATCGAAGGGGATCTGCGCGCCGTTCGCGCCGCGCCGCCGGCCCCCGCGCCGATGCCCGTGGCCGCTCCGATGCCGATGCCGGCTCCCGCCGAGCCGGCGCCGATGGCGCGCGAGCAATGGACCCCGCAGCCGCCGCAGCCGAACTACGACCCGAAGCCCGAACTGCAAAATCCCGCGGCTGCGCAGCCGCACGCGCACTCCGCCTTCGTGGCCGCGCCGCGCGAATTCCACGCCGCCGCGCCCGCAGCGCCGCCGCCGGTGCCGATGGCACAGCCGGTCCCGCCGCGCGCGATCAGCGAGATCCTCGAGCCGCACACGGCGCCAGCGCGCGCCGCGATCGCGCCCGAACTGCCGCCGGATCATCCGCTCGAGCCCGGTACGCGTCCGAACGGGCGTCCTGCTACGCCGTCCGAGCGCATTGCCGCGTCCGAAAGCGATATCAGCGAAATCCCGGCCGCGCCGAAAGAGCCGGTGTCGTCGTCAAGCTTCATCGCGGCCGCGCGCCGCGCAGCGCAAGCTGCCGCCGCGCAACCGCCGGAGAAGCCCGCGCGCGGCGCCAAGGCCGCGATCGCGGCCCGCGTCAAGGACAAGGCAAAAGCACCGGCCGCAGGTCAAGAAGGCGGCTCGACCATCACCTCGAAGATCCGCTCGCTGCTGGTCGGCGCAAGCGTGGTCGTGATCGTGCTCGGCACGTTCAAGATGGCAATGAACCTGCTCGAAGGCGGCGGTGCGCCGCCGGCACCGCAGGCTATGGAAAGCTCTTCGAGCCAACCCGCTTCGCAGGCCGCGCCGCCGGTCGAGAGCAAGCCGGCTGCGCCCGAGCAAGTTACGCCGTCGATGACTTCGCCGACGCCGATCGGGAAGCAGTCCCAGAACAACGCCGCGCCGGCACCTGCGCCCGCGGCCAACTCCGGAAGCACCGCTTCGGTTGAAATTCCGCCGGCGCCTGCCGCGGCAGTGCCGCCACCGCCCGCGGCAAATAGCGACGTCACCGGTGCGTTGTCGGGCACGAGCCGTGCGCGACTGGGCCTCGTCCAGGTTCCGCCGAGCGAGAAGCTGCCTGATGGCATCGCTGGTCCTGCCCTGCGCGTCGCCGCGATGAAGGGCGATGCGACGGCGGCGTACGAGATCGGCGTACGCTATGCCGAAGGCAAGGGCGTGGCCGCGAATTACGACGAAGCCGCGAAGTGGTACGACCGCGCGGCGCAGGCCGGCGTGGTGCCAGCAACCTTCCGCCTCGGCACGCTCTACGAAAAGGGCCTCGGCGTGAAGAAGGACGCCGACATCGCCCGCCGCTACTACACGCAGGCTGCCGAGCGCGGCAACGCCAAGGCGATGCACAATCTCGCGGTGCTCGACGCCGACGGCGGCGGACGCGGCGCAAATTACAAGAGCGCGGCGCAGTGGTTCCGGAAAGCGGCCGATCGCGGCGTCGCCGACAGCCAGTTCAACCTCGGCATCCTCTACGCCCGCGGTATCGGCGTCGAACAGAACCTCGCCGAATCCTACAAATGGTTCAGCCTGGCCGCGGCCCAGGGCGACGCGGACTCATCGAGCAAGCGCGACGACGTCGCCAAGCGCCTCGACCCGCAATCGCTCGCCGCTGCCAAGCTCGCGATCCAGACCTTCAGCGCTGAGCCGCAGCCCGACGACGCCGTCAACGTCCAGACGCCCGCCGGCGGTTGGGACAGCGCGCCGCAAGCGGCGACAAAGCCCGCACCGAAGCCGGTCGCGACGAAGAAGTCGGCTTCAGCGGCGCATTAGTTTGATGGTTGTCATTCCGGGGCGCGCGCAGCGCGAACCCGGAATCCATCAATCCGCAGCGTTGGTGGCGCTATGGATTCCGGGCTCGACGCTTCGCGTCGCCCCGGAATGACGGCTACGGCGCCTCGATCACCGTCGGCACGCCGGGCTCCAGCAGCCGCAGCCGCGTGCCGAAACCCAGCACATCAAACGTCTTGCGCAAATCTTCGCTGTTCTGGCGGAAGTGTGCCCAGCCTTCGGTGTGCACGGGCACGATCATCGCATCCGGAAAGGCGCGCGCGGTCTCGATGGTGTCGTTGGTATCCATGGTGAGATGGAACGGACCGCGCGTTTGCGCGGCACCCGCGAAGGGCAGCACCACGCCGCATTTGAAGCGGCGCGCCACTTCAGCAACACCGTCGAACCAGGTCGTATCCCCGCTGATATAGATCGGACGCGTATCCTTGCGGCTCGACTGCACCACGAAGCCAATGACATCGCCCGATAGCGGCTCGATGCCGGCCGGGCCGTGACGCGCCGGCGTCGCAGTGACGGTCAACGTGTTGCCGTCATCGTCCTTCAGGCGTGCCGTCGCCCAGGGCGCGAGGCCTTCGACATGGCCACCGAGGCGTTTGGCGCCGGCTTCCGTTGTGAGCGCGCGTGGCGCTTTGAGCAGATAGTTGCGACCGGAATTGTCGAGATTGTCCGAATGCTGATCGTGGCTGAGCAGCACGGCATCGATTGGACCGATCGCATCGGCCTTCATCGCCGGACCGATCGTCTTCTCCAACTTCACGTGCGGCAGCTGGTAGGCACCGGGCGCATCGAAGGTGGGATCGGTGAGCAGGCGGAAACCGTCGATCTCAATCAGCGCGGTGGGGCCGCCAATCAGGGTGATTGAAATGGGCATGGGGAACTCCTTTTAGGCGATCGCCTTTGCGGGGCGCGTCACCAGGTAAATGCCGAGCGCCACCGGAATGATCCCCAGGAGGTCGCGCGCCTCGACATGCTCGCCGAGCACGATGAAGGCGAACAGCATGCCGAGCGGCGGCATCAGGAAATGATAGGCGCTGGCAGCGGTCGCGCCACACACTTTCAGGAGATGAAACCAGAGCCAGTAGGCGAGGATCGAACCACCGAGCACGAGGAATGCGAAGGCGCCGATCAGGCCCGGCGTGACATCGATCGCGTGCACGTCGGCGAAGGTCAGCGCGATCGGCGTCAACACGATGCCGGCGGCGAGATTCTGCACGCCATTGCCGATCCACAGAGATCCCTTCGGCGCGAGCAGCTTGAACAGGATGGTGCCGGCGACGATGGAGGCGAGCGAGGCCAGCGTGAAGATGATGCCGTGGAGACTATCGGTACCGACTGATAAGCGATGCCAGACGATCAGGGTGACGCCGATGATTCCGAGCAGGAGGCCGCTGGCCTTGCGCCAGGTCATGCCCTCGCCGAGCAGCAGCGCCGCGAGTGCGGCCGTGAACACCGGATTGGCCGAGACGATCAGCCCGCCGAGGCCGGCGGAGACCGATTGCAGGCCGGTGTAGCCGAGCCCGAGATAGAGCGCGTTGTTGGCGATGCCGAGCACGGCAAAGATCAGGACATCGCGCCACGACAACGACCAGCCTCCGCGGATCAGCGTGGCGCCGAGGATGAGGATGCCGGCGAGTGAGAAGCGCGCGGCGAGCAGGATCAGCGGCGGGCAATGAGTGACGCCGATCTTGCCGGCGACGAAAGCGTAGCTCCAGAGCAGGCAAAACAGGCCGATGGCAAAAGGCAACGCGTTGAGGCGGCTGCGGGGGGCGGACATCGTGGGGGCGAGGGACATGGCATTCTCGGATGTTTTTGTTCTGGCCCTCGATCTAGGGACGCCGCTTGCCATTTGGAAATTAAATGATTAACTCCAAATCAGTGGATTTTCGAATGGTGACTGAGATGCTCGATCTGGAGCTCCTGCGCAGCTTCGTCTCGGTGGTCGAGGCCGGCGGCTTCACCCGCGCCAGCGAGCGCGTTCACCGCACGCAATCGACCGTGAGCCAGCAGATCAAGCGGCTGGAAGAAGATGTCGGCCAGGTGCTGCTGCACCGTGACGGCAAGGACGTGCGCCCGACCGAAGCCGGCGAGCGGCTGCTCTCCTATGCGCGGCGACTGCTTGCGCTCGCGGAGGAGGCCCGCGACGTGCTGCGCGAACCCGATGGCGGCGCGGTCCGGCTCGGCATTCCCGAAGATTTCGCGGCGTATCGTCTGGCAAAACTGCTGGGTGCGTTCTCGCGCTCGCATCCGAACCTGCGGCTCGATGTGCGCGCCGACCAGAGCAAGAACCTCGCTAGGGATCTCGAACGCGGCGAGCTCGATCTCGCGCTCTACAAGCGCGAGGCCGGCGGCAAGGACGCCATCGCGATCTGGCCCGAGGAGGTGCATTGGGTCACCAGCAAGAGCCATCCCGTCGACATCAACGTGCCATCGGTGCCGCTGATCGGCTTTCCGCTCGGCTGCCTCTACCGCGCCGGTGCGATCCATGCGCTGGAAACCGCCGGCCGTGCCTGGCACATGTCGTATATGTCGTCGAGCCTTGCGGGTATCCAGGCTGCGGTTGCCGCCGGCATGGGCTTGAGCATTCTGTCGGAGATGTCGATCCAGTCGGAGCATCGCGTGCTGACGGCGAAGGACGGCTTCGCGCCGATCAACCGGACGGAAGTGGCGCTGATGGCCGCGCCGAACGCGAGCTCCGCGACACTGCGGCTGGCGGATCGGCTCGCGGAGTTTTGCGAGGACGTGCAGGCGAAGGCGGCTTAATAACACCGCGACGCGGCAATCGCATGGACGCGGCGGTCGCCGAGCAAATGCGCGACAAAACCGTTCTTCGGAAAGATCTTTGCGAACGCCGCATCGCGGATGCTGAGGCCGCCGGCATAGGCGCCGAAGGCGGGCATCACGGCGCGCAGGCCGTCGCTGGCGAAGCAACGCCGTTCCATCGAACGGCCGCGCGCGGAGACGCGGGCCTTGGGATGGAGATGGCCGGCGATCTCGCCAGGCGCGCCGGTCGGCTCGTGACGGAAGGTGATCGGGCCAACAGCGACCTCGTCCGCGATGGTGCCGCCGAGATCGCGCGGCAGCATCGGATCGTGATTGCCCGAGATCCAGATCCAGTCGCGGCCGCTCTGGAGTGCGGCAACCGCGTCGCGATCGTCCGCGGACAGGCGCTCATGCGCAGAGCGATCATGAAAGCTGTCGCCGAGCGCGATCACCGTTTTGGGATTATGGCGGGAGATGACAGCAGCGAGGCGGCCGAGCGTCGCGAGCGTATCGTAGGGCGGCAGCAGCACGCCGCGGGTGGCGAAGCTGGAACCCTTTTCGAGATGCAGGTCGGAGACGACGAGCAGGCGCTGCTCTTCCCAGTAGAGTGCGCCGGAAAGATCGGCCGCGAAGGTCACATCGCTGATGCTGACCCTGGAAACGCTGACGTCCTCGACATCCTCTGAAATCAGCGCGCCCAAATTCACGTCAAAACCTGCTCTATCCCATCGCTTCCTTGACCAGCTCATTGGCGGCTTCGGCCAACAGCTCGTCTGCAGCTTCGCCATAAACTGACTCGCGGCCGATTTCCAGCATGACGGGGACGGCGAGCGGGGAGACGCGAGCGAGTTCCCGATGGGTGATGCGGCCCTGAATGCGGGCGAGCATGCCGCCGAGACGGCGCAGGTCGAGCAGGCCGGTGGCGGCATCGGCGCGCGCGGCGCGCAGCAGCACGTGATCGGCCTGATGTTTTCGCAAGACGTCGTAGACGAGATCGGTCGAGAACAGCACCTGGCGGCGGCTCTTGTCCTCGCTGGTGAAGCGGCGCTCGATCAGGCCGGAGATCAGCGCGCAATTGCGGAAGGTGCGCTTCATCAGCGCGGACTCCGCGAGCCAGGCTTCGAGATCGTCGCCCAGCATGTCGGGGTTGAACAACGCGTCGAGATCGAGCTGGCCGTGGCGGATCATGAAGGAGGGATCGCCGAGCCCCCAGATCGCTACCGCATATTCGTTGGCGACGAAGCCGAGCGGCCGGGCGCGGGCGCGCTCCAGCCGACGCGTCAGCAGCATGCCGAGCGTCTGATGCGCGAGCCGGCCCTCGAAGGGATAGCAGATGAGATAATGCTTGTTGCCGCGCGGAAAGGTCTCGACCAGGAGCTCGCGCACGCCGGGCACGCGCGAGACGTCCCTCTGCAGCGACAGCCAGTCGCGCACCTGTTCGGGCAAGCCATTCCAGGCGCGCTTGTCATCGAGGATGCGGCGCACCCGCTCGGCGAGATACGTCGAGAGCGGAAACTTGCCGCCCATGTAGGACGGCACCTTCGGGTCCTTGTCGTTGGCGCGGGAGACGTAGACCTGGTCTTCTGCCAAAGCTTCGTAGCGCACGACCTCGCCACCGAACACGAAGGTGTCGCCGGCGGTGAGGCCCTCGATGAAATATTCCTCGATCTCACCCAGCACGCGGCCGCTGCGCGCGATGACGCCGGTCGAGCCGCTTCCGGTGGAACGTCCGCGCACCAACCGTACCTTCAGCATCGGCTCCTCGACGATGGTGCCGACATTGAGGCGATAGCTCTGCCGCACCTTTGGATTGGCAACCCGCCAGCGGCCCTGCTTGTCCTCCTTGATACGGGCGAAGCGCTCATAGGTTTTCAGCGCGTAGCCGCCGGTGGCGACGAAATCGACGACGTCGTCGAAGTCCTGTCGCGCAAGCGCTGCATAAGGCGCGGCCGTGCGAACCTCTTCAAAGAGATCATCGCTCAGGAATGGCTCTCCGCAGGCACAGCCGAGCACGTGCTGGGCCAGCACATCGAGCGCGCCGGTGCGCAAGGGCGGCGTGTCCTGCGCATTCTCGGCGATGGCATCGATTGCGGCGCGACACTCCAGCACCTCGAATCGGTTGGCCGGCACCAGCACGGCGCGCGAGGCTTCGTCGAGGCGGTGATTGGCGCGGCCGATGCGCTGCATCAGGCGCGAGGATCCCTTGGGCGCGCCGATATTGACGACGAGATCGACATCGCCCCAGTCGATGCCGAGGTCGAGCGAGGACGTGCAGACCACGCCGCGCAGTTTTCCCGCCGACATCGCTTCCTCGACCTTGCGGCGCTGCGCGACATCGAGCGAGCCGTGATGCAGCGCGATCGCAAGGTTGTCCTCGTTCATGCGCCAGAGATCCTGGAACAGCATCTCGGCCTGGCTGCGGGTGTTGACGAAGACCAGCGTGGTCTTGTTTTGCTTGATCAGCTCGTAGACTTCGGCGAGCGCATGGCGCGCGCCGTGGCCGGCCCAGGGCAACCGTTCGCGCGTGTCGAGCATCTCGACCTGCGGCGGCGCGGCGCCACCGGCGATGACGATATCGGCAGCCGCTTCCTCGCCGCCGGGCTGCGGCACCAGGAAGCGCGCGAGTTGGTCCGGCTCGGCAACGGTCGCCGACAGACCGATGCCGCGCATCTGTGGCGCCAATCGCCACAGCCGCGCCAGGCCGAGCGACAGCAGGTCGCCGCGCTTGGACGTCACCAGCGCATGCAACTCGTCGAGCACTATTCGTTTCAGGGACGAAAACAGAAACGGCGCGTCGTCGGAGGACAGCAGCAGCGCGAGCTGCTCGGGCGTCGTCAGCAGGATGTCAGGCGGATAGCGCCGCTGGCGCTGGCGCCGCGACACCGGCGTGTCGCCGGTGCGGGTCTCGACCTTGATCGGCAGGCTCATCTCGGCAATGGGACGCTCGAGGTTGCGCGCGATGTCGACGGCGAGCGCCTTCAGCGGCGAAATGTAGAGGGTGTGCAGGCCGGCGCTGCGCTGAACGCTGCGGCCGGTGGAGACCACGGATTTCGCAGCCGAGGTCGGCGCAGAACTCAGCTCCACCAGCGTCGGCAGAAATCCCGCCAGCGTCTTGCCGGCGCCGGTCGGCGCGATCAGCAGCGCCGATCGGTCCTCACGCGCCTTCTCCAGCAGCGCGAGCTGATGCTCGCGTGGCGACCAGCCGCGCGCCGCAAACCATTGCTGGAAGCGGTCGGGCAGCAGCAGCGCTGGCCTCTCAGCCGGGATTTTGAGGACGCGGGGCGGCACGGCATCACAGGTAAGCCGTGGGACAGGGTTCGTCGAGGGGTGGGCGCCACAACGAACTCCCGCGTAGGGTGGATTAGCCGAAGGCGTAATCCACCACTTCTGTCTCCGCGGATACAAAAGAGGTGGGTTACGCCAGCGGACTACGCTTCGCGTAGCCGCGGGCTAATCCCACCCTACAGCATCTTGATTGTGGAGAGCGGCCTCTACTCAACCACCGGCTTGTCCGAGACTTCCCAGTCCTTGCCGTTGAAGACCTGGGTGAACAACGTCTTCATCGGCGTGTAGTCGTCGGGCGTGTAGCTGTAGGTGACGCCGTCGAGGAAGAACGGCGAGTGGAAGCCGTTGAGGGTCGAGGCCTGCTTCAGCACATTGGCGCGGGTCAGATCATCGCCGCAGCGGCGCAGGATCTCGCCCATGGTGACGGCCTGGCCGTAGCCGGCATAGGCGATCGTGTTGTCGGGCGCGACGTTCGGCAGATATTTCTTGCGCAGTTCCTCGAAGGCCGTCGGGCCCGGATCCTTTTCCCAACGGCCGGGGCCTGCATCCTTCGCGTAGCTGATCGAGACGATGTCCTTGGCGTTTTCGAAGCCGGCGGCGCTGAGGATGGATTTGCCGGTCGAGCCTGCCGAGAGCAGCTGCAACGGCTTCCAGCCGAGCTCCGCCACTTTGCGGATCGACTGCGACGTCGCCTTGCCGGTGGTGATGTTATAGAAAACGTCCGCGCCCGATTTCGAGAGATTGATGAGTTGCGAGTCGACCGTGGGATCGGTGAGATCGTAGGTCTGCTCCATGATGACAGATGCAGTGCCGCCAGCATCCGCCAGAGTTTTCTTGAACGGTCCGAGGAAGTCGCGGCCGAAATCGTCGTTCTGATAGAGGATGCCGATTTTCGCATTCGGCTTCACGGCGAGGACGTGCTTGGCGAGGATGCGCGCTTCCGTCGGATAGAGCGGCAGGCCCGCCATCGTCCATTTGAACTCTTTCGGGTTATTCCACTTCGAGGCGCCGGTATTGAGCAGCAGCTGCGGCACGCCCTTGGAGTTCAGATATTTGTGCACGGCGGTCTGCGGCGCGGTGCCGAGCGAGCCGTAGAGCGCGAGCACTTCTTCCTGCTCGACGAGGCGCCGCGTCGCCTCGACACATTTCGGCGCGCTGTAGGCATCGTCGAGCGTGAGGAAGGTGACCTTGCGTCCGTTGATGCCGCCGCCTTCGTTGAGCATCTGGAAATAGGCTTCGCCGACACGACCGAGCACGCCGTAGAGCGAGCCGGGGCCGGAATGCGGCACGGTCTGGCCGATCTTGATCTCGGTGTCGCTGGCGCCGACGTCGTATTTTTTCTCCGCGGCCCGGACATAGGGCGCGGGCAGAACGGATGCGGCAAGGGTGGCAAGCGCGGCGGCGCTGACATCGCGCCGCGATGGATTCTTCGTCATTGTTGTTTCTCTCCCTGGTGCGCGCATTGTGCTGTCATCCGCACGGCTCGCAAGTAGGAAGTTCGTCGGCTGGCGACGCAATGACGCCCAGATTGCAGGGTGTTTAGCGCCTAGACTCAAGTTTCTCGGCGACGACCACGAGGCCGCGGACCGGCTCGTTGTTCTCGTTGCGCGGTGAACACGGCTCCAGTGTGAGCAGCTTGAGCCCAGCTTTCGCAATCGCACCGCGCACATATTCCGCCGAGTGGGCATAGCGGAGGCCTTCGCCGAGCATGATGCCGTCGCCCGCATGCGTCTCCAGCGTGAAGGCGAGCGTGCCGCCGGAGACAAGCACGCGCTTCGCTTCAGTCAGCACCGGCGCGAGATCGGAGAGATAGACGAAGGCATCCGCGGCGACGACGAGGTTCGCGCTTGCATCAGGCTTGGTGCGCAAGCCCTCGATCATGTCGGCGACCTCGAGCTCGGCATAGAGCTCGGTCGCGCGCGCTTCCTTGATCATGCCGGGCGACAGATCGATGCCGATGAAATAATCCACCTGCTTGGCAAAGGCCGCGGCCGCAAGCCCGGTGCCGCAGCCGAGATCGATGGTGCGCTTGAAGAAGGCCGGCTTCTTGGCGGCGACACGCGCGGCGAGCACGGCCTTGAAGATCAGCGCGGGCGCGCGATAGCCGAGATCGTTGATCAGCGCGTGCTCGAAACGCGGCGCATATTGGTCGAACAGCGCCTGCACATAGGCCTTCGGCATCTCCGCCATCTCGGCATCGCCAAGCCGCATCAGATGCAGGCCGGCGCCGTGCTGGTCCTCCGGATCGGATCGCCGCGCTTCACGAAATGCTGCGATGGCCTTGTCGCGCTCACCGAGCTGCTGACGGATTTCGCCGAGCGTGAACCAGGCCGAGGTGAAATTCGGGGCGAGCTCGATCGCCTGCTCGATCAGATCGGCGGCGGCGGGCAGATCGCCCTTGAGCTGGAGGTCGCGGGCGAACTCGAAACGGCGGTCGGCCATGAGATCGCCGGAAGTCAGAAACAGGCGGAGCGGCATTTGGAACCAGGAAGCGAAGCGGATGATGACTCGAACATGCGGTGGAGCGACCTATATAGCAGGGCATGCGCCCGCAAGACATCCTGCTGCCAACTGCTGACGGCCTGTGCTGCAAGCCCGGCGGCTTCCATATCGACCCCGTCCGCCCGGTCGAGCGCGCCGTGATCACCCACGGCCATTCCGACCATGCCCGCGCCGGCCATGGCGCGGTGCTGGCGACGCAGGAAACGCTGGACATGATGCGGCTGCGCTATGGCGAGAACTTTGCCGGCGCGACGCAGGTCATCAGCTATGGCGAGGAAATCCGGCTCGGCGAAACAAAAGTGAAATTCCACCCGGCCGGTCACGTGCTGGGTTCGGCGCAGATCGCAGTGACCTGCAAGGATACCTGCATCGTCGCCTCCGGCGATTACAAGGATGCGCCGGACCCGACCTGCGTCCCGTTTGAACTCGTGCCCTGCGACGTCTTCATCACCGAGGCCACGTTCGGCCTGCCGGTGTTCCGCCATGGCGATGCGGCCGACGAGGTGAAGAAGCTGCTCGCCTCGGTCGCGCTGTTTCCCGAGCGCGCGCATCTCGTCGGCGCCTACTCGCTCGGCAAGGCTCAGCGCGTGATCGCGCTGCTGCGACAGGCCGGCTACGACGCGCCGATCTATCTGCATGGCGCGATGGAGAAGATCACTGAATATTATCAGAGCCGCGGCATCGAACTCGGCGAGCTCAGGCCGGCGATGGGCGTGAAGAAGGCGGCGCTCGCCGGCACCATCACGTTGGCCCCGCCTTCGGCGACGTCAGACATCTGGACACGGCGCTTTCCCGATCCGGTCACCGCCTTCGCATCGGGCTGGATGCGCGTGCGTGCGAGGGCGCGACAGCGCGGCATCGAACTGCCGCTGGTGATCTCCGATCACGCCGATTGGGACGGCCTCACCGCGACGATTGCCGCGACCGGCGCCGGCGATATCTGGGTCACCCACGGCCAGGAAGATGCGCTGGTGCATTGGTGCAAGTCGCGCGGCCTGCGGGCGATGCCGCTCGATCTTGTCGGCTATGGCGAAGAAGAGGAAAGCGCGCTGCCGGCTCAGGGCGAGGCCGAGGCATGAACCGTTTCGCCGAACTTTTGGACCGCCTCGCCTATGAGCCCGGCCGCAACAACAAGCTGCGGCTGCTCACCGGCTATTTTCGCGAGGTCGGCGATCCCGACCGTGGCTACGCGCTGGCCGCGCTCACCGGCGCGCTCAGCTTCAAGCACGCCAAGCCGGCGCTGATCCGCGATCTCATTTCGTCGCGCACGGATGAGGTGCTGTTCGGGCTGAGTTACGACTATGTCGGCGATCTCTCGGAGACGGTCGCGCTGATGTGGCCGAAGGCCGCGATGACGGCCCACAACAACCCACCTCCCCCAACCCTCAGCGAGGTCGTCACCACGCTGCGCACGCTCGGCAAGACCGAGCTGCCGAAGCAACTTGAGCGCTGGCTCGATGAGCTGGACGAGACAGGCCGCTGGGCACTGCTGAAACTCGTCACCGGTGCGCTGCGCATCGGCATCTCCGCGCGGCTGGCGAAGACCGCGGTCGCCGCGCTTGGCGACAAGGATCCGCACGAGGTCGAGCTGATCTGGCCGGGTCTTGCGCCGCCCTATCTCGATCTGTTCGCCTGGCTGGAAGGCCACGGCGAAAAGCCGGTCAATCGCGATCCCGCGCCGTTCCGCCCGGTGATGCTGGCGCATGCGATCGAGGACAGCGATTTCGCGAACCTCGATCCCACAGACTACGTCGCCGAGTGGAAATGGGACGGCATCCGCGTGCAGGCGGTCGCCGGCCGTGATGACAATGGGCAGATCACCGCGCGGCTCTATTCGCGCACCGGCGAGGACATCACCGGCAGCTTTCCGGACCTGGTACCATCGCTGCGGCTCCCCGGTGCGATCGACGGCGAGCTGCTGATCCTGCGCGAGGGCCGCGTGCAAAGCTTCAACGTTTTGCAGCAGCGGCTCAATCGCAAACTCGTCTCGCCGAAGCTGATCAAGGAGTATCCGATCCATCTGCGCGCCTATGATCTGCTCGGCGACGACGAGAACGATCTGCGCGAATTGCCGTTCGCCGAACGGCGCGAGCGGCTCGAGACCTTCATCAGCAAGCTCGATGATCCCCGCATCGATCTCTCTCCCACCGTGCCCTTCAAAAGCTGGGACGCACTGACCGCCGCGCGCGCCGATCCCGCAAACGCCGGCGCGGGCGAGGATGGCGACGCCGTCGAGGGCGTGATGCTGAAGCGGCGCGATGCGCCCTATCTCCCTGGACGACCCAAAGGCCAATGGTGGAAGTGGAAGCGCGATCCGCACATGATCGATGCCGTGCTGATGTATGCGCAGCGCGGCCACGGCAAGCGCTCGTCCTATTATTCCGATTACACCTTCGGCGTCTGGACCGAGACCGAGAACGGCGACGAGCTGGTGCCGGTCGGCAAGGCCTATTTCGGCTTCACCGACGAGGAGTTGCTGCAAATCGACCGCTTCGTCCGCGGCAACACCACCGAGAAGTTCGGCCCCGTCCGCCACGTCGTGCACGAAGGCGACAAGGGGCTCGTGCTGGAGGTCGCCTTCGAGGGGCTACAACGCTCGCCGCGTCACAAATCCGGCGTCGCCATGCGCTTTCCCCGCATCAGCCGCCTGCGCTGGGACAAGCCGCCGCGGGAGGCCGACCGGCTGGAAACGCTGGAAAAAATGCTTAAGGCAGAAGCGGCGGAGATTGAGGCGTAAATTGCTGCCGCAAAGGTGGTGCGCCCCCTCTCCCGCTTGCGGGAGAGGGTTGGGGAGAGGGCTTTCTCCACATTGGGAGTGTCCCCCAGAGGAAAGAACCCCCACCCGGCGCTACGCGCCGACCTCCCCCGCAAGCGGGAGAGGTTGCAGCCAGTCCGCGGCACGCGCTTGCTACAATTAAAATGCTGTAAGCTGATTGACGCTCGGGTCAGGGTTCCCCATGTCCCCCGCCGTGACCTATAATCGGGGCTAGTCCCCACGAGGAGTTCGAGATGCCCCCAGACGTCAGAGATTTGCCGGCCGGCCACAGCGATGGCCTGCACCGCTTTCTCGGCGGCTCGCCGCTGGCGGTCGCGTTTCGCCTGGTGCTGCTCTCGATCCTGGTCGGCGTCGTGCTCGCGGCGATCGGCTTCGATCCCTGGAATATCCTGATCAGCATCCGCCTGCTGTTCCAGCGTATCTGGGATCTCGGCTTCGATGCCGTGAACTGGCTGTGGCGCTACTTCCTGCTCGGCGCGGTCATCGTGATCCCGATCTGGCTGCTGTCGCGCGTCTTCGGCTCGCCGCGGCGCTGACTCCAGACGCAACGACGTCATGCCGGCGAGGCTGATGCAATCGACATGAATGTCGGCTAGACCCGACTGGCCATGAACGCACCGCTTTCGCCCAGGGTCGGCTCCCGCCAGGTCTTCGCCATCGCCGGCCCGGCGATGGTCGCAAACCTCACCACGCCGTTGATCGGCGTGGTCTCGACCACCGCTATCGGCCGGCTCGACGATGCCGCCCTGCTCGGCGGCGTCGCCATGGCGTCCGTCATCTTCGACTGCCTGTTCTGGCTGTTCGGCTTCCTGCGCATGAGCACGCTCGCCTTCACCGCGCAGGCGCTCGGCGCGGGCGAAACTCGTGAAGAGACCGTGATCCTGGTGCGCGGCTTCATCGTCGCCGGCCTGATCGGCGGTGCATTGATTGTGCTGCAATTGCCGCTCGCCGGCGTGCTGTTCGACCTGATGGGCGGCAGCGCGGGCGTGACGCACGCAGCCAAAACCTATTTCATGATCCGGATCTGGTCATCGCCGTTCGCGTTCGCCAACTACGTCATCCTCGGCTGGCTGGTCGGACAGGCCCGCGCCAATCCGGCGCTGGCGCTGCAGGTCGTCATCAACCTCATCAACATGGCGGCAACGATTCTGCTGGTGCTGGTCTACGACACCGGCATCGCGGGTGCGGCGATCGCCCCGCTGCTGTCGGAAGGCATCGGCTTCCTGCTCGGCGTCATCGTCTGCCGCCGCTATGCGGATGGCGGCTTTGCCGTTCCGCGCGCGATTCTGTTCAACCGCGAAAAACTGATGCGGCTGCTGTCGGTCAATTCCGACATCATGATTCGCACGGCCGCGCTGATCACCGTGTTCCTGTTCTTCACTGCCAAGGGCGCGCGCGCCGGCGACGTCACGCTCGCCGCGAACTCCGTGCTCAACAACTTCCTGCTGGTCAGCGCCTTTTTCCTCGACGGCCTCGCGAATGCCGCCCAGCAACTCTGCGGCCGCACCTTTGGCGCGCGCGATGCCAAGGGTTTTGCGGATTCGACCCGGCTGGTGCTGATGTGGGGCCTCGGTTTTTCGCTGGTCGTCGCGGTGCTGTTCGCCCTGTTCGGGCCTGGTATCATCAACTTCATGACGACGAGCGATGACGTTCGCCGTGCCGCGCGCGAATTCCTGCCGTTCATCGTGCTCGCGCCGATCCCCGGCGTGTTCGCGTTCGGCTTCGACGGCATCTATGTCGGCGCCACCTGGGCGCGCGAGATGCGCAATCTGATGCTGGCCTCGCTCGCGATCTTTCTGGGCGTGTGGTGGGCGCTGCAATCCCTGGGCAATACCGGATTGTGGTGCGCACTGATCGCGTTCTATGTCGCGCGTGGCGGATTGCAGGGCGCGCGGTATCCGGCGCTGTATCGGAAGACGTTCTCGAAAATCTGACGCCCGTGTCCCGGACGCGCTGCAGCGTGAAACGCTGCTGCGCGTCCGGGACCCAGAAAAGCAACACGGCAAGGTGTGGAGACATGGGCCCCGGCTCTGCAGCGCACCGCTGAAGGAGCGCTGCGCTGCGTCCGGGGCACGAGAGCTACATCCCCGGCCAGTCTTCCGCCGTGAGCGTGGCCGCATCGGCGCCGACGATCTCGGAGAGAGAATCCCGCCCCGTGCGTAAGAGCGTCGAGGTGAGATCGCGCTTGATCTCGTCGACCAGACCGAGGCCCTTGTAGACCAGCGACGAATAAAGCTGGATCAGGCTCGCACCGGCGCGGATCTTGGTCAGCGCAGCGCCGCCGGAATCGACGCCACCGACGCCAATCAGGGGAAACGCGCCCTCGACCCGCACATAGGTCTCCGCGACCATGCGCGTCGACAGGCGGAACAGCGGCCGGCCGGACAGCCCGCCCTGCTCCTTCGCCCGCATCTGCTCGCGCAGCGTGCTCGGCCGCGCGATCGTCGTGTTCGACACGATCATGCCGTCGACCTTGCGCGAGCGCGCGACCTGCACGACGTCGTCGAGTTGGGCAAGACTCAGATCAGGTGCGATCTTCAGCAGCACCGGCGTGTCGCCGGCTTTCTGGCGCACGCGTTCGCGCACATCGATCACGCGCCCGAGGAGATCATCGAGCAGTGCGCCTTCCTGCAGATTGCGCAGGCCCGGCGTGTTCGGCGAGGAGACGTTGACGGTGAAGTAGCTCGCGACCGGCGCAAAGGTCTCGATCAGCTTGACGTAGTCGGCGACGCGATCGGGCGAATCCTTGTTGGCGCCGACATTGACGCCGACGATGCCGCCGTTCGCCGCGCGCGCAGCGAGCCGGCGCAACGCAACGTCCGCGCCGTCATTGTTGAAGCCCATGCGGTTGATGACGGCTTCGTCGCGCTCGAGGCGAAACAGCCGCGGCCGCGGATTGCCGGCCTGCGGCTTCGGCGTGACCGAGCCGATCTCGACGAAGCCGAAGCCGAGCCGCAGCAGCGCGTCGGGCACTTCCGCGCTCTTGTCGAAGCCCGCGGCCATGCCGATGGGGTTAGGAAAGTTCAGCCCGAAGGCGCGCACGGCGAGCTTCGGATCATCGGTGCGCGGCTTGACCGGCGGCAGGAAGCGCAGGCCCTGGATCGCGAGCCTGTGCGCGTCCTCCGGATCGAGCCAGCGCAGTACCGGCAGCGAGAAAGCATCGAAAGCGCGGATCACGGGGCAAGCTCCGGAACGTCATGGCTTCCATCGGAGCGCATGTTGAGATTGATCACCGACAGCACGGCGCCGAGATCGAGCTCGCCATAGAGATGCGGAAACAGCTCGTCATTGCGCGAGCGCTCCCAGCGCAAATCGCTGCCAAGCGCGTCGCCGTCGACCTCGACGAGGAACAGCGCACGCTGGCCGGAATAATGCTTGCGCAGGGTCTCAGGAACCTGGGTTGCGGTCGAAAAATGGATGAAGCCGTCGCGCGCGTCGTCCGCGCTGCCGACGTACACGCCCTGCCGTTCCGCCTCGCGCCAGGCCGAGGCCGGACAGATTTTGTAGATCTTGACCACCGCTTACCGGAGCCCTGTTTGCCGCCGGGCCGCTCGCCTGAGTCAGCCCATTGAGTCTTTTGGGGTTTTTCGTCTCTTGCGGGTCATAAAACCCGGCGCGACCGTAAAGGCCGCTCCCTCCGAACTCAAGACCTAGAGCCTTTTCCGTTCCGATTTCATCCGAACGAGGCTCCAGTTTCTTGTTTTGACGCGCTTTCTAGACGCGAACCGGTATCCACTTCGCTTGAAAACGCTTCGTTGCCACCCCTTGCGCGAAAAACGGAAAACCGGTTGATTTGAGGATAGTTTTCCTGAGTTGCGACGGGCTGGACCTTCCATGGTCAGACAGGCCAAAGCGCAGAGGATGCTGACCCACGACCAGATCTGGGCCGCGCTGGACCGATTGGCCGCGCGCGCCGGACTGTCGCCGTCTGGCCTTGCGAAGCGCGCCGGGCTCGACCCGACCACGTTCAACAAATCCAAACGCGTCACCTCAGACGGCCGCGAACGTTGGCCCTCGACCGAATCGATCGCGAAGGCATTGGCGGCCGCTGATACGTCGATCGAGACTTTTGCCAGGTTGACCGACGACGAGTCCGGCGACGGCCGCACCGTACCGTTGCTCGGCTTCGCACAGGCTGGCCTCGCCGGCGCGTTCGACGAGCAAGGCTTTCCGTCCGGCAAAGGCTGGACCGAGATCGCGCTGCCGACCGCCGAGGACAATCACGCCTTTGCGCTGGAGATTTCCGGCAACGCCCTGATGCCGGCCTATCGCGATGGCGACGTCATCCTGGTCTCACCGGGCACGCCGGTCCGCAAGGGCGATCGTGTGGTGGTGAAGACAAAGGTGGGCGAGGTGATCGTCGCGACGCTCAAGCGTCGCACGGCGAAGGTGGTGGACTTGCTGTCGCTGGATGCGACGCAAACGGAGCGGACGATAGCGGCGGGTGATGTCGCGCGGATCGCAAGGATTGTGTGGGCGAGCCAGTAAGCGAATTGATCTGGATCAAGTCCTACGATCACCGGCGAGGCAGGTTCAAGCCTACCGGACCTGTCCGGTCAGCCATCGTCTTCCATCACAAAGGAATTCCAATGAATCGTCGCCACGCATTGAAGGCGTTTGCAGGACTTGCGCTTTGTTCACTGTGCAAGCCGGCTTTCGCCGCGGAGGGCACGCATTGGAGCTATGAGGGCGCCGGCGCTCCCGCCAAATGGGGCGATCTCGACGCGGCCAACAAGGCTTGCGCGGTCGGCCTGCAGCAATCGCCGATCGACATCGAAGCGGCCATCAAATCGCAGCTACCCGCGCTGAAGCTGAACTGGGGCAAGAGCGCTGACACCATCGTCAACAATGGACATACGATCCAGCTCAACTTTGCCGAAGGCGGCACGCTCACGCTCGGCGACGTCAAGTACAAGCTGGTACAAGTGCACTTCCACCGGCCGAGCGAACACATGATCGGCGGCAAGAATTTTCCGATGGAAGCGCATTTCGTCCATCGCAACGATGCCGGCGGCCTCGCCGTGGTCGGCGTGCTGATGGCCGAGGGCAAGCCGAATGCGGCCTTCAGCAAGATCGTCAAAACCATGCCGGCGGAGGAAGGCCCCGCCGTGAAGGCCGACGCGACCATCGATCCCCACGCCATGCTGCCACAGAAGCTCAGCTACTTCCGCTATCCCGGCTCGCTGACCACACCGCCGTGCTCGGAGGTGGTGGAGTGGCTGCTGCTCACAGACCCCATCCAGGTGACGGCTGCCGATATCGCCGCGTTCGCAAAGCTCTATCCGATGAACGCACGCCCGGTGCAGAAGGATAACAGGCGTTACGTGCTGCGATCGACTTGAGCTGACGCTCCACATACTCGCTGTCGTCCCGGCGAACGCCGGCAGGTGGATTCACATTCGAAGTGCAACACTTGGGAGAAGGCCTCTGCCGGGGTCCTGAAGTCAAGGCACTTGCGCGGTGTGTTGTTGTAAGCAGCAACGAGGCGCCGGAACCGACCGCTGGAGAGTGC
>JAEWHT010000292.1 GCA_023387695.1 Pseudomonadota bacterium | reverse complement strand
TCGATCTCCTGGTCGGTCAGCGTCTTCTCGCGCGGCTGAATCGTCACGGCGATGCCGATCGACTTCTTGCCGTCGTCGATGCCCTTGCCCTCGTATACGTCGAACACATTGACGCCGGTGATCAGCTTCTTGTCTACGCCTTGCGCCGCGCGCACGATGTCGCCGGCCTTCACCGTGCGGTCGACGATGAAGGCGAAGTCGCGCGAGACCGGCTGGAAGGCCGAGAGCTCGATCAGCGGCTTGGCGCGGGTCGGCTTCTTCTTGGCTTCCGGAATGCGGTCGAGGGTGACCTCGAATACCACCAGCGGGCCGTCGGCGCCGAGCGCCTCGAGTGCGCGCGGATGCATCTCGCCGAAATATCCGAGCACGTTCTGCGGTCCGATCTGGATCGTGCCGGAACGACCCGGATGCAGCCAGGTGGGACCACCGGCAACGATCTGCAGCGCCTGCATCGGCGCGCCGGCCGCAGCCAGAACCGCGAGCGCATCGGCCTTGGCGTCGAACACATCGGCCTGCGCCGAGCCCGACCAGTGCCGTCCCAGTCCCTCAGACGACGCAAGGCCGCGGCGCACGCCGCTCGCGGCCATGAACTGATCCTGCGGGCGATCGCCCTTGAAGACCTGGCCGACCTCGAACAGCACGACATCGCCATAGCCGCGATCGGCATTGGCCTGTGCGGCGGCGACCAGGCCCGGCAACAGGCTCGGCCGCATGTCGGAGAGATCGGCGGCGATCGGGTTCGCAACCTCGAGCTCGCGCTGCCCGCCGCCGAACAGCTTTGCTGCCGCCTTCGTGATGAACGACCACGTTACGGCTTCGGTCATGCCGCGGCTCGCGAGCGCGCGCCGTGCACGACGGGTGCGCAGCTGCAGCGGCGTCAGCACCGGCTTGCGCGCGTCCTCGCCGCGCTCGAACGGCGTCATCGGCACCTTGTCGACGCCGTAGATGCGGATGACTTCCTCGACGATATCGGCCTTGCCATGGACGTCGGTGCGCCATGACGGCACCGCGACTTTCACGACCGGGCCCGGGCCGGCCATCATGAAGCCGAGACGGGTCAGGATGAGCTTCATCTCGACCAGCGGCACCTCGATGCCGGAGAGGCGCTTCACTTCGGTGAGCGGGAAATCGATGATGCGGTCATCGCCAAAGGCGTTGCCGACCACGACGTTCTCTGACGGACTGCCGCCGCACATCTCCATCACCAGCTTGGTGGCGAGCTCGAGCCCGGGCACCATGAAGGCCGGATCGACGCCGCGCTCGAAGCGATAGCGCGCATCGGAATTGATGCCGAGCTTGCGGCCGGTCTGGGCGACGTTGATCTCGTTCCACAGCGCGGATTCGATCAACACGTCGGTCGTGTTCTCGTCGCAGCCCGAGGCTTCGCCGCCCATGATGCCGGCGAGCGATTCGACGCCGTGCTCATCCGCGATCACGCAGATCGAGGGATCGAGATTGTAGGCGCGGCCGTCGAGCGCGAGCAGCGCCTCGCCGTCGCGGGCGCGACGCACCACCAGATTGCCCATCACCTTCTTGGCGTCGAACACGTGCAGCGGGCGCGCGCGGTCGTAGGTCATGAAATTGGTGATGTCGACCAACGCGTTGATCGGACGCAGCCCGATTGCGGTCAGTCGCTTCTGCAGCCATTCCGGCGACGGGCCGTTCTTGACGCCGCGCACCAGACGCAGCGCAAAGCCCGGACACAGTGTGGCGTCCTCGACCGTGACCTTCACCGGGCAGGGGAATTCGCCCTTGATCGGCTTGATCGACGGGTCTTTGAACTTGCCCATGTCGGCAGCCGCGAGGTCGCGCGCGATGCCATGCACGCCGGTGCAGTCCTGCCGGTTCGGCGTCAAATTGATCTCGATCACGGGATCGCCGAGGGCAGCCCATTCGGCATAGCCCGCACCGATCGGCGCGTCCGCCGGCAATTCCATGATGCCGTCATGGTCGTTGGAGATCTGCAGCTCGGCCGCAGAGCACAGCATGCCGCGGCTCTCGACGCCGCGGATGGTGCCGACACCAAGCGTGATGTCCTTGCCGGGAATGTAGGTGCCGGGCGGCGAGAACACGCTGACGAGTCCTGTGCGTGCATTCGGCGCGCCGCACACGACCTGCACCGGTGCGCCACCGTCACCGGTGTCGACCATGCAGACACGCAAGCGATCCGCATTCGGATGCTGCTCGGCCGAGATCACCTTCGCAATGGTGAACGGCTTCAGCGCCTTCGCCTTGTCCTCGATGTTCTCGACCTCAAGCCCGATCATGGTGAGCTTGTCGGCAAGCTTTTCCAGCGGCGCGTCGGTGTCGAGATGATCCTTCAGCCAGGAGAGGGTGAATTTCACGAGCTCAGCCCTCCAGCGAGTGTCGGCACTTCGAGCGGCTTGAAGCCGTAATGGTTGAGCCAGCGGACGTCGCTGTCGAAGAGCTGGCGCAGATCGGCGATGCCGTATTTCAGCATGGCGATGCGGTCGATGCCCATGCCCCACGCGAAGCCCTGGTACTCATCGGGATCGATGCCGCAGGCGCGCAGCACGTTCGGATGCACCATGCCGCAGCCCAAAATCTCGAGCCAGTCCTCGCCCTCGCCGAAGCGAATCTCGCCCTTGTCGCGGCGGCACTGGATGTCGACTTCCAGCGACGGCTCCGTGAACGGGAAGAACGACGGCCGGAAGCGCATGTTGATGTGGTCGACCTCGAAGAATGCCTTGCAGAACTCGTGCAAGATCCATTTGAGGTGGCCGAGATGCGAGTGCTTGTCGATGACGAGGCCTTCGACCTGGTGGAATTGCGGCGTGTGGGTCGCATCCGAATCGATGCGGTAGGTGCGGCCCGGGCAGATCACGCGGATCGGCGGCTTCTGGGTCAGCATCGTGCGCACCTGCACCGGCGAGGTGTGAGTCCGCAGCAGCATGCGCGAGCCGTCCTCCTTCGGATGGAAGAAGAACGTGTCGTGCATCTCGCGCGCCGGATGGCCTTCCGGAAAATTCAGCTTGGTGAAGTTGTAATCGTCGGTCTCGATATCAGGACCTTCGGCGACCGAGAATCCCATGTCGGCGAAGATGGTGGTCAGCTCGTCCCAGACCTGGCTGAGCGGATGGATGCGGCCGGCCTCGGCCTGCGCATCGCGCAAGGGCTGCGTGACGTCGATCGTCTCGGACGCGAGCCGCGCATCGAGCGCCGCGGACTTCAAGAGGTCGCGCCGCGCGGCGAGCGCGTCCGTCACCTTGTCCTTGGCCTGGTTGATCGCGGCGCCTTGCGTCTTGCGCTCGTCGGGCGACATCTTGCCGAGCGTGGCAAGCAGCGCCGAGATCGAGCCCTTCTTGCCGAGGGCCGCGACGCGCACCGCTTCGAGTGCGGCTTCATCGCCGGCGGCGGCGATCTGGTCGAGGATGGATGTTTCAAGCGTTGCGAGGTCGGACACAGGGAAATCCTTAGCTCCAAATTCGGCTGGGTTGTCGCCGCCCGAAGGCCGTAACGTCAAGCAAAAAGCCGGTCATTTCGGGCCTTGAACGGCTGGGTTGAACCTCGCGCGGGGGCCGGGCACCAAGACAGGATACGAGGAGACCTTTGTGATGCTTTCGAAATCCGTTTTCGCTGCTTCTCTGGCCGCCCTGGCTATCGTTCTGTCGGCCACAGCTCAGCCTGCGCGCGCCATGGTCTGCATGGACACGTCCATGACGCTGGACGAGGTCGTCGATACCATCAGCAGCCAGAAGGGCTGCCAAAGCGCGATGAAGGTCTTCAAAGATTGCGAACTGACCGCGAGCGGCGACGTCCAGCTCGGCGCCGCCGTCGAAAAGAAGTGCGAGGCGGACTTCAAGCCCGGCCTCAATGCCGCGCAGACGCAGGCGTACAAAGGCGAGATGCACGCGTGCGATATCAAGTACCGGAACAAGTCCGGCACCATGTATCTCTCGTTTACGGCTTTCTGCCGGGCGGAGGTCGCCCAGCGTTACTCGCAACGCACGCTGAAGGCTGCGGGCCAGACGGCCCGCTAGCGCCAGGCTTAGGCTGCCAGAGCAGGCTTTTAAGCGGCTAGAGCAGCTTTGGCCTTCTCGGCGATCAGCTGGAACGACGCGGGCTCGTTGATCGCGAGATCCGACAGCACCTTGCGGTCCACGGTGATGCCCGACTTGGCGA
This sequence comes from Pseudomonadota bacterium, assembly GCA_023387695.1. Classification (GTDB taxonomy): domain Bacteria; phylum Pseudomonadota; class Alphaproteobacteria; order Rhizobiales; family Xanthobacteraceae; genus Bradyrhizobium. The sequence goes on along the minus strand of JAEWHT010000292.1, from coordinate 10,680 downwards.
GACCGTCGATAAATCGGCTGTAGGTCAGGCCGAACGGACGGACAGCCGCGTTGAGACGCTGGATCCACAGCGCGCGGAAGGTGCGCTTCTTACGCTTGCGGTCACGGAAGGCGTATTGCTGGGCCTTCTCCACGGCCGGTTTGGCGGCGCGGATGGTGTTCTTGCGGCGGCCGTAGAAACCCTTGGCGGCCTTGTAGACTTTCTTGTGCTTGGCGTGAGCGGTCACACCGCGTTTGACGCGAGACATGACAAAAATCCTTCAGAGATGACTTGGTTTTCGGATCGCCGCGCGATGCGCGGCAGAGATGGCAATGATCTTCGTCGATCTGGACGCGATCAGGCGTTCGGCAAGAAGTACTTCTTGACGTTGTCGCCGTCGGTCTTGAACAGCACAGCGGTGCCGCGAAGCTGACGGATCTGCTTCTTCGTCCGCTTGATCATGCCGTGACGCTTGCTGCGATGAGCGAACATCACTTTGCCGGTGGCAGTCACCTTGAAGCGCTTTTTAGCGCCCGATTTGGTCTTCAGCTTGGGCATTTGGCTCTCCTAATGGCCAACGAAGTCCGCCCGCGAAGGCGGCGTGGCCGTCAAAAATGCTCGTTAGAGCGTTGATTGTGCTCAGGTTTTACGAACTAGCGCGAAACCCGCACGAAACACCGCCACGGCAGCCCTTAATCAGCCGGGCGGTGAAGGCCGGGCTTATGACAGAGAACGGGCGAATTGGCAACGATGAACCGGTGAAAGCTACCGGACGACTATTCGGAGCGGTACACATCGTCCAAGCCGTCTCGCCCGGAGCAGGACCAAAATGGCCCATTTTTCTCAATCGATTTTGTCAGTTTTCTCCCGTCCGCGTCACCTTGCCCTGTTCGCCGTGCTTGCCGCGGCCGCGATCCCCTCGACCGCCGATGCCCGCATCGCCGGTTATGACGGGACCTGGAATGTCACCTTCGCCACCACCCGCGGCAATTGCAGCTCGGGCTACAGCGTCCCCTTCACCGTATCAGGAACCCGGGTGACGTCCGCCGGTGGCGGCCGGGTCTCGGGTACCGTCAATCGCGGCGGCGCCGTTGCGGTCCAGGTGTCGGTCGGCGCCTCGCATGCCACGGGTGGCGGCCGGCTTGGTGGTGCAGCGGGCGCTGGCTCCTGGAAGGGCGTGATCTCCGGCGACCAGTGCAGCGGCACCTGGCAGGCGTCGCGGACATAAAAACCAAACGGCCCGCCGGAGATCCGGACGGGCCGTTAAAACATCAGCTAAAGCGAACCGGCGTCAGCGCGGCGCCAGTACCATGACGACCTGGCGGCCTTCGAACCGGGCGTCCTGCTCGACCTTGGCGAGCTCGGCGACGTCGGTCTTGATCTTGTCCAACAGCTTGGTGCCGATCTCCTGGTGCGCCATTTCGCGGCCGCGATAGCGCAGGGTGATCTTGACCTTGTCGCCCTCTTCGAAGAACCGCAGCATCGCGCGCATCTTCACGTCATAGTCGTGATCGTCGATCATCGGGCGGAGCTTGATCTCCTTGATTTCGACGGTCTTCTGACGCTTGCGGGCTTCAGCGGCTTTCTTCTGGGCGGAATACTTATACTTCCCGTAGTCCATAATCTTGCAGACGGGAGGGCTGACATTTGGCGAAATCTCGACCAGATCCATGCCGGCTTCCTGGGCCATCTTGATGGCAAGCATCGTCTCGACGGTGCCTTTGTTGTCACCGGTCTGATCGATCAGCTGGATCTGCGCGTTTCGAATATCATCATTGATGCGCGGCCCATCTTTGCTGGCAACGGGCGGGGCTCTATTGGGACGGCGAATGGGTGGTTCTCCAAGATTGTGAAAGGAAGCGGCTATTTTGCAGGAAGATGCGTTTGCCGGCAAGCAAGTCGCTGTTGCGAGCAGCGAAAAACCCTCAAATGCGAGGCATTTTGGCCACGCTTATCGGCACGCTGCACGACATAGACAGCTTGCCCCTGTTCCGCAAGCGTCCCAAAGGGTCAATACCAATATAGGGTTGCTTCGCGGAACGCGCCCGGAGACCTCAAACCGTACAGCCAGAGTAAACGTTCCATGACCTCAGCAATATCCGATGCCGTGCTGGACTTTATTGATGTTGGCGAGGGCCCATCAGCGCGCGAAATCGCGGTGCGCCGCCGTGGCGGTCAGGGGCCTGGCCAAGGGCCTGGCGTCGTCTGGCTCGGCGGCTTCAAATCGGACATGCAGGGCGGCAAGGCGGTGGCGTTGGACGGTTGGGCGGCCGAGCACGGTCGTGCCGCGGTCCGATTCGACTATTCCGGGCATGGTGAATCCAGCGGTGCATTCGCTGACGGAACCATTGGAAGCTGGCTCGAGGACAGCGTCGCGGTATTCGAGCGCTTCTGCACCGGTCCCCAGATTCTGATCGGTTCCTCCATGGGTGGCTGGATGGCGCTGCTGCTCGCGCGCGAAATCAAGAAGCGTGCGGGAAAGGCGTCGCTCGCCGGCCTCGTGTTGATCGCGCCTGCGCCGGATTTCACCGAAGAGCTGATGTGGAAGAACTTCTCGCCGGAGGTGAAGCAGGAGATCGAGACCAAGGGCTTTTGGCTACGCCCATCCGAATACGGCGACGGCACGCCCTATCCGATCACGCGCAGGCTGATCGAGGAGGGGCGCAATCATCTCCTGCTCGGCAGCGCCATCGATCTCGGCTGCCCCGTCCGCATTCTGCAAGGCGCAAGGGATCCCGACGTGCCGTGGCAGCACGCGTTCGCGTTGACGCATCGCCTGCCGGCCGACGACGTCGTGCTCACCTTGATCCAGGACGGCGATCACCGCCTGTCCCGCCCGCAGGACATCGCGCGCATTCTTGCCGCGGTGGCGGAGATCGGGTGAAGTAGACCACAACAAGATAGGCCGGGACGCGATCCGATGACCACCACCGCCATGCTCCGCTCATTCTGCGACGCCGTCGAACAACGCAACGGCCGTAGCTTCGCTGAGCTCTTCACCGAGGACGGCGTCTATCACGACGTGTTCTACGGCGCGTTCGCGGGCCGCGAAAAGATCGCGGGCATGGTAGACGACTTCTTCTATCGCACGGCGACCGATTTCCGCTGGGATATGCATGATCCCATCAGCAACGGCACCACGCTCTATGCGCGCTACACGTTCAGCTACAAATCAACGCTGCCGGAAGCGAACGGCGCGCGGGCGATGTTCGAAGGCGTCGCGATCATGACGCTGCGCGACTGCAAGATCGTCAGCTATCACGAGGTCGCCAACACCGCGCCCGCGTTCGTCGATCTGAAGTTTGCGCCGGAGCGGATTGCGAAGATCGTCGGCAAGCAGGGCGCGGAGTTAAAGGCAAGGCCGGAGATGAAACGGCATCTGGCCTAAGTCTCCCCACGCCGTCATTCCGGGGCGATGCGAAGCATCGAGCCCGGAATCCATCGGACCTCAGAACGTGTGGAGAAATGGATTCCGGGCTCGCGCCAAGTGGCGCGCCCCGGAATGACGGTTACGGCGGCGGTGGCTTTGCCATCGGCTTGCGCTGAGCAAGTGCTGCGACCGTTGCGGTGCCGATCGGGCCTTGCTCGTCATAGAGCCAGCACTCGCCGATCGCGACGCCATCAGTAGCCTGGTGGTTCACCACGTCGAACCCGATCCAATTCGTCACCGGCAGACGATGAAGATAGATCGTGACGTCGCTGTTGATGTAGCCGAGCCCCTTGTCGCCGGCGTTCGCAAACGGGCTCGCGAAATCGGCGCCTGTGGCGACATGTACGAATGGCGTCATCGGCACGCCCGCGACGAGCTCACGCACCTCGCTCATCCAGAGCCGGCGCGGCCCGAGCGAGCCCATATGGCCGACGATCGGCCGCGTCGTCCATTTGCCGTTCATGCCGAGCCTGGGATCGGTGGGCTTCTGAATGTCATCCGGCTTCGGCACGTCCCAGTTCGGCGGCGACCACACATTGCCGTCCGGGTTTTGCGTTCGCCGCAACAGCTGGCACGAGGCGCGCGCCATGCTGACGCCACCGGAAAAGAACTCCGCTTCCACCACGCGGATGCGCATTCCATCGCGCACCATCCGCGTCGTCACCTCGATCGGCTTGTCGATGGTCGGCAGCCGAAACATGTCGACGGTGAGTCGCGCAGGTACGAATTCAGGCCCGGAATGACGCTCCTCGATCGCAAAGCCGAGCAAGCCGATGATCACGCGTCCGTGCAGCGATTTCGGATCCCAGGGGCCATTGGCCACTTCCGTCGGATGGAATGTATCGCCGTCGCGGGTGAAGAAAGGAATGTTTGTTGTCATGACGCGCGACCTTGAAGGAACGCGCAGGGAAATCAAGGGTGGTGACAGCGAGGACTAGGAAGTGGCTCGCCACTCTTCGCGCACGCTCTCATCTGCCTCTCCGTCCAATGCAGCGTTCTTCATTGCCGCAAAAGCGTCCCGCTCTATCAACTGACCCAACGCCCACACCGCAGCGCCGCGCACCAGCGGGCTCGCATCATCCAGCAATCGCCGCGCTTCTTCCGCCAGCGCCGCCTCACCGGAGTTGCCGATCGCGATCAGCACATTGCGCAAGAAGCGATCGCGGCCGATGCGCTTCACCGGCGACTTCGTGAACAGTGCACGAAACGCGCCATCATTCAGTCGCGCGAGTTCAGCGAGACCAGGCGCGCGCAGCTCGTCTCGTGCGGCGAGCTTCGCTTCGCGCCCCTCTTGCGCAAACTTATTCCAAGGACACGCCGCGAGGCAGTCGTCACAGCCATAGATGCGATTGCCGATGGCCTTTCGAAATTCCTGCGGGATCGGTCCCTTGTTCTCGATCGTGAGATACGAGATGCAGCGCCGCGCATCGAGCTTGTAGGGCGCGGGGAACGCTGCCGTCGGACAGATGTCGAGGCAGGCCTGGCACGAGCCGCAATGATCGATCTCGGCTCTGTCGCGCGGCAAGTCGAGCGTGGTATAGATCGCGCCGAGAAACAACCACGAACCGAATTCGCGCGAGACCAGATTGGTGTGCTTGCCCTGCCAGCCCAAATGCGCGGCCTGTGCGAGCGGCTTCTCCATCACCGCGGCGGTGTCGACGAACACTTTCACTTCCGACGGTGCGGTCGCCACCAGCCAGCGCGCCAGTGCCTTCAGCCGCTTCTTGATGAGGTCGTGATAATCGTCGCCCTGCGCATAGACCGAGATCGCGGCGCGCGTGCGCTGTTGCAGGATCGCGAGCGGGTCCTGGTCAGGACCGTAATTGACGCCGAGCATGATCACGCTGCGTACGTCCTGCCACAAGCCGCGCGGATCGACGCGGCGCTCCGGCTGGTTCGCGAGCCAGTCCATGTCACCATGGCCGCCCGATGCGATGAACTCGAGAAAATGCGCGCCGGCTTTCTCGATCGTGCCGGGTTCCGTGATGCCGATGCAGTCGAAGCCGAGCGCGTGCGCTTCGCGCACAAGCGCCGTCTTCAGTTCAGTCGGATCGGAGTTCAGAAATCCAGGTCCACGTAGGTCCGCGACGCCGGCACTCCCGCCAGCCATTCGCTCAGCAGCGGACGGAACGACGGACGGGATTTCACCCGCGCGTACCACGCCTTTGCCGCGTCGTCCTCGCTCCATGGCACGTCGCCCAGATAGTCGATCGCCGAGAGATGCGCCGCGGCGGCGAGATCCGCGTAAGTGGGCCGGTCGCCGGCGAGGAAGTTACGCGTCTGCGCCAGCCAGCCGATATAGGCGAGATGATAGCGCACGTTGGCCTTGGCGGCGCGCATCACGTCGGGCGACGGCGGTCCGCCGCCATTGTCCTCGCTCATGAAGCGCTTGTAGATGCGCTCGGTGACGAGCGGGTGCGAAACTTCCTCGAAGAATTTCTCGTTGAACCAGGCCATCAGCCGGCGCACCTCGACGCGCTCGGCGATCGTCTCCGGCATCAGGCGCTTGGGTCCCATCTCGGCGCCATAGGCCTCGTCGACATATTCGGCGATGATGGCCGCGCCCGGAATCGGCGGCTGTTCGTCATCCACCAGAACTGGCGTCGTGCCGGCCGCATTGAGCAGCAAAAACGCCTCGCGCCGCTCCCAGCTGCGTTCTTCGACCAGCTTCAGTTCGAGCCCGTATTCGCCCGCGATCAGGCGGATGAAGCGCGAATGCGGGCAGAACGGATGATGAAACAGCGTAAACATGAAGCCTTTGACTATTTGATGGTGCTTAAGAATCCATCAATGTTTGTGCGGTGCCACACTAGTCCTTCAAAACCGCGAGGCAAGGGCGCGTTAGCGCATTTTGCGATTGCGAGCGAGGGGCGAATAGGCGAGAAGAACCCCGTTTTTCCAGCCGAAATGGACCGTAAATATGTCAGATGCAATACGGGCAGTGATCCTCGGCATCATCGAGGGTGTGACCGAGTTCCTTCCCGTTTCTTCCACCGGCCACCTCCTGCTAGCGGAGCGTTTCTTCGGTCTCGGCGAGGGCGCCTTCTGGGATTCGTTTACGGTCCTGATCCAGCTCGGCGCGATCCTCGCGATCGTCGTGCTCTACTTCAAGAAATTGTGGGACGTCGCGATCGGCATGTTCACGGGCGATGCCTATGCGCGTCGCTTCGTGATCGGTGTGCTGGTGGCGTTCCTGCCGGCTGTCGTCGTCGGCCTCGTCGCCGGCAAATACATCAAGAGTATGCTGTTCAACCCGTGGGTCGTGTGCTTCTCGCTGATCGTCGGCGGCGCCATCCTGTTGTGGGTCGACCGGCTCGATCTCAAGGCGCGCGAGCATGACGCCACGCGCTTTCCGCTGCTGATGTACCTCTATATCGGCATCGCGCAGTGCATCGCGATGATTCCGGGCGTGTCGCGCTCCGGTGCCAGCATCGTCGCCGCGATGTTCCTGGGCGCCGACAAGCGTGCGGCGGCGGAGTTCTCGTTCTTCCTCGCCATCCCCACCATGATCGGTGCGTTCGCCTACGATTTCTACAAGAACCGCTCCGAGATGACGATGGACCACATGGGCATCGTCGCGATCGGCTTCGTGGTGTCGTTCGTCACGGCGATCATCGTCGTGAAGTCGTTTCTGGAATACGTCACAAGGCACGGCTTCGTGCTGTTCGCCTGGTGGCGCGTCGTCATCGGCACCCTCGGCTTGATCGCGCTGGCGCTCGGCCGTTAACTTTTGAAAAGTTGCTGACGAACCGCAACGCAATATCAGCTTTTCAGCGCTAGGCAGTTTCGGTGGCGGGGTGGCCCGCAGGCGGAGCTGAACGATGACCCTCGTCAGCGGCTGGGGACGCTTCCCGGTCGTCGATAGCGAAGTGCTGCGGCCGCGCTCGTTCGAGGCGGTGACTGACGCCGTCGTTGCCGGCTCGGTGGCGAGGGGCAATGGCCGCGCCTATGGCGATGCCGCGATCGGCCCTGTCAGGACCATCGGCATGACCGGGTTCGACCGGGTCAGGTCGTTCGATCCGGCGACCGGCCTCATTCGCCTCGAAGCCGGCGTGCTGCTCTCCGATCTCATCGACACTTTTGGCCCGCGCGGCTTCCTGCCATTCGTCGTGCCGGGCACGCGCTTCGTCACGGTCGGCGGCGCGATCGCGGCCGACGTCCATGGCAAGAACCATCATGGCGAGGGTGGCTTCGGCCGCTATGTCGACAGCATCCTGCTGCGCACCGGCGCGGGCGAGACCATCGAGATCTCGCGCGAACAAAATTCCGATGCCTTCTTCGCGACCATCGGCGGCATGGGCCTCACCGGCGTGATCCTGGAAGCGACGATGCGGCTGCGCTCTGTCGAGACCGGCTGGATCCGCGAGCGGGTGATCTCGGCGTCCGATCTCGACGCCGCCATGCGCGCGCTCGAGGCAGGCGATTCCGCAACTTATTCGGTAGCGTGGATCGATTGCGTGGCGCGCGGGCGCGATCTCGGCCGCTCGCTGATCTATCTCGGCGAGCACGCGCGTGCTGATGAGCTTGCCGATGGCGCCGATCGATTCCCCGTCGGAAAAAATCCCGGGCTTGCTATACCCGTCGACTTGCCGTCGATGACGCTCAATCGCCTCAGCATCCGCGCCTTCAACGAGCTCTACTACCGCATGGGCGCAAGGCGTGCCGGCAGCGATCATGTGGTCTCGCTCTATCCCTATTTCTTTCCGCTCGACAGCATCGCTGACTGGAATCGCATCTACGGACGCCGCGGCTTCCTCCAGCATCAATGTGTGATCCCGCAAGCCGCTGCGCGCGCGGTGCTCGCCAATATCCTCGATCGCGTCTCGAAACGCGGCGATGCCTCGTTCCTCGCGGTGCTCAAGAAGCTCGGCGAAGGCGATGGCCTGCTGTCATTTCCGCTGCCCGGCTACACGCTGGCGTTGGATTTCCCGGTGAAGGGCGACATCCTGAATTTCCTTGACGAGATCGATCGTATCGTCGTCGCCGCCGGCGGCAGAATTTATCTTGCCAAGGATGCGCGCCAGTCGCGCGCGACCTTCGAGGCCGGCTATCCCGCGCTGTCGCGTTTCAACGCGATCCGCAAATCGCTCGATCCCGACTGGCTCATCCGCTCGAAACTTTCACAACGTCTGTTCGATGAGGTTTAAGCCGTGACGTCACGCAAGACCGTTCTGGTGCTCGGTGGCTCCTCCGATATCGGCCGCGCCGCGGCGCGCGCCTTTGCCAAGGCGGGCTACGATGTCGGCCTCGCAGGCCGCGAAGTTTCGGCGCTGGAGCCTGACGCCGCCGATCTGCGCGCGCGCTACAGCATCGAAGCGAGCACGTTAAAATTCGACGTGCTCGACACAGCTTCGTTCGATGGCTTTGTCGCCAGCCTTCCGGTGTTGCCCGACGTTGTCATCTCGATCGTCGGTCTTTTGGGTGTGCAGCAAAACGCCGAGAGCGATCTCGCGCATGCCGCAACGATCATGCGCTCGAACTACGAGGGCCCATCGTTGATCCTCGGTCTGTTCGCGGAAAAATTCCTGGGCCGCGGCAATGGCACCATTGTCGGCGTGTCGTCCGTCGCAGGCGATCGCGGACGCGCCTCGAACTATGTCTACGGCTCGGCGAAAGCGGGCTTCTCCGCTTTCCTCTCGGGTCTGCGCGCCCGCGCCAGCCGCGGCGGCGTACACGTCGTCACGGTGAAGCCGGGCTTCGTCCGCACGAAGATGACTGAGGGCATGAAGCTGATCGGCCCGCTCACCGTCGACGCGCCTGTCGTCGGCGATGCGATCCTCAGCGCCGTCGAGAAGAAGACCGACGTCGTCTACGTCAGCGGCAAATGGCGTCTCGTGATGCTGATCATCAAGACGCTGCCCGAGGCGGTGTTCAAGAAGTTGAAGTTTTGAGATGTTGCTGCCGCGACGGCGGTGCACTCCCTCGCCCCGTTCTTACGGGGAGAGGGCTGGGGTGAGGGGCCTCTCTCCACACGCGAGGTCGTCGAGAGACCTGTACCCCCTCACCCGGATCGCAAGGGCGATCCGACCTCTCCCCGCAAGCGGGGCGAGGTAAAGCAAGATCCTTACGCGCTCTTGCGCTGGAACTGACCCTGCGGGCGGAAGCGCCAGAGATACTGCGGCGCGATCGCTTCCAGCGAATCCGCCGTGATGCCGAGCCCTTCCAGCGTGAGCCCTGCAGCCTTTGCTGCATCCGACACCACATTGTCGCGCTCGAGCAGCGTCACCTGGTCCGGGGTCAGCTTCAGCGCGCCCGGGGCGAATTGCAGGAATGCGGCCTTGAGACGGGCGAGGCCGAACGACAGCGGCACCAGCATCGGCTTGCGATCGGCGATCCCGACGATGGCCTCGATGATCTCGCGCATGGTCAGCACTTCAGAGCCGCCGAGCTCGTAGGTCGCGCCCGCCTTGGCCTTGCCGTCGACGGCATCCGCGATCGCGGTGGCGACGTCGCCGACATAGACCGGCTGCATCTTGGTCTCGCCGCCGATCAGCGGCAGCACCGGCGACATCCGCGCCAGCGCGGCGAAGCGGTTGGTGAACTCATCCTCGGGGCCGAACATCACGGAGGGGCGGAAGATCGTGGCCGACGGCACCGCTGCCAGCACAGCCGCCTCGCCGGCCGCCTTGGCCTTGGCATAGCGCGAGGGCGAATCAGCATCGGCGCCGATTGCCGAAACATGGATCAGGCGCGCGCCTGCGGCGGCGGCCGCCTTGGCGACGGTCTCGGCACCCTTGGCCTGGACGGCGTCGAAGGTCTGGGCGCCACCCTCGGTGAGGATGCCGACCAGATTGATCACGACGTCCGAATCACGCACGGCCGCCTCGACCGAAGCCGGGTAGCGCAAATTGGCCTGGATGGTGTGGACTTGGCCGACCTTGCCCGAGGGCTGCAGGTATCCGGCTAGCTCCGGCCGCCGCACCGCGACCCGGACCCGGTAGTCCCGCCGGCACAGCGCGCGGACGACATTCCGGCCCAAAAAGCCCGATCCGCCGAAAACCGTGACGAGAGTTTCCGAATTCGATGCCATGGGAGCGATCCTGGGTCCGATTCTGCAGGAAGAGTGCGTGTTATCAGGCTTGTATCGGGCCAGTTTGCAATGCGCAATCCGCATCCCGAACCATGAATTGACAACGGCGTCACTGAACCGTAGTAACCGCCTCCGTGCCCCAAACGGCATGCCCAGGTGGTGGAATTGGTAGACGCGCTGGCTTCAGGTGCCAGTGGCTTAACGGCCGTGAAGGTTCGAGTCCTTTCCTGGGCACCATTTT
>JAEWHT010000258.1 GCA_023387695.1 Pseudomonadota bacterium | reverse complement strand
GGTCCACGCCGCGTCCTCGCTCATGATGACGGCCGTCTTCATGTGCATCTTGTCGACGAGCAGGTCCTTGGCGCCATCGCAGACCGAGAGGGCCAGCGCCGCCGAGGTCAGGTAGCCGTGGAAGGTGTACTTGTTCTTCTCGTAATCAGCGTGGACGCTCTTGCTGATTTCGTTAGAGGCAGCTCCCGGCGTGACGAACGGCGTCTTCAGGCGCGAGGCCCAGGGTTCCAGCGCCAGCACCACTTCGCTGATGTAGCTGGCGATGACGATGTTGACCTTGTCCTCGTTCACCGCGCGCTGGAACGCGCGCACCGAGTCGGCCGAGGAGGAGTGGTTGTCGTAGCCGATGATTTCGATCTTGCGGCCATCGACGCCGCCGGCAGCGTTGATCTCGTCAGCAGCAAGCTGCGCCGCCTGCGGGATCGATGCGCCGGCAATCGCCTGCGCTTCCGCGATCACGCCGATCTTGATCGGATCGGCCGCGAGTGCAGGGCCAGATGCCGCCAACAAGGCGCCGGTTGCGGCCGCACCTAACGCACTTCGCAATGCACATGAGAGTGCTTTATTCATGTTGTTCTCTCCCTTGAACCAAGCTTCTTTGAGCAATTGGGACGGGACTATAACGGCGAGAGAATCCTCGGCAAGTAAAACTGTATTCAGGATTGTACGATGGGGACTAAAGTCTAGCTGCGTAATTATCGGGCACGGCGGATCAGTATTCCGCGCGCAGGCATGCAGATTTCGTCGATGGGCATGCGATTACATCGCAGGCGCGTAAGGGTGTTTCTAACAAGGCTGTTCCTATGCAGCCTCAGCGCGCCTGGAGAAGCGATGGATCGAGCGGCTCGAGGCGGCCGGGATTGAATGGTGCGAGATTGACATCGCGCGTTACGCCATCCGCGATCAGCTGCGCCATGGCTTCGCCGGTCGCGGGCGCATTGAGGATTCCCCACACATTGTGTCCGGTCGCAACATAAATTCCGTCGCTCTGCGGCACCCTACCGATCAGCGGCAGACCATCCTGCGTCACGGGCCGGAAGCAGGCTTGTTGCGCGATGATCCTGTCCGGACGAAACAGCGGCGACAGTCGCTCGCACATGAGCTGCAGGCGCGCGATCGCATCGAGATCCGGCGTCACGGCCGCCGGATCGAGTGGCAGCGGCGCGATGTCGGAGAGCGCGGTGACATGCGTACTGCCGTCGGCGCGCGGAAACACCTCGATCGAGACGCCGTCTTGATCATGCTCCAGGAACAATGCATCTGCCGGCACGTCTGTTCCTGTGTCGTACACGATGCTCGGGCTGCGCTGGCCGTAGATTGCGGGCAGGCTCATCCATTGAGCCGCGAGCAGCGACCATGGGCCCATGGCGATCACCACGGCGTCGGCATCGATGACGCTGCCTTCGACCTCGACACCCTTCACGGTCATGCCATCGCGCACCATGCCGGTGACACGGCCCGAGCGAAGCTCGGCGCCGCTCGCGAGCGCCGCGTTCATCATGCTTGAGGTGAACTTGCGCGGGTGGACGATTGCCGTTGTTTCCGGCGTACCGATGCGCTGGGTCATGACGACGCCGTCGGCCAGCCAGTCGAGCGCAGAGCGTGCATGCCGGCGAGGATCGTCATCGTTGGCAACAAAGCCGCTATAGGCGTTCATGGGCCGGTGACCCCAATCGGTCGCGATCTCATCCGCGAGTTGCGCATGCAGCGCAAAGCTGCGACGTGCCAACGCATCGAGCGGCGTGCCGGCACACCAGTCGCGCGCCAGGAAGCCGCCGGCCTTGCCCGATGCCGCGGCCGCTACTTCTGTCCGTTCGACGACGATGACATCGATGCCATGCCGGCGGAGGAAGAAGGCGGTGCAAGCCCCGATCACGCCGCCGCCGCAGATCACAACGCGCATGGCTTCAACATCCGATGTTTCCTCTTTCATCGACAACGTATCCAAACAATTCGGCGCCGGCGAGGCTCGCCGGCGCCGTGTCGTAGCAGGAGGAGCGGCCGCCTCAGGCCACCCCCGCACCTTGCGTCGCCGTGTACACCGCGTAGAGCGACTGGCTCGCGGCCATGAACAGGCGGTTGCGCTTCGGGCCGCCGAAGGTGATGTTGCCGCAGACTTCCGGCAGGCGAATGCGGCCGAGCAGCTTGCCCTCTGGCGACCACACCGTCACGCCATTATAGCCGACGGCGCGGCCGGCATTGCTGGACGCCCAGACATTGCCGTTGACGTCGCAGCGCACGCCGTCCGGCCCGCACTTCACACCGTCGATCACGCAGTCGGAGAAGCGCTTCAGATTGGACAGCTTGTTGTCACTGCCGACGTCGAACACGAAGATCTCGCCCTTGCCGCCGGGGCCGGTATCGCCCGGCCCCTTGCCGGTCGAGATGACATAGAGCTTCTTGTAATCAGGCGAGAAGCACAGGCCGTTCGGATCGGGCACCTGGTCTTCGCTGACGACGAGATCGACGCGACCAGAGGGATCGATGCGATAGCAATTGGTCGGCAACTCACGTTTCTTCGGCATGAAGTCGGCCGGCTGTCCGATCCTCGGATTGAGCTTGCCGCCTGAATCCGGCTCGCCTTCGTAGAGCTGGCCGCCATAGGGCGGATCGGTGAACCAGTAGCTGCCGTCGGGATGGGCGACGACGTCGTTCGGCGAGTTCAGCTTCTTGCCATTATAATTGTCGCAGAGGATCGTGGCGCTGCCGTCGTTCTCGTAGCGGGTCACGCGCCGGGTCAGATGCTCGCAGGAGAGCTGGCGGCCCTGGAAGTCGAACGAGTTGCCGTTGCTGTAGTTCGACGGCGTGCGGAACACGCTAACATGACCGTCGTCTTCGCTCCAGCGCATCTGCCTGTTGTTGGGAATGTCGCTCCAGAGCAGATAGCGGCCTTGCGCACTCCACGCCGGACCTTCGGCCCAGAGCACGCCGGTGTAGAGCCGCTTGATCGAGGTGTTGGGCTGGGCGAGATCGTTGAAGGACGGATCAACGGCGATGATATCGGGGTCCCAAAAATAAGTCGTCGGCGCGCCGCGCGGACTGAAATCGCGCGGCGGTGTGGTGATCGTCGTCGGCGGTGCGGCTGGGCCGGTCTGGGCTATCGCTGTGCCCGTTCCGGCCATCGTCGCGGCGGCACCGAGCGCAAGGCCCTGGACCAATGTTCTTCGTGAAAGCGCAGCTTCCCGCTCACGCTGCTGTTGGCGTGTCATTTTGCGTCCTCCCGATTGAGTTCAGCTGGCCGGTTGATCCGGCCGAGCAACACGAGGTTAGTCCGGTCTGCGCAGAGTTGCGATAGCCGGGTTCGCATCCTTTGCGTGAATTCAAAATGATGTCGCCAATTCGTCGCAGCTTCGTCTCAAACGCGGCAGCAGAAGCTGCGCGAGACGGTTCCACCGGCGTGAACGACTGTTCGTGCGTGCTCGGAATGATGCGGCCGTCAGCCTTGACCTCGCCCTCATTGCTCCGCACAAACTTCCCTGGGACCAAGCCGGAGTTGAGTGTGGGTGCTTTTATATTGATTGCGTTGCTCGGGATCGCGTTCGCGGCCGGCTATTTTGCGCGCGAACTTGTCTCACGCAAACGGCGCGCGGAAGCCCGGCGGTGGCGCGGTTACGAACAGCCGGACTGGCTCAACGCCAATGCTCCAGCCAACACCAACGACGTTACAGCCACTAACAAGATGGCGGCTCCGGCTCCCACGACGAGCGAGCTCGGCCAGATGCTGAACCGTTGGGAAACCAGAGCCCGCGCCCGCCGCGCGGGATAGCTGACATCATCCGTTGCCACAGACCCTCGTAGCCCGGATGGAGCAAAGCGTAATCCGGGGGCGGAGTTCATGTGTCACCGCATGAGGGGATGGAGGGGCGCCGTCGACCCGGGTCAGGTCAGTCCCCCTGACCATCTTTTGGCGTTGCAGTTGCTGCCATTTCTCGTCTAGAAACGACGCGTTGAGCCTCCCGGCAACCAACCGTCAACGGTTTTGACCGAGGATTTGGGGCTCAAAAGGGTCTGGCAATGCTGATTCGCGGCCAAATCGATGGGATTTCTGGGGAGGTGGCTCTGGCCGCCGCCACGATCCCGGCCGCGCTGCTGCCCACCCTCCTTATTGGCGGGCTTCTTCTTACTTGCCCCTGAGGGCCGGCTGGGCGCGACGCGCCTGGGCACTCAGGGGTTGGTCGAGATCACCGGACACCTCAAGCGCCCAGCACACAGACGGCGCAAAAGCTCAAAAGGAAATTTTAGAATGGCCCCCGCGAACAAGTCCGATAAGGACCGCGTCATCATTTTCGACACCACCTTGCGCGACGGCGAGCAGTGCCCCGGCGCCACCATGACCTTCGAGGAAAAGCTCGAGGTCGCCGAGTTGCTGGACGATATGGGCGTCGACGTCATCGAAGCCGGCTTCCCGATCACCTCGCAGGGTGACTTCGAAGCGGTGAGCGAGATCGCCCGCCGCTCCAAGAATGCCGTCATCGCCGGCCTGTCCCGCGCCCATCCGGCCGACATCGATCGCTGCGCTGAAGCGGTGAAGTTCGCCAAGCGCGGCCGCGTCCACACCGTGATCGCGACCTCGCCGCTGCATATGCGGGTGAAGTTGAACAAGACGCCGGAAGAAGTGCTGGAGACATCGGTCGCGATGGTCGCCCGCGCGCGCAACCAGATCGACGACGTCGAATGGTCGGCCGAGGACGGCACCCGCAGCGAGATGGACTATCTGTGCCGCATCGTGGAAGCCGTCATCAAGGCCGGCGCGACCACGGTGAATATTCCCGACACCGTCGGCTACACGGTGCCGGAGGAATACACTCACTTCATGAAGACGCTGATCGAGCGCGTGCCGAACTCCGACAAGGCCGTGTTCTCCGTGCACTGTCACAACGACCTCGGCATGGCCGTGGCGAACTCGCTGGCCGGCGTGGTCGGCGGCGCGCGTCAGGTCGAGTGCACCATCAACGGCATCGGTGAGCGTGCCGGCAACGCTGCGCTCGAAGAGATCGTGATGGCGATCAACGTCCGCAACGACAAATTCCCCTACTGGAACAAGATCGACACCACGCAGCTGACCCGCGCCTCGAAGGTGGTGTCGGCGGCGACCTCGTTTCCCGTCCAGTACAACAAGGCCATCGTCGGCCGCAACGCGTTCGCGCATGAGAGCGGCATCCATCAGGACGGCGTGCTGAAGGACGCTTCGACCTACGAGATCATGCGGCCGGAAATGGTCGGCCTGAAGCAGTCTTCGCTGGTGCTGGGCAAGCACTCCGGCCGCCATGCCTTCGTGCACAAGCTGGAAGAGATGGGCTACAAGCTCGGCCCGAACCAGCTGGAAGATGCGTTTACGCGGATGAAGGCGCTCGCCGACCGCAAGAAGGACATCTACGACGAGGACATCGAGGCGCTGGTCGACGAAGAGATGGCCGCGTCGCACGATCGCATCAAGCTGACCTCGCTGACCGTGATCGCCGGCACCCATGGTCCGCAGCGTGCGACCATGAAGCTGGATGTCGACGGCCAGATCAAGATCGAGGAAGCCGAGGGCAACGGTCCGGTGGACGCGGTGTTCAACTGCATCAAGCGTCTGGTTCCGCACGAGGCCAAGCTCGAGCTGTACCAGGTCCACGCGGTCACCGAAGGCACCGATGCGCAGGCTGAAGTCTCGGTGCGCCTGTCGCAGGAGGGACGTTCGATGACGGCACGCGCCGCGGATCCGGATACGCTGGTGGCATCCGCCAAGGCCTATCTCGGCGCGCTCAACAAGATCGTCATGAAGCGTCAGCGCGACAATGTGACGACGGCTGCGGCGAGCTGATAAGCGAAACTTGTCATTCCGGGGCTCGCGAAGCGAGAACCCGGAATCTCGAGATTCCGGGTTCGATGCTGCGCATCGCCCCGGAATGACGGCGTTTATGATGAATAGCAGCCCTGCGAACGGCCAATAGCGGCTCAATGCGCGAGCCGCTATTGATGCTCCCGGCTCGAGGATTGGCGCCCGAATTGGGCCGCCCAAGAGAATAACAAGGGAGAGACTATGCGCATCTTCGCGACCGCCGCGTCCATCGCGGTACTGGCACTTGGCTTGGCCGTGCCGGCATCGGCTCAATCGCCGATCATCATCAAGTTCAGCCACGTCGTCGCGACCGATACGCCGAAGGGCAAGGCGTCCGAGAAATTCAAGGAACTCGCCGAGAAATACACCGGCGGCAAGGTCAAGGTCGAAGTCTATCCGAACTCGACTCTCTACAAGGACAAGGAAGAGCTCGAGGCGCTGCAGCTCGGCAGCGTGCAGATGCTGGCGCCGTCCAACTCGAAATTCGGACCGCTCGGCATCCGCGAGTTCGAGGTGTTCGATCTGCCCTATATCCTTCCGGACCTGAAAACGCTCCGGAAAGTGACGGAAGGCCCGCTCGGCGCGCGGCTGCTCAAACTGCTGGAGCCGAAGGGCATCACCGGCCTCGCCTATTGGGACAACGGCTTCAAGCAGATGAGCGCCAACAAGAAGCTCATCACGCCGGCGGACTATCAGGGCGTGAAGTTCCGCATCCAGTCCTCGCGCGTGCTGCAGGCGCAGTTCAAGGCGCTGGGCTCGCTGCCGCAGGTGATGGCGTTCTCGGAAGTCTACCAGGCGCTGCAGACCGGCGTGGTCGATGGTCAGGAGAACACCTGGTCGAACATCTATACGCAGAAGATGCACGAGGTGCAGAAGTACATCACCGAGACCAATCACGGTTACATCGGTTACGTCGTGATCGTGAACAAGAAGTTCTGGGATGATCTGCCGGCCGACATCCGCGACCAGCTGTCGAAAGCGATGAAGGAAGCGACCGACTTCAACAACGCGCAGTCGCAGAAGGAAAACGACGACGCGCTCGCCGAGATCAAGAAGAGTGGCAAGAGCGAAATCATCAAGCTCACGCCGGAGCAGGACGAGGCGATGCGCAAGGCGATGGAGCCGGTCTACAAGGATGCCGCGAGCCGCGTCGGCCAACCGCTGATCGACGAATTCCAGAAGGAAGCCAAGAGCACGACCAACTAGGCGGCCCGACGAATTAGGTGCGCTGCAAACTGGTTTGAATGAGTAATGAAGCGCTTCCGCGCAACTGCACGGAGGCCCTTTGTTGCAAATGATTTCCGACTGCGGAGATGAATTAAAATTCAGAGCCGTTACTTCTTCGTAAGAACGCGCTGTCTGTCCAAGTTGTAAGTTGCACCTTGGCCTCGCGGCGCCCATCTTCAGGACATCCTTCCAGAGGAGGTTCGTATGAGGAAGTTCACCATCGCCGCCATCGCCGTGCTCAGCATCGCCGGCTCGGGCGCGGTCTATGCCCAATTTCATCGCCCGTGGATGGAGCACTTCCACCACATCCGCATGAACCCCGAGGACCGCGCCGCGCTCGTCGACGCGCGGATCGCCGCGGTGCATGCCGGGCTGAAGCTCAATGCCGATCAGGAGAAGCTGTGGCCGCCGGTCGAGGCCGCCGTGCGCGACTTCGCCAAGCTGCGGATCGACCGCGCCAATGCGCGGATGGATGGCGGCCCGGGAGACGCTGCCAAGAACGGCGACAAGCCGGACGACCCGGTCGCCCGCCTGCGCCAGCGTGCCGACGACATGGGCGCGACTTCGGCAGCCCTGAAGAAGATCGCCGACGCCGCCGATCCGCTCTACAAGAGCCTGGATGACGGCCAGAAGCGCCGCCTGGCCATTCTGACCCATCACCGTGGCCCCTTCGGCGGTGGCGAGGACGGCCCGCCCCGGCGCTTCATGGAGCACCGCATGGACCGCATGATGGAACGTGGCATGGACCACTTCCGCGGCGGCGACCGTGATGGCAGCCCGGATCGGGAAGGGCGTCTCTGAGCGCACCGGGATTTCCCGGGTATTAACCTCTGAGAAGCCGCTGGAATCCAGCGGCTTTTCGCATTTTCGAGGCTGTGGAAGAACCTTGGAAAACATGCGTCACATCGCTTGCCAGACCCGGATCGCTTTGCTAAACGACCGGCCTCGCAAGGCATTGACCGCCTTTCGGGCGCATAGCTCAGTTGGTAGAGCAGCTGACTCTTAATCAGCGGGTCCCAGGTTCGAGCCCTGGTGCGCCCACCATCAAATCAAGCATTTAATATGCATGGCTTGGTACGGTGGGATGACCTCATCTTGCAGGTCATTCTACGTTGTTCTCGCTTGGTCGGGCGCGGCGTTCGCGAGAGCCACCTATCAGCGCTTCACCGTCGTTAGAGCAGCTCAGCCGCCGCGAGCGAAGCCCTTGACCGTCTTCCCCAGCTCATAGGCTCAGGCCGTCCGGTTGCATGGGCAACCGGCTAGCTAGTGGCACTCGAGATGCGGGTGACTTTCTCTCAACCAGCAAGTTCGGTCTGTTTGGCGGCCGCGTCGTAGATTCCGATCTGGATGGATGGGAATCGATCCTTCAGTTCAACGGCGGCTCTGTGCGCGCCTTCTTTGGTGGCAAAGGTCGTTTTCGCGTGGCCGTCCACAATGATTGCGAAACCGTCGAGCGGAAGGTCGTGCAGGCGCTGATGCATGTAATGAAATCCCCCAAGGCGAGGGAGTTGGCGTGAGTCGCCAGGATACTTCAAGCGGTTGAGGCATCCGGCATTCTACGGCTCAGATATTGGTGACGGGCGCTTAGCTTGATCTACAGGCCAGCGGCACCAAACCAAATTTGGTGATTCGTGTCGTAGTACCGAGAGCGTGACGAGCGGCTCAATGCGCAGTCGCATCCGGAGCCGCGTTCAATGGGGCTCCTCCAACCGAGATCGGGCCCGAGGTGTTTATCGAACGTGGTTGCGGCTTCTTTTGTTTTGGAGCGGCGTGAACAGTTCGCGCCGGCGCTGTCTGAGTGGGTGAAGCTGCGGGCGCAGCGACTGCGGGCGGCGAGGGGAACGGCGGTGCGACCGGAGCTTGCGGGGCCGGGCTCCTCATGGCGTCAATTTTCGAGCTGAGGCTTGAGAGTTGATTGACGATCGCCTTGAGCTGCTCCTGCTGGTCGGCAATGGCTCTGTCGATGGCGGCCAGATCGTCGCTGGTCTTTTGCTGCGAGGCGAGCAGGTCTGTGATCACGCCTTTGTCGCCAGACCCAGCGTCAGCGTCCGTACCGTCGCGACCAGCGGACGACATGAACAATCCCGGGTTCAGCCAGGCGTAAGAAGCTCCTGCGCCCGCGAGCGCGAGCACAACGATGATCAACAGGATCAGCGGCCATCGGCGTCGCGGGTTGGGCAGGAGAGGCGGCGGCTCTACAACGGGCCAATTCAAGGAGGATTCGGTGCTCATCTGACCTTCCTAGTCAGCCTTCCGATCCAGCGCAATCCGACTTGGTTCTGATGGTGGGGCCTAATGGCGCGCAGGGGGCCGTCCTTTGCTGGCGAGGTGGCTTGCGGCCGCCCGGCCTGTCCGGAGCGCCCACCAAGCATTTCAAAAGCTTAGGGATATTTCGTTGGGGCCGACCGCAGAACGGTTGTGCCAATCGCTGTGTGGTTTGCGGCTGCTGCCCTGGGGGCGACCCCGCTCAAGCAAGGCTGTGGGACGAGAACGACGCCTACGCAAAGCCCAATAACTTGCGCAACAAAGCTGTCAGTTGTTTCAGTTCCTCGGCGGTCAAGCGATGCGCGACCACCTCCTGATAGGCTGGTGCCCTCGCAATTCCATCGAGGGCGACTTGCCTGCCTTCTTCGGTCAATTGAAGACAAAAATTGCGTGCATCGACGCTCGAACGCTCGCGGACCAGCAGCCCCTTGGCGATCGTTCGGGTCACCAAATCACTGCAGGTATTGAGGTCGAGACCAATCTCTTGCGCGACCTGGCTTTGCGAACAGCCGGGTTGGCGCAAAACGGCTGACAGCAGCGCAAGCTGAGGCGACGTCACCGCATTGCCATGCATCTGTACGAACGCGGCCTCCGCCGCAAAGTGAGCACGGCGCAGCAAATGCGGCAAATGGTGAAGAAGCTTGAATGTGGGTTTCTTGATCAAAGGTATAGTCCAGACAAGGCCACGTCACACGAATTGAAGCCCTGGAAGCCGCGTGCCTGCGGCGCGCAAAACAGAGCCCAATTGTGAGGCGAGCATCTCCGTGCCCGACACCCCCACGACCGGGACGACCTTGCGTGACTCGTGGATCGATCCATCAACCCCGACAGCGCGGACCTCGGCGATCGCCACATCGAGCGATGGATCGGCCACGAGAACGGCACGACAACGGTCCATCCCGACCGTCGCCAGGGCAAAGGTAGCCATGGTGTTGACGTTGCGCGGAAACAGGCGGGTGATGCCCCGCACCGGTCCGTCATACAATATGCGCGTATCGCTAATGTCTGTTGGATCGATGCCCGCGTCGGTGAAATCGATATTTCGGGGATGCTTCCGGAAGGTGATCGTCGCTTCAGCCCAGTTACCTTGCACTTCCGCGAGATTGTCGAGGCCGATCAGGGCGCCATGCGGAATCAGCAACCGATGGCCGTGACGATGTGCCGACTCGAGGAGCGCAGATTCGGTGTGCGCATCGCCCAATGCGTTGACGGACAGCGGTAGGTAGTCTGCGTGTTGCAGGAACCGAGCGCCATAGCGATGCGTCACGTCGGGATGCGCGCATTCGACGATCAATTCTGCATCGAAGCGCTCGATGTCGTCGAGCCGCTCTGCGCGGCAGGCCTCTGGCAGTCCAGCAAGCTTTTCGGGTTTGCGCGCGTGGACGAACGCCAGTTCCATTCCATGCTGGGGTTGTTCGAGAATCGCATGTGCCACGTGCCTGCCGATGTAGCCATAGCCAATGATGCCAATGCGCATTTGAGGTCCTTCATCGAGCCAGACGACGCGTGGAAGCATCGTCGACGTGTCAATTGTTGAGAGCGGCTCCCGGCCGTTTTCCGGTCAATACGGGCCATCCGATCGTCATGAGGACGAAAAGTCCTGTCGCGAATTTGAGATCTGACGGGGCCAACCCCAGGGAGAGGGCAACCGAGCCAAGCTGATAGTAGGCGATCGCACCGACCACCGGCGCGCAGAGTTGCGCCAGCAGGTGCCGCCGTCCGATGATCGCCTCTCCGATGATCGCCGACGCCAGGCCGTTGACCAGCAGACCAAGTCCCATGCTCACGTCGGCATAACCCTGGCTTTGCGCGATCAGAGCCCCGGCGAATGCGGTGATGGCGTTGGCCATCCCGAAGCCGAATACGGTGTAGCGCACCGCATTGATGCCGAGTGAGGGAGCGAGTTGGCTGTTGGCTCCGACGCCGCGCAAGGCGAGGCCCGCGTGAGTTTGCAGGCCCCACCACAAGAGACCGATCAGCAGAATGTGCAGGACGAGAAATAGCAGGCACTGGAGAAACAGGCTGCCGGCGATGGCGGGATTCAGCCAGTCGAAAACGTTTGGCAACCCGAACAATGCAGAGTTGGGCTTGCCCATAATTCGCAAGTTGAGGCTCCACAGCATGGTGACCGTGAGGATACCTGCCAACAGCGAGTGCACTTTGAACTTGAGGTGAATCAGCGCGGTACCTGCGCCCGCTGCAAAGCCGCAGCAAGCGGCCAGCAGAGTGGCCAGGACAGGATGCAGCCCAGCCGTGATGAGGGTCGCGACCATGCAGCCGCCGAGCGGAAACGTACCTTCGCTCGACAGATCGGGCAGGCTGATCAAGCGGAAGGGGATCATGATGCCAGTCGCCACGAAGGCGTAGGCAAGTCCCTGGACCAGCGTCACCGGAATGAGATTGAAGTAGACCGAGAAGAATTCCATCGGACGTCTCAAACCACAGTTTGCAAGAGGACATGGTCGGTTGCCGTGCCAAAGCGTTGCACGATCTCCGGGACACCAAGGCCGGCCTTCTCTTCTCCTGCCACGTCGAGCTTGATGCGGCCCGCGTCCATCATCAGCAACCGATCCCCGTAATCGACAGCGTGCTGCATGTTGTGGGTAATCATCAACGTCGTTAGCCGCTGAGTAGCAACGACGCGCTGCGTGGCGTCCATCACCAGCGCGGCCGTGCGAGGGTCGAGTGCGGCCGTGTGCTCGTCGAGCAACAACAGGCGTGGCGCATTGAGAGTTGCCATGATCAGCGCCAGCACCTGACGCTGACCGCCGGACAGCGTGCCGGTGAGGGTTGTCATGCGCGATTCAAGGCCAAGACCGAAAGCCGAAAGCTGCTCGGCAAAACGATGACGACGTTTGCGGTCAAGGGCCATCGACAGCGTGCGAGTTTTGCCGCGCATGTCCGCAAGCGCGAGGTTCTGCTCGACTGTGAGGGTAGGGGCCGTGCCGAGCATCGGATCCTGGAACACGCGAGACACCATTGCCGCGCGGCGGTAGACCGGCCACGACGTGACGTCAGTCCGATCAATGAGGAGGCGGCCGCCAAGCGGGACGATCGAGCCGGCAAACACGTTCAACAGCGTGCTCTTTCCGGCACCGTTCGCACCAACGACGACCGTAAAGCTGCCTTCGTCCAACGACAGGTTCAGGCCGTCGAGCGCGACCTTCTCGTCGGGCGTACCGGAGCCAAACACAACTCTTGCATCATGCAGTTGGATCATTGGCTTCGCGCTCGCTTCAACCGAGCCTACCGGGCCGCGCCGTGAATCGAACTACTGGACCACGCAGTTGCAGTTCTTCAGCGAGTCCGGAAGCGTGAGTCCGAGATCACTCATGCGACGTGCGCTGATCTTCATCTCGTGATCGGCGCGCGATGGCAGCGATACCGGCAGGTCAGCCGGCTTCTTGCCCTTCAGAATGTCTGCGGCCATGCGGCCGGCATTGACGCCAATGCGGCTCCAGTCCACCGACAGCGCAGCGAGAAACTGGTGGTCGACCACTTGCGTCGTGTTGCTGTTGAACACGGGAAGCTTGATGCGATTGGTCACAGACGCGATTGTCGCCGCTGCCGGCTGGAGGAGACTCGATGCGGGTACAAACAACGCGTCAGCTCGCCCCTGCAGTGATTGCAGGCGCGGTGCGATATCGTTGGCATTGTCGATGCCGACCTTGACGAGTTGCAGCCCGTGGGAGCCAACGATCTTCTCCAACCTGCTGACGAAGGCCACGTCGCTGTCGTCACCAGGATTGTAGGCGATTCCGAGCCGTGTCGCCGACGGAAGCAGCGTCTTGATGAAGTCACAGGTCGCGTCCAAATCGGGAATGTTCGACACACCGGTCATCAGCGCGTCACCATGCTCCCAGGACGGCACGAGCTTGGCAGCCACGGGGTCCGTGACCGGGGCAAACACAATCGGGAAGCTGCGGCTGGCGAGGACTTGACGAGCTGCTTGTGTCATCGGGGTCGTGATCGTCAGCATGAGCGCTGGATTAGCCGCGGCTAACCGGGTCAGGAGTTGCGGAGCGAGTGAACGGTCAAAGTTGACGTTGCCTTCGTCGTAAACCGCATTGATCCCCTGGGCGGCGATCTCTTGCTTGAAGCCTTCGACGACCTGCTGCAGCGTTGGATGCGGCCCGAACATGGCAATGGCAATTCGAGTTGGTTGCCCTGCTGGTTGAGCATGACCGCGCGGCGCCGGGGTTAGCAAGGCCAGGCTCGCTGCAATCACGAGAAGCCATTTCAACGAAGAGCGCATCATGGATACTCCGTCCAAGACTGAGCCAAATCGCCCCGAACACGTCAGCAAACTTAATACGTATTCGTAGTATTAGCTATTGGTACCGAAGCGCGACCATGTTGTCAACGAGTCCGGCCGCGCGAAAGCGCCGCTAGCGCTCGTTCCTGACAAGCGCTCTCTGCATCGACTGCACGGCCTCGCTTGATAATCAGCTGCTCTGCCGATGGAGCAGGGTAAAGCGCGTGTCGATGACGCTCCGTTCGGGTGCGGCGTCGGGGTGCGCGATCCTCGCGATGATCAGCCGCGCGGCTTCCTTGCCGATCAGGTCGCCAGGCGGGCGGATCGTCGTCAACGACGGGTTTGCGGCCGCGCTGAAGCTCAAATCGCCGAAGCCCACCACCGACAGGCGCTCGGGGATGGCAATGCCGAGCCGCTGGCATTCGAAGATCACGCCGAGGGCGATATGGTCGTTGGAGCAGGCGATCCCGTTGACGTTCGGAAAGCGATGCAGGGCCTCGCCGAGCAGCATGGCGCCGACCTCGGCGCTCGCCGGCGCCGGATGCTGGATGATATCAGCGGTGACCTCAGGCGCGTTGCGCGCCGTCTCAGCGAAACCCTGGGCGCGTCGCGCAGCGCGGCGATCCTCGTGCAGCCGGGCGCCAAGAAACAGCAATCGCTTGCGTCCTCGCTGGATGAGATGCGACGCAGCCGCTTGTCCGACTTGATCGTGGTGAAAGCCGACCGCCATGTCCATGGTCGGGGAACCAAGCTCCCAGATTTCGACAATCGGCACCTTGCTGTCGCGGAGCAGCCTGCGCGTTGCCGCGCTGTGAGAGAGGCCGGTCAAGACGACAGCGGCAGGCGCCCAGGACAGTGCCGTGCGGACCAGATTCTCCTCGTCGTGCTCCTTGTATTCGGTGTGGCTGAGCATGACCTGTAGTCGCTGCTTGCCGAGTTCGTCCTGCAGCGCCGCGACGGTTTCGGCGAAAAACGCATTACGGACGGACGGCACGATGATGCTAACTACGGGCGATGAGGCCGCCGCCAAGCCACCGGCCATCAGGTTCGGCACATAGTCGAGCGCTTCGATGGCGCGTGCGATCGCTTCGCTCGCAGCCGCCGACACCGCATCGGGCTTTCTGAAATAGAGGGACACCGTGGAGGGCGACAGCTCTGCGCGCGCAGCCACATCCATGATCGTGACCCGTTGCATCTTGCGCCGGGCGCGTATGGGCTTTGGTGCCGCCATGTCCAACGTGGCTCGAAATAATAGCGCTAAGATGTAGCCGAAGTTTGGGAGCGATACAATCTCATTTTGCCGGTCGAGAAATATATTCATTATAATCAGATAGATAAGAATAAAATCCGCCTTTTAATCCGCCGGATCGACTGGCGTTGTCGCCTCGTTGATTTCTAGAGATCGCAGCGCTATTATCAGCTATCACCACGGCTTCAGAACCGTCGGGACGGGAGACACGGCTCATGGCTTCGGTCAGCCTGCGCAAGCTTGAGAAGAGCTACGGCGCGTTCCGCGTCGTGAAGGCTATCGACCTCGAGATCGTCGATGGCGAATTCCTGGTGCTGGTTGGTCCTTCCGGCTGCGGCAAGTCGACCACGCTGCGCATGATTGCCGGCCTCGAGCGCATCACTGGCGGCGAGATCAGGATCGGCGATCGCATCGTCAACGATCTGCCGCCGCGCGAGCGCGACATTGCCATGGTATTCCAGGACTACGCGCTCTACCCGCACAAGACGGTGCGCGAGAACATGGGGTTCAGCCTCAAGGTGCGTGGCGCGAACGCTGCGGATGCGGACGCCAAGATCAGAGACGCGGCCGAGATGCTCGGCATCACTCATCTGCTCGACCGGCGGCCGGGGCAGCTTTCCGGCGGGCAACGTCAGCGGGTCGCGATGGGCCGCGCTATTGTCCGGCGGCCCCAGGTGTTCCTATTCGACGAACCGCTCTCCAATCTCGACGCCAAGCTGCGCGGTCAGGTCCGCACCGAGATCAAGCGGTTGCACCAGACGATCGGGACTACCATCGTCTATGTCACTCACGACCAGGTCGAGGCGATGACCCTGGCCGATCGCATCGTCATCCTGCGCGGCGGCGACATCGAGCAGATCGGCACGCCCGAGCAGGTCTACAACAGTCCGGCGAGCGTTTTCGTCGGCGGCTTCGTCGGCGCTCCCTCCATGAATTTTGCGAAGGCTAAGGCCGCGCAAGGCTATCTCGATTTCGCCGATGGCAACCGTCTGCCGCTTGCAGGTGCCGGAACGAAACTCTCGGCGGCCGACGGGCGTGAATTCATTGTCGGCATCAGGCCCGAGCATTTCACGCCGCTAGCGTCCGATGTCGGCCTGAACAGCCAGGTTCAGGTCGTCGAGCCGCTCGGCTCGGATACGCTGGTGCATTTTGCGGTGGGCGGCGCGACATTGACTGCGCGGCTGCCGCCCGAGCTGCGCCCGCAAGCCGGCGAGGCGATCAAGCTGGGGCTGGACCCCGCGAAGATTCACCTATTCGATCCGGAGACGGAGCGCGCTTTGCAGTAGAGGGTGTGCAGCGAGACCATCAGCAGCAACTCAATCAAGCCGCAAGCAAGCGGCGATTTTTTCCGGGAGGACGGCATGGGTTCAGGACGCATTTCAAAGATGGCGGGATTGCTGCTCGGCTGCGTAGCATTTGCATTCGCAACCGGCGCATCGGCCGAGACCAATCTGAAGGTCTTCGTGACGAGCCAGGGGCAGCCCGCCATCTGGCGTACGCTGCTCGATCAGTACGAAGCTCGCAATCCCGGCGTCAAGGTCAGCATCGAGCTTGGCGGTACGACCTCGGACATGCAGGCGCAATATCTCAACACGGTGCTCACAGCGAAGGATTCCTCGCTCGACGTGCTGATGCTCGACGTGATCCGCCCGGCGCAGTTTGCAGCGGCGGGCTGGACCAGCCCGATCGCAAGCGACATGTCGTCCTATCTGCGTGCCTATGCCGAGGCGAACACGGTCGACGGCAAGGTGGTAGCGCTGCCCGCCTTTGCCGATTCCATGTTCCTCTATTATCGCAAGGACCTGCTGGACAAATACGGGCTTCAGCCGCCGAAAACCTGGGACGAGCTCGCGGACGCCGCGAAGAAGGTCGCGGACGGCGAGAAGAATCCGAACCTGCAAGGCCTGTCGTTCCAGGGCAAGGCGATCGAAGGCGCGGTCTGCACCTTCCTCGTCCCGTACTGGAGCCAGGGCAAGGTGGTGACCAAGGACGGCAAGCTCGATTTCGATCGCGAGGCAGCGACGAAATCGCTCGCGCTCTGGAAGGGATTCGCCGACAGCGGCGTTGCCAAGAAGAACATCGCCGAAGTCGCGACCGACGATACGCGCAAGGAGTTCCAGGCCGGCAACGTGCTGTTCGCGGTGAACTGGGGCTATGCATGGGCGATGTCGCAGGGCGCCGAGTCCGCGGTGGTCGGCAAGGTCGGCGTCGCACGGCTTCCGGCCATCAAGGGTGGTGAACAGGCGACCTGCCTTGGCGGCTGGGAGTGGGGCGTTTCCGCTTTTTCCAAGAACCAGGAGGAAGCCAAGAAGCTGGTGACCTATCTGTCGAGCCCGGAGGTCTCCAAATACATGGCCATCAACGGCTCGCTGCTGCCGACCTACGGCAATCTCTACAAAGACACCGATGTGACCAAGGCGGTGCCGTGGTTCGCCGACGCGCAGCCGATCGTCGAAACCGCAAAGCCGCGGCCGGTGACGCCGCGCTACAACGAGGTCAGTGAGGCGATCCGGACTACGGTCAACGCGGTGCTTGCGGGCGCGACGACGCCGGCGGACGGCGCCGCACAGATCGAGGCCCGCCTGAAGCGGATCATCCGCTAACGGCGCGTGTTGCAATCCGGATCGGGCCGCATGACGACGACATCGACGTTCAAGAGCCAGGCCGATCGCCCCAGTGCGCGGCGCGCGTGGCTGTCGCGCTGGTCCGATCCGGACGACACCACGCTCGCCGTAATTCTTCTGGCGCCCGCCACGCTCCTGCTCAGCGTGATGATCGTCTATCCGGTGAGCCGGCTGATCTACACGAGCTTCCTCGACCTGTCGCTGACGTCGGGCCTGCCGGCCCGCTTCGCCGGGCTAGCGAACTTCAAGCAGATGCCTGATGATCCCGTGTTCTGGCAGGCAACCTGGAACACGGTGCTGGTCACGCTCATCACCGTGCCCGGCTCGCTCCTCGTCGGGTTCGCGCTCGCGCTGCTCGCCAATCTACCATTCCAGATGAAATGGCCGGTGAGGCTCTCGCTGCTGATCCCCTGGGCGCTGCCGCTTTCCTTCGCCGGCCTGATCTTCGGCTGGTTCTTCCATTCCGAGTACGGCGTCGTGAACGACGTGCTCAACCGGATCGGCCTGCCCGGGGTAATCTGGTTCAATTCGCCGCGGCTTGCTTTCGCTGCGATTTGCCTTGCCATTATCTGGAAGGCCTCGTCCTTCATGGCGATGATCATTCTTGCGGGCCTGCAGACCATTCCGCGTTCGCTCTACGAGGCGGCCGACGTCGACGGCGCCGGGCGCGTGCGGCAGTTCTTCGAGATCACGCTGCCGCTGTTGAAGCCGACCATCGTGGTCGCGCTGATCTTCCGCACCATCACCGCGCTGCAGACCTTCGATATTCCCTACATGATGACGGGCGGTGGGCCGGGCACCGAGACCGCGACGCTCGCCATGTACATCCACCAGAACACCGTGTCGTTCCTCGATCTCGGCTACGGATCGGCGCTCGCGGTGGTGATGTTCGGTCTGTCGATGCTGGTCACTGCACTTTATTTGCGCATGATCCGCGGTCGTGGGGCTGCGTCATGACCGCGGCTGTTACCTCCACGCTCGGCTCGGCCCTGTCAGGCAAGCCACTGCGGGTCATCGCCGCGCTCATTCTCGTCGTGAACGGGTTGTTCCCGGCGCTGTGGATCCTGCTGACCTCGTTCAAGACCGAGGCGGAGCTTACGCAAAAGCCGATCACCTGGCTGCCGCACGCAGCGACGCTGCGGAACTACATCCAGGCGTTCACCGACCAGCCGCTGCTCACCTTCCTCTTCAACAGCTTCATGGTCGCGCTGCTCTCGACCGCGCTCACGCTGATCGTTTCCGTGCTCGCTGCCTATGCGCTGGCGCGGCTGAACCTGCGGTTCAGGGGATTGATCATGTCTGTCATCATCGCGATCTCGACCTTTCCGCTGGTGACGCTGCTGGTGCCCCTGTTCGAGACCATGCGCGCGCTCAACCTCCTCAATTCGTGGACGGCGCTGATCCTGCCTTACACCGTGCTGAGCCTGCCGGTGTGCACCCTGGTGCTGACGTCCTTCTTCGAAGGTATTCCGCGCGATCTGGAGAATGCCGCCATGATCGACGGCTGCACTCGGTTTGGTGCCTTGTTCAAGGTGGTGGTGCCGCTGTCGGCGCCCGGTGTCTTCACTGCCGGCATCCTCGCGTTCGTCAACGCGTGGGATGAATTCTTGCTGGCGCTGTCGTTCAACTCCAATCCGGGATTGCGGACGCTCCCGGTCGGCATCCAGCTCTATCAAGGCGAGTTCGCGTTTCCCTGGCCGGTGATCTCGGCCGCGCTCGTCGTCGGCATCGTGCCCGTCGCGGTCCTGATCGTGATCTTCCAGGAGCGCGTCGTCTCGGGGCTGACCGCAGGCGGCATCAAGGGCTGAGTTGAGGCAAGACGAATGAACTTGAAACTTGAGACCACGTCGTCCGGCTTTGCGATTTCCATCGCAGGCCGCCGGATCCTTGCGCACAGCGCGGCAGCACCATGTTTCTTCGTCGGCTGGGGCAACGACAGCATCAAAATGCATCGCGGTCGCTTCACAATCGATGATCGACTGGCCGAACGTTGCCCGCTCGCGCATGCTGAGATCAACGGCGACACGATCATGCTGTCCGCGGCGAAGGGGCAGCCGCCGCGGCTCGCTGTGACGCTCGAGGGCAACGCGCTGGCGTTGCGCTCTCTCGATCCGTCCCTGAACCGGTTTTGGCTGCGCGTCGTGGCTGACCAGGACGAACACGTCTGGGGAGGCGGCGAGCAATTCTCCTACTTCGACTTGCGCGGGCGGCGGTTTCCGTTGTGGAGCTCGGAGCCGGGCGTCGGCCGCGACAAGACTACCGAGATCACCTTCAAGGCGGACGCCGCGGGCCATGCCGGCGGCGACTATTATCACACGAACTATCCGCAACCGACTTACCTGTCGTCCGCGCGTTACGCGCTTCACGTCGAGACGTCCGCCTATAGCGTGTTTGATTTTCGCGAGAGCGAGTTTCACGAGATCGAGGCTTGGGCCGTTCCTGAACGCATCGAGCTGTTTGCCGCGCCGACCTTCGTCGCACTGGTGGAGACGCTGTCCGAACGTTTCGGCCGCCAGCCGCCGCTCCCGGAATGGATCTACAATGGAGCGATCGTCGGCCTGAAGGACGGCGCTAACTCGTTCACGCGCCTCGCGACGATGCGCGCGGCCGGCGTGAAAGTGTCCGGCCTCTGGTGCGAGGATTGGGTCGGGATCCGGCCGACGGCCTTTGGCGCTCGGCTGTTCTGGGACTGGAAGGCCAACGAGACGCGCTATCCGGGTCTGCGGCAGCGTATCGCCGAATTGAACGACCAGGGCATCCGCTTTCTCGGTTACGTCAATCCGTATCTCGCCAATGACGGCGTTCTTTTCGCCGAAGCCGAGAATGCCGGCTACTTCGTCAAGGATGCCTCAGGACGAACGTCTCTGATCGATTTCGGTGAGTTTCACTGCGGCACCGTCGACTTCACCAATCCGGACGCGGCGGCATGGTTCTCCGAGGAAATCATCGGCAAGAAGATGCTCGACTACGGCCTGTCGGGCTGGATGGCGGATTTCGGTGAGTATCTGCCGGTCGACGTGCGTCTCGCCAGCGGCATCGACGCAAGGCTTGCGCACAATCTTTGGCCGACGCTGTGGGCCGAAGCGAATGCCAAGGCGGTGGCAAGCCGCGGCCGTACCGGCGATGCCGTGTTCTTCATGCGGTCCGGCTTCACGGGCGCGCAGAAGTACTGCCCCTGGCTCTGGGCCGGCGATCAATCGGTCGACTTTTCCAGGCATGACGGGCTGGTCACGGTGATCTGCGCCGCCTTGTCGTCGGGACTGCTTGGCAACGCGTTCCACCACTCCGACATCGGCGGCTACACCAGCCTGTTCGGCAATGTGCGCACACCCGAATTGTTGATGCGCTGGAGCGAGATGGCGGCCTTCACGCCTGTCATGCGCAGCCACGAAGGCAACAGGCCCCGTGACAATTTGCAGCTCGACGGCGATCCCGCGGTGCTCAACCATTTCGCCGGGATGACCGCGATCTACGTTCACCTCTCACCCTATCTCAGAACATTGTCACTCGAAGCTGCGCGCCAAGGCCTTCCAGTGCAACGTCCGCTGTTCCTCCATCACGAAGAGGACCGGCGGACCTACGACATTCAAGATTGCTATCTCTATGGCCGCGACCTGCTTGTCGCGCCGGTCTGGCAGGCATCCCAGGATCAGCGGAGCCTCTACCTGCCGGCAGGGATCGACTGGATTCATGTCTGGACCGGCCAAACATTTGCGGGCGGACAGGAGATTTCGGTCGCGGCGCCATTGGGGCAACCCGCGGTGTTCTATCGCGTCGATAGCGAATTCAAGGAGCTTTTTGCGGGATTGCGGGAGCTGTAGGTCAGCTTCAACCCCATCGTTGAGGAGCGCCGCCTTGCTTGGCGCTTTCCTCGGCAAGGATGGCGATGCGTGTGGCGCGTAGTGCGTCCTTCGCTGAAATTTGTAGCGGCATTCCGCGAGCAAGGTGATCGAAGACGAAACCGGACGGCGAGCCGCCAGGGGGAAGGTCGACCTCGCGTCGGGGGCGTGTCGCGGTTTCAACGAGAAGCCGGTTCTCGGCGAAGAGAACGTCGGCTCGGCCGCGGGTGCCAGATATCCGCATGGCATAGTCGCCATGGCGGGGAGAAGCCTCGGGCTGGATCCAGTCGACTTCAATCGCGAATTGCGGGCCGTTGTCGCAAGCAAGGATGGCGCGTCCCAGAGCAGGAAAATTCGTCGTGCCGGCCGCCGGGGTGGGCGAGACCCAGCCGCTGATCGTTCCGCTGGTGTAGCCCGTCAGCCAAAGCGCGAGATCGATGTCATGGACCGTCAGGTCGGCAAGAATGCCGCCATAGGTGGATGGCTCGAACATCCACGCCGGACGACGGCTTGGCACCAGCTTGTGTGGGCCGGTTGAACTGATCGAGACGATGTCGCCCAACTCGCCGCTGTCGAGCACCGAGCGGAGCGCGAGGGTGACGGGATAAAAGCGTTTCTCGAGCAGAAGCGTCAGCAGGTCGCGGCCGGCGAGGGCCTCCTCGATCAAGGCGAGTTGCGGGAGCGTCACCGCCATCGGCTTGTCCACGATCGCAAAAATATTCCGGCGCAGCAGTTCGGCGACAACTGAAGCTCTGAGACCGAATTCGCTGAAGATCGCGACGGCCTGGACCTTGTGCGCGTCCAACAGTGCGATCCGGTCGGAATAGCCCGGGGCCTGTGTGCGCCGTTCAAGCTCGGCAAGGCGCGCCGGGTCGTGATCGGCGACCGCCGCGATCCTGACGTCAGACCTCGCAACGACCTCCGAGAGCACGTATTCGATATGCGGATGAGCGGCGCCTATGATGGCGATATCGAGTGTTGACGAGGCATTGCTGGCCATCGGGCTATACCAGCGACGAAATATCGTTGGGGGTGATGGCCCGACCTTCCTCGGCCGAGCGATAGATGGCAGTGATCACACGCGTCGCCTCGAATCCATCCCTGAATGGAACGGCGGGAGCTCGTCGCTCCCGAACCGCCTGCGCGAAGTCATGCCATTGCGCGATATGTCCCTCGATGCCGATGGCCTTGGGATCGTTAGCGGCACTTCCCGGTCCTGTCGAACTCGCCGGTTGCGGGACGCCGGGGAAATCCCAGCGAACAACGCTGTCATGGGCGAGCTCGCAGCTGCCGCGATGCGTAAACAGGCGCAGCATCGCTGGCCGCCCCGGAGGCAGCGCCGTGCTCGTCACGATCACGCCCAGCGTGCCGGATACGAACGACAACAGCGCCGCCGTCGTGTCCTCGATGGCGTGCGTGTGTCCGAGCGTCGCCGTCTTGCCCTGAACGCTCGCTACGGGTCCGAATAGCCAGAGCATCAGATCGAGATTGTGGACGCCCTGGTTGAACAGCGAACCGCCGCCGTGATCATCCTCAGTGCGCCATGGCTTCTCCGCATAATAGGCATCGGAGCGATACCAATGGATCGCCGCTTCGATCAGGCGCGGCTGCCCGAGATGACCTGCATCGAGCAATGCCTTGATCGCCTGGTGCTGTGGTTCTAGCCGGCGCTGCGAGACCACTCCGCACGTCAGCTGCGAGCTCTCGGCCGCACGCACCAGCGATGCGGCTTCGGTCGGATCAACGCAAAGCGGCTTCTCGACAAGCACATGGCGGCCGGACCTGATCGCGGCAAGGGCAACGTCATGATGCGCTCCACTCGGGGTGCAGATCACGACCGCGTCGATATCCGCGCCGGCCAGCATGGCGTCGGTGGTCGCAAATGTCGGAACAGGTTTGCCGTCGCTGCACGCGGCAATCTGCTGGGGCGTGCCGCCGGCAATGGCGGCCAGGACGGTCTCGTCGAGTGCCCTGATTGCGCGAGCGTGGATTTCTCCGATCGCGCCTGGACCGACCAACCCGATGCGAAGTTGGCTCATCTCAATTCCTCAAGGCTTGGCCGGAAAGGGCTGACCGGCAACATAGGTGGTCTCTGGGATGATGGATCCGTCATCGCCGAGACGAAATCGAAGCAGATCCGCGGGCGCTCCGGCTGTGAGAGCTGGCAGGCCGAATGGTGCGCGCGGATTAATCGTCGCCAGCCGCAATGCCTCGGTCAGAGTCAATCCGGCCATTCGTTTCGCCGTCGCGATCCCGAACGGCAGGCTGGCTGCTGCTCCCGCCAGAAACGGTGTGCCCACGACTTCCAGTCGGCCATTCGCCTTCAGCTCGACGCGTCCACCGACGGGCATGTCGTAGATGTCAGGCGGAAAGCCCGCGAGGGCGACGGCATCCGACACCAGCATCGATCGTTGGAGGCCCTTTGCGCGCAGCATCGCCTTGAAGGTCTCGGACGGAAGGTGGTGGCCATCGGCGATGAAGCTCGCCCAAAGCCTGTCCTCCGCCAATTGTGTCCAGATCGGATTCGGATGTCGCGGCAGCTGGGCCGCGATGCCGTTTCCGAGATGCGTTGACAAGATGGCGCCGGCTCCGACTGCGGCCGAGATCTCAGCTGTGGTGGCGTTGGTATGGCCAAGTGCAACATGAACGCCGCGTGCGCGAAGCCCGCGCACATAGGCTGATGTCTGCGGCCAGTGCGGCGACATCGTCACGAGGCCGACGAGGTTTCCGCAGGCGGCTTGCCAGGCGTCGAACTCATCGAGGTCGGGCGGCCTGACCTGTTCGGCCGGGTGCGCGCCGCGAGGACCGTCCTCCGGCGCTATATGGGGTCCCTCGACATGGATGAAGGGGATCGCGTGCTTGACCAGCGGATCGCTGTCGCGCGCCCGTGCGATCGCCTTCAAGGCATCGATGAGCGCAGCGCGGGAAGCCGTGATCAGCGTCGGCGCAAAGCGCGATACGCCACTGCCATGGACGGCGAGGGCGAGATCGCGAACCGTCTTGGCATCGGTGCCGCCATTGAGGTCGTGGCCGCGGAAGCCGTTCAATTGCAGATCGAACAGCCCGAGCGACAGCCAATGCCCGTCATCAGCACCGCCGGGAGCGATGTCCGAGAAGCGGCCATCGGCAATTGTGATCGTGTGAGGTTGACCGGTCTCCGGATCGCGGCCCGAGACGGATGTCGTCGTCTTGCTCATGTGCGCGCCGGCGCTTGCAGTCGTGGCGGTGCGGAATCCCGGTCGAGATACAGCGTGCATCGCGGATGCGTCCGTAATGCGCTGGCGGGGCAGGCCGCGCCGATGGAACCGTACAGGGATTGTTCGACGGCGGCGCGCTTGGCAGCACCAGGTACCACGCAAAAGAGCTGATGGGCGTCCAGCAACCGGGGGATCGTCAACGTAATCGCGTGGGTCGGAACGTCGCCCAGCGTCGCAAAGCACTTGTCGTCAACCTGCTGCTGCCGACAGATCGCATCGAGCTCGACGATCTTGACCTGCTTGGGGTCGTGCAAATCCGCGACGGGTGGATCGTTGAACGCCAGGTGCCCGTTGACGCCGATACCGAGGCACACGATGTCGATGGGCGCGTCTGCGAGAAGCGCCGCATAACGGGCTGCTTCGCGGTCAGCATCCGGCTCTTGTCCGATCAAATGGACGGTGCCCAAGGGAACGCGCGAGAAGAAATGGTTGGTCAGCCAAGCGCCAAAGCGCTCGGGGGCAAGTGCGGGAAGTCCAAGATATTCGTCCATGTGAAAAGCGGTGACGCGGCGCCAATCGATATCGCGCTCTCTCGTTAGCGCATCCAGCATCTCTGCCTGGCTCGGAGCTGCCGCGAATACCATCCTCACATTATCTTGCCGCGCGAGGCGAACGCGTAGGGCAGCAGCGATATCGTGTGCCGCAGCCCGGCCCATCGCAACCCGCGTCTCTGATATCGCAATCTCTGGAGCGCCCGAAGCCATCATGCTCATCCGTGGTTCTCGTCGGGACCTGTCACTCCGCGGGATCAAGGATGTAATGCAATCGGTTGCATGTCAAGCTTGCGCCCCGCCGGCGATTCAAGGCATGTGTAGTTTCCGAGATCCCGCATTAGGAGACGTCCCGGGTGAAACGCGACGGCAGGGAGCAGCGCTCAGAGACCGCGCCGACCATAAGCCAGGTCGCGAAGCTCTCCGGGGTCTCGCGCGCGACCGTCTCGCGCGCCTTCACGCGACCGGGGATGCTGAGCGAGGAGACCGTCCGGCGCGTCAAGGCGGTGGCTGACAAGCTCGGCTATGTCCCCAACCAGGTCGCTCGCGCGCTCTCAACCGGCCGGCACGGCAACGTCGCGCTGATCGTCTCCGATGTCGCGAACCCGTTCTTTCCGCCTTTGATCCGGGCCGCCCAGCTTCATGCCGACAAGGCAGGACTCTGCGTCTTTCTCGGTAACTCGGACGAGGATCCTGCCCGTGAGGAATTGCTGCTCGGTCGCTTCATCGGCCAGGTCGAGGGGATCGTTCTCGCCTCATCGCGGCTGGACGAAGCGCAAATCCGGATCTATGCAGCGCGCCGGCCGCTGGTGCTCATCAACCGCGATATCGAGGGAATTACGCGGGTATTGATCGATACTGCGCCGGGCGTTGAAGCGGCGATCGCGCATCTGGCTGAGCTTGGGCATCGGCACATCGCCTATGTCAGCGGCCCCACGACGTCATGGTCCAACCAGCAGCGGCGCAATGCGGTCCGGAAAGAAGCGGCGAAACGCGGGCTCAAGGTGATCGCCATTCCGGCGCGCCCGCCATCCTACGACACCGGCCGTCTCGCAGCCGCGCCGATCGTCGCCAGCGGGGTGACGGCCGCGATCGCGTTCGACGATCTCGTTGCCCAGGGCCTGCTGGCAGGGCTTGCCGCCCTCGACGTCGATGTGCCCAAATCATTCAGCGTGGTCGGCTGCGATGATGTGCTTGGAGAGACCACGTATCCGCCACTCACGACGGTGTCGGCGCGCTGCGCCGACGCAGGCGACGTCGCGGTCGGCCTCCTGCTCAGCCAGATGAATGGCGGCGCATCTGGGGAGATCCGCCACAAGCTGAACTCTCATCTCGTCGTTCGCGCGAGCACGGGTCCGGCGCCCGCTAAACGCAAAGGCCGCTGACGATTTGGTCACAAGCCTCTGAAAGCGGCAACGGATCGCAATTGACACGCAACCGGTTGCATGACAGCTTTTAGTCAGGATTTGGAAAGTTCTGGGAGCGGGGACATGGCCTTCATTGCAAAATCCTTCTGGCTGTCGGCGGCCCGGTTGCTGGCTGTGGCTGCCACCCTGCCAATGCTGGCCTCGCCGGCGTCTGCCGAGAAGCTGACCATCTGGAGCGGGTGGCCTGACCTTGCCCCGTTCTACAAGCGCGTTGGCGACCAGCTGAAGGCGAAGTACCCCGATCTCGAGATCAGCGTCGAGGCCATCGCCTTGCGCGAGCACGAGAAGCGGCTGGCGCTGTCGCTTCCTTCAGGCGCTGCCGGCGACGTCATCGAGATGGAGGTCGAAGCTGCCCGCTATCTGGAGGCAGGCCTGATTCCGGAGCCCCCGGCTTCGATCGTCGATTTCGTCAAAGCCAATTACGACATGACGCGCGTCAAGACCGCGTCGTACGATGGCAAGATCTACGGTGTGCCGTTGTTCCAGGGGCAGGGCGCGCTGTTCTACAACACCGATATGTTTGCCAAGGCCGGTCTCACTGCGCCGCCGAAGACGATGGCGGAGTACACTGCCTATGCGCAGAAGCTCGTTCAGCGCGACGCATCCGGTGCGCCGACGGTCAGCGGCTGGAGCCTGCGTCTCAGCGGCGGTGGCTCCGGTATCGCAGAGAAGTACTGGACCATTCTCTATAATTTCGGCGGAACATTGCTGGAGGAGAAGGGCGGCAAGTGGCGCGCGGCCTATGCAAGCGAAGCCGGCCGCAATGCGCTCAAGCTGTATCTCGACAACGTCGTGAACTATCGCACGGTCTCGCCCGAGATGAAGGCGGACGCCGAGGCCTTTGAGCTCGGCCAGACCGCAATGTTCATCCGGGAGTCCTGGGTGATCGGCGACGTCGCCAAGAAGGCGCCTGGCCTCAAATATGCGACGGCGCCGCTGCCGAAGGGAACGCTGATGGTCCCCGTGGACCTCTACGTTCCCAACAAGGGGCCGAAGAGCCAGATCGCCTGGGATTTCGTTCAGAAGGCGAATGAGCCCGAGAATTTGCTGTGGCTGGTCGAGAACACCGCGTGGGTGCCGAACCGCAAAGGGCTCGACTACTCAGCGGTCATCAGCAAGATTCCGCAGCTCGGCGCTTTCGTGAACACGCCCGCCGACCACGTCTTCTTCACGGTGCCGGCGATCAGCCCGGCCAGCGAAATCCTGACCCGGCTTGCTGCGCGGCTCGAGAAGGCCTTCACCGACAAATCGCTGGTCGGAAACGATGCCGCCGTCGACGCCTTCTTGAAGTCTGCAGCTGAAGAAAGCGACAAGATCCTTGCCCGGGAAGATCTGCTGGCCAAGTAAGATCCCAACGCTAACGGCGGCCGCCGGGAGACTCCATGCGTAGCAAGCCGAAATGGCTGTTTCCGGTTCTGGCGTTGCTCCCGGTCCTCGGCCTCTATGCTTGCCTGCGCGTCTATCCGATCGCCGAGACGCTGCGTCTGAGCCTGTTCAAGTGGAACATCATCTCGCGGCGGAAGCCGTTCGTCGGGCTGGACAACTTTGTCGAGCTGATGAGCGATCCGCTGTTTCTCGAAGCGATCTTCAATACCACCGTCGTTGCCTTCGGCGTCCTACTCATCACCATCCCAGTGGGGCTCGGGCTCGCCGCGTTGATCAACAGCCGGCAGGGGCTGCGGCGCAGCGGGTTCTACGAGACCTCGATCTTCCTGCCGCACGTGGTGTCACTGGTGCCGGCCGCGATGGCCTGGAAATGGATTTTCGATGCGCGGCTCGGGCCGCTCAACGCCTTCATCGGGTGGTTTGGAATCCCGGCGCAATCCTGGTTGTTCGATCCCGTTCTGTCGATCGTGTGCCTGATCGTCCTGTGCTCTTGGCAGGCGATCGGTTACGCCGTCCTGATTTTTCTCGTCGGTTTGAAGAACGTCCCGGAAGCGCTTTACGAGGCGGCGCGCCTCGATGGTGCATCCGCGTTTCAGGCTTTCCGCTATGTTGCAATTCCACTGTTGAAGCCGGTGATGCTGTACGTGTCGGTTATCACCCTGATCTCGTCGTACAACATCTATGCGCAGGCCTTCGTCTTGGCCTCGGACGTGCAGGGTGCGCCGGGACATCTGGTTCGCGTGCTTGTCCTCGACATGCTCGAAAACAGCTTTCGAAACTATCGCGTCGGCTATGCCGCGGCCGAAGCCGTGGTGCTGCTCGTGATCGTGCTCGTCCTGACCGGCGCGCAGTTCAGGCTGTTTCGGGATCGGAGCCGCGCATGAGCGATCCAGATCATCCGTCCAGCGATATCGATCGCAACACGCCTGCCGGCCTCGCGACCGACGTCGTGCTGTTTGCCGTCGGCTTCATGATGCTGCTGCCGCTGGTGTTCCTGGTCAGCAACGCATTCAAGACGCCGCCGGAACTGCTGGCTTGGCCGCCGACGATCATTCCGAACCAGCCGACGTTGGAGAACATCCTCGGTGTGCTGCATGAAACGCCGCTGCTGCGTTGGATCGGCAATACGCTGATCTTCGCAGCGCTCTCGACGGCCAGCATCGTCTCCACCTCGGCCATCGCCGGTTACGTGCTCGGCAAGTTTGATCTGAAGTGGTTTCCGGCCGTCTTCGGTATCATCATCGCGACGTCGGTCGTTCCCTTCGAGGTCTACATGATCCCGCTCTATTTGAATGTTCAGGCGGCGGGATTGCTGAACACGCTGCCCGGCCTCCTGGTTGGCTATCTCGTGATGAGCTTCGGCATCTTCCTGGTCCGGCAATATGTGACGACGTCGATCCCCGACGAGCTTCTGGAAGCCGCGCGGGTAGATGGGGCGGGCGAGGGCTGGATCTTCTTGCGGATCGTGCTGCCGCTGATGCGGGGGCCGCTGGGCGCGCTCGCCGTGCTGGCCTTCTTTCAGGCCTGGACGTCATTCGCATGGCCGCTCGTCGTGACGACCAATAAGGATACGTATACGCTCGAAGTCGGGCTCGCGCTGTTTCAGACCGGCTTCACCGTGGATATCGGTCATCTCAGCGCGGCTGCGGCGCTCGCCCTCGTGCCCAGCGCGCTGTTCTTCTCGCTGATGCGCCGAAACTTCGTGCGCGGCGTCGCCGGAACTGGTCTGAAGGAATGATCGCCGCGTCCCGTTGAGCGATCGAAGGAGCGCACAGGACGTGATTGGACAGGAATACGATACGATCATCATCGGCGGAGGTTCCGCCGGAGCGACGCTCGCAGCGCGCCTCAGCGAAGACCCGTCGCATCGCGTGTTGCTGCTGGAGGCTGGGCAAGACCTGCGTACCGCGACCACGCCGGAACATATCCGCATCCCCAATCCGATGCGCGCGATCGGTGACGACGACTTCCGCTGGCCGAAGTTGCTGGCGCGGCGCACGGAACGGCAGCAGCCGGTGCTGCTCTGGCGCGGCCGGGCCATGGGCGGCAGTTCGACCATCAATGGCCAGATCGCGATCCGTGCCATTCCTGACGACATCGACCGCTGGGCGGCAGCTGGCTGCACGGGCTGGTCGTGGGACGAGCTTCTGCCCTATTTCTGCAAGCTCGAGACGGACAAGAATTTTCCAGACGCCTCCTATCACGGTGATCGTGGTCCGATCCCGGTCTATCGCGCGCCGATCCCCGATTGGGGCAATGTCGACCGCGCGCTGCGCGCATCGGCGCTCGGTCTCGGCTATGGCTGGTGTGAGGATCACAACGCTCCGACGGGTACCGGCGTCTCGCCCTATGCCATCAACAGCGAAGCGGGCCTACGCATCTCCACCAATGACGGCTACCTGGAGCCGGCGCGCGGTCGCGCCAATCTCGACATTGTCGGTCACGCCCTGGTCGACACCATCACCTTCGAGGGCAATCGGCTGCACGCCAATGGCGTACTGGTTCGCGCAAACGGCCGATCCTATACGCCCCGCGCGACACGTGACGTTATTCTCTGCGCGGGCGCTATCCATTCGCCGGCCATCCTGCAGCGCTCCGGCATTGGGCCCGCAGCCGTGTTGGAGAGGCTCGGCATTCCCATCCGCGCGGACTTGCCGGTGGGCGAGAATTTGCTGGATCATCCGATCGTCAACGCGTTGCTGCATTTGCGCGAAGGCAGCCAGGTCAGCACGCCAATGCACCGGCACACCAATTGCTGCCTGCGCTATGCATCCGGTCTCGCCGGCGCCGGCGACAACGACATGATTATGATCGCGGGCAATCTTGCCCGATCTCAGCAATCGATGACCGAAGTCACGCTGGGACGCATTGCCGTTTCCGTCTATCAGGCTTTCAGCCAGGGCCACGTCCGCATCGTCTCGACCGATCCCGAGGTCGATCCCGCGGTCGAGGAACGCATGCTTTCCGACGCCCGCGATCTCGTGCGCATGCGCGACGGCGTCCGCCGCCTGCGCGATATCTGTCTGCAGCCCGCGGTGACCGATATTGCTCACCGCGTCGACTATGGTGCTAGCGGACGCTCGATGGACGCGCCGCTCAGCGATGTAGAACTGGACGACTGGCTATTTGCCGAATGCAGCGACGCCCAGCATGCAAGCGGCACCTGCAGGATGGGCGCGCCGGATGATGAGCGTTCGGTTGTCGATCCCGAATGCCGGGTGGTCGGGTGCACGGGCTTGCGCGTGATCGATGCCTCGATCATGCCGGAAGTCCCACGTGCCAATACCCATTTGACCACGGTCGCCTTCGCAGAGCGCATGGCGGACCGGTTGAAGACGGCAGATAAGAGCTAGGAGTTTAGCTCAGCGACACTCGAAACTGTCGGCGGACTCAATGTCGCCGCTGCCTTTGTA